>JAZLAT010000016.1:0-10157 GCA_045613345.1 Candidatus Enterousia sp.
AATTGGAAAACAACGGATTGGTGTCCAGAAAAGTTTATGCCGAAGTGCCACCACGTGTTGAATACAGTATGACAAAATTAGGTGCCACATTGGAACCTGTTTTAGATGCAATGGCGAAATGGGGAACAGAATATAAAAAGAGAATACATAAATAGTCTGAATATATTTGAACTGGTAAAAAAAGTCATATTCTGGCTTTTTTGTAAATTGTAAAATGGCGTCCTTTTTTACCGTCCAACTTACGAACTCGTGAAATGCTTGGAAAACAAAGAAAAAACCGACCCAAAAGGTCGGTTTGAATTTTTGGCAGCCCCAGATTGACAACATTCGAACTGAAATATCATTGTACGAGGCAGAAATCCTGGATAATTTAGATTTATTAGAAGAATTTTTGAATGATTTGAAACAATGAACTAGAAATTATTCACTTGTGAAAAATTGCTACAACGACTACTATGCGATTGAAAGGAGTCAAAAATGAAAATATTGGTATTAAACGGCAGTCCAACACCAAACGGAAACACTATTGCATTGGCAAATGCTTTCAAAGAAGGTGCAGAATCCAAAGGACATGATGTCAATATCGTAAATGTTGCACATAAAAAAGTAAATGGATGCATTGCTTGTAATTATTGTCATAATGCAGGAAATGGAACATGTGTTCAAAAAGATGACATGCAAGAAATCTATCCTTTGGTCCAAGATGCAGATATGATTGTATTCGCATCACCGATTTATTACTTCATTATGTCTGCACAACTGGAAGCGGTCATCCATCGTTTTTATGCTATCAATTCGCCAGCCAAGGCAAAATATAGTGCATTGTTGCTTTCATCGTATTCACCAAATGTATATACAGGTGCGATTGCTCAGTATAAAGATATGATACGTTATATGGGAATGACAGACAAAGGCATTGTAACAGCAGATAATACCACAAACAAAACACCTGCAAAATTAGCAGAGGCACGTGCCTTGGGTGAAAGTTTATAACAAAAGGATATTCTATGAAAAAATTATTATGCATTTTATCTGTATTGTTGTCTTTCACAACGGGGGCAAAAGCAGAAGAAACGAATAATAAAATCTTGGTCGCTTATTTCAGTGCTACTGGAACAACAGCTGGTGTTGCAGAAAAGTTAGCAAACGCAATAAATGCTGATTTGTTTGAAATCAAACCTGAACAGCCATACACAAGTGAAGATTTGAACTGGCAAAATGACCAAAGTCGTACATCTGTTGAAATGGGCGACAGAAACTCACGACCGCAAATCGCATCTAAAATAGAAGACATATCACAATATAACATTGTGTTTGTTGGGTCACCAATCTGGTGGGGACGTGAACCATCTATTATGGACACATTCATAGAAAGTTATGATTTTGCGGGTAAAACAGTAATACCTTTTGTTACATCAGGCAGCAGTGGTATTGGCGATTATGGTGCAAATTTACAAGCGTTGGCACCAAATGCAAAAGTTCTCAACGGTAAACGTTTCCCATCAAATATCACAGAAGAAGAATTGAAAACTTGGGCTAACGAACAGATGTAAAAAGTTCGAACTTTTTTATTGAAGGTAAAAATCCAGTAATTTCAATAAGATACCCCTTTGTTGACATGGTACAAAGGGGTGATCATCAAATATGGGGCGGATGACCGGATTGCACATCCCATCCGCCTATGGCGGGCTGGGTCCCTTCCGCACGCAACGGTTTTGCTACACTGCGTTTGCAAAACCGGCTATCGCGTCGAACCTCCGGTTCTCATCCGACCCGCCCAGCAAATTAAAAAATGCCCAAACGGGCATTTTTAAATTCATGGGGCGGATGACCGGATTGCACATCCCAACACTTTTGTGTTGGGACCCTTCCACTCGTAAGACTCGAACTGCGCGATGCTTGTTCTCGTCAACTATCGTGTCGAACTCGGCTTCGCCGGTTCTCATCCGAACCGCCGATACATTAAAAATAAAACGCGCCTCTGGCGCATTTAATTTTTAATGGGGCGGATGACCGGATTCGAACCGGCGACATTCGGTACCACAAACCGACGCTCTAACCAGCTGAGCTACATCCGCCATCGACAAACCGCAGTTTATCATAAAATATCGCTTTTTCAAGTTTTTTATTGGGTGTTTGATTATTTTTATCTGAATAACGCATCTGTTGCCACTTTATTGTATCATGACAGGATTGAATTTTATTAAATTAATTCTTTGCCTTTTGATTTTCTAAGGTTTTGTTGACGGATGGTGAAGGACTTGTTCGCGTTGCTTAGCATTAGTAAGACTCTAACCGCGTGCATACGCACTTGTTCTTGCCAACTATCGTGTGAACCCTTTGCAACCGTTGGTTGCAAGTGTGTCCATTCACCCGCACCACCACATAAATTTAACCCACCATAAGGTGGGTAAAATTTATGGCGGATGGTGAGGGATTTGAACCCCCGAAGGTCTTATTTCATACCTTGTCCGATTTCAAGTCGGATGCATTCAACCGCTCTGCCAACCATCCTTATTGGCCTGTGTACCGCGCTATTCCGCGCTTTTCTTGCCGTTTGTCGCAATTATATCTGCGCCAATTTCAATTTTACCGCCCGCTTCACGTAATATCAAATCGGCGGCGGCAACTTCGGCAAAATCAAGTGTCGTCGACATAAACGCGTCAAATTTGCCCGCGGCAACCCATGCCAAATCCAATGCCGGACATCCCGTAGAACGAACGTCCATCGCACCAAATGGATTGCCCGAAATACCGTTATATGCAACCGTCATATCGTCCGGATTTGCAATATTAGAAACGCGAATACGTGTCGAATGAAATGCCGAATAAGCAAACGCCCCAGCGCCAGCTTCGGCATAATATAAGTATTCGTCAACAGGGGAATAAACCAGCGCAATTTTTGTTTCGTCCATTGTTCGCAATGCCAAAGATATTGCGAATCGGGGATTTGCACGTACGAAATTTGCCGCACCCGACAATGCCAACACAAATTCGTCGCGTCCATCGCCCGCCCGCACAACGTTCGGGGTCAAAAGCCCCGCCGACGGTCGTACCAGTGACAAGTCCGATAAAATTTCGCCTTCGATACGCGCGGCAGCACGATGCACAAAATCACGTGCCCCCCGCAAGGATTGTTGCAGGTTTTCAACTTCGCCAAAATCATGGCGCAGCCCATCCGCCGTCCGTTTCAGTGCCAAGAACATTTTATTTAATTCTGGCGAACCTTTGATCAGCAAATCCATAACCCGCCCCCCATTGACAGAAGTTTAGAAACCAAATCCAGCGAATTTCTTTTTGAAATTTTCGGTGCGACGACCTTTTTCGCCGGCGGTTGACCGCTGACCCGTCCATGCCGGGTGATTCAAATTGTCCGTGGACAACACCAAATCCTTGTTCACCGAAGAAAACATCTTGACCGTTTTGCCATCGGTCCGAGTGACGTTTATTTCATGATAATCCGGATGAATACCTTTTTTCATCACAAACCCCTTATGTTTTAAATTTTTGCCAATGGATTATACAGTCTTTTTTTGGAAAAGCAAGAAATAATAGGGTGAAAACTCTTTTTTATTTGTTTGAACAAGAAATGCCCCATTTGGGGCATGTATTTATTTTTTGATTTTGACTATTTTTTTCAATTTTTTGATTCCTTTGTTTAAATCGCTTTCCTCGGCAGGTTTGATTTCTTCGGGAACCAATTCAGAACAACAATGCGGACATTTTGTTGCAGTCATATTGACGGTCATTTTGCAATATGGACATGTGCGCGTTGTCACTGCTTTTTTACTTTTCATCTTGTTGACAGTGCGCACAATCAAGAACGCCGCAAACATTGTGATAATGAAACTTATAACAGTGTTTATGAATAAACCAATGTTGATTGTTGTTGCACCCGCGGCTTGGGCTTCGGCGACGGTATTAAAGTGCTGGCCCGCGCCGCCCGCAAGTACAAAGAACCATTGTGAAAAATCAACACCACCCACCAACAGCCCAATCGGAGGCATAATAACATCGGCAACCAAAGAATTGACCACCGCGGTCATCACAGACCCGACGATGATACCGATAGCCATGTCGATTGCATTACCACGTTCCGCAAATTCGCGAAATTCTTTCAAAAATTTACTTGCAGCCATTTTCATTTCCTTTTTTTTGTAAATGTTGTTCAAGGGCGTTCAAGACCTTGGTCACTGTTTTATGAAGACTTTCGTCAAACGTTTCCACGGTTATGTTCGCCATTTTATATATGTTATAGCGTTCCGCAATCAATTGAGCAAGGATTTTTTTGCTGTCGTTGTTTAAAAGTTGTGGTCGTGTATTACGTCCACCTGTGCGTTTAACCAACAAGTCCAAATCCGCTTTTAACCAAATGCTGATTGCGTCATTTAATATGCGTTCACGAACTTTGGAGGTTATAAATGCGCCTTCGCCAGTTGATATAACCTTGATTCGCGGCGGAGTATCAATGATTCGGTCAATGACATGTTGTTCCACGCGACGAAATTCTTGTTCTCCATACATAGAAAATATATCAACCACACTGCATCCGGCGGCGCGTTCAATTTCTTTGTCCGAATCGACAAATGGCACACCCAAATGATGCGCCAGTGCGCGTCCAACACTGGTTTTGCCTGCACCCATCAATCCGACCATTACAACAGGTTTATCAATTTCGTTTTTCATGCATGCGATTGTAAATAATTTTTTTGATATGCACAATTAAAAATTTTTTTATCGATAATTTGTGATATAATAGAAATGTAAACCTAAATGGAGAATGTACTATGAAAAATTACATAAAATATGCGGTGTTGACGGCAATTTTCGGTCCTTGTGCGCACGCGGCAGATTTAATGCCTTGTGCGAATACAGTAACGGCAAATATGATTTCAGAAATACAACACACGATTGCGAATCGTGCTTTGGGTGGCGGAACCCAGGTGAATATTTCAATAAAACCGATTCGTATGGCGCATAAGTCCCCTGATCGGTATGGCGAAATGCTTTATTATGGCGAATTCGGTGATGATACGGGAATTTTGCCTATGTTGGGGCATGCGGGTGGCGACGAAGAATATACACCTGTGCGTTTAGGTGTTGATTTTTCACATTCGAATGATGAAGTTAAGTTTGATAATTTGACCGATGTAAAATCCAAGACGAATATAGCGCGGATTTCGGTTGCACCCAAAATAGAATTTGTGGATTTAGAGATTTTTGCCGGATACGCAGGGCATGATTCGCATAACGCAGATTTAGATATTGATGGTGACGGTGCTTTCTTTGGTGTTGCGGCGCGTGCGAATTTTGATGGCTTGTACACAGGTATCGTTATGAACGGTGGTGTAATGGCAAATACAGCAACATCTTTCGGGGGGGCGCGTGATTTTGAAAATGTATGGCTTGCGGCAACTGTTGGTGCGGAATATAATATAGATTTATATCCAAATATATCTTTGATTCCGGGGGGAACTTTGAGATATATGTGGATAAGGTCCCAAGATTATACTGCACCAAATGGTGACAGTGTTGATATTACCAATGTTGGTGGTTTTAGTTTATCTCCGTCCGTGCGTGTTGATTTTGCATTACAAGATAATTGGCATTTGGGCGCGCGTGCGGCGTATGTAATGAACTTTATGGATGGTGGTGAAATATCTGTGGACCATGTTAAATGGCCGGATTTAGATACGCGGAATTATGTTGAATATGATATTGATTTTGGATACAGAACCGATCGTTTGGATTTGTCTATAAACCTTGGGCGTCATGATATAGGGCGCACGGGTTGGCATGGCGGTTTCCGGATAAGTTACATGTTTTAATTGCTTGTTGGATTTTTTCGATCGTTTTACATGTTTACAGGGGCGATATAGTGTATACCGCCCTTAAGTGCGTATAAAGGAATAAAAATACCTTGACTTTTTCGGCAAAAAATACTATAATACCCCTGTCAAATTGCGGCATATTCATTGTCGCGGGAATCTCCAACAAAGGATTTTTTTAATGCATATAAACGAGATAAAGGCTAAATCGCCCCAGCAACTGCTGAAAATGGCGGAAGACATGGGCATCGAAAACCCGTCACAATTAAACGTGCAACAACTGCGCTTTGCGGTTATGCGCGGGTTTGCGGCGGACAAGAAAATTACGCTGATTGGTGACGGCGTTTTGGAACGGATGCAGGATGGTTTCGGTTTTCTGCGTGCACCCGAAAGTAATTATTTGGCGGGGCCGGACGATTTATATGTGTCGCCGAACCTGATTAAAAAATACGGTTTGAAAACTGGTGATTATATCGAAGGTCAAATTCAAGCACCACAAAATGAATCAGAACGTTATTTTGCGTTGGAAACCATTGAACGTGCGAATGGCGATGACCCGGAAAAGTTGCGGCACCGCGTGTCTTTTGATGATATGACACCGCTGTATCCCGAAGAACAATTAAAGATGGAAGTTGTTGGTGATACTGACCGTGGTCGCAATTTGTCTGCGCGGGTTATCGATCTTATATCGCCAACAGGTCGCGGGCAAAGGTCGCTTATTGTTGCGCCGCCGCGTACCGGTAAAACGGTTATGTTGCAAAATATTGCTCATTCCATCGCGACGAATTATCCCGATGTGAAACTGATTGTGCTGTTGATTGACGAACGTCCCGAAGAAGTTACTGATATGCAACGCAGCGTCAAAGGTGAAGTTATTTCGTCCACATTTGATGAACCCGCCACACGACATATCCAAGTCGCCGAAATGGTTATCGAAAAAGCGAAACGTTTGGTCGAATCGGGGCAAGATGTTGTGATATTGTTGGATTCTATTACGCGTTTGGGTCGTGCATATAATACTTTTGTCCCGTCAAGTGGTAAAGTTTTGACCGGTGGTGTCGACGCGTATGCTTTGCAACGACCAAAGCGGTTCTTTGGTGCGGCGCGCAATATCGAAGGTGGTGGCAGTTTGACAATTATCGCAACCGCGCTGATTGAAACCGGGTCGAAAATGGACGAAGTCATATTCGAAGAGTTCAAAGGAACCGGTAACAGCGAAATCGTGCTTGATCGCAAATTGTCTGATAAACGCGTGTATCCGGCGATTGATATTACAAAGTCTGGCACGCGCAAAGAAGACTTGCTGGTCGGCAAAGACACGTTGTCCAAAATGTATGTCTTGCGCCGCATTATCAATCCGATGGGAACATTGGAAGCAATGGAGTTCTTGTTGGATAAACTGCGGGTGACCAAGACAAATGCGGATTTCTTTAATTCGATGAATCAGTAAATATGGCGCACCAAACGGTGCGCTTTTTTTTTGGGGGGATTTTTTATAATGAAAATTTATTTAATTGCCGCCGTCGCAATGCTGATTGGCGGCGCATATTTTTTTGGCACGCGAATTGCGCGTTCCGAATGCGCGGTGCAAATTGCGAAAATGCAGACCATCGCAACATACGAAAATAACGAAATACAAAGGATTGCAAATGAAGAAACTGTTCATACCGCTGTGCGCGATATTCGTGACATCTTGCGCGACAAATACACCATTGCCGACTAAGACGACATGTCCTTGCGACACGATATATGGTCATGCGAACGATTGGAACATCATCAGTGACGATTTGGCACGGAATATATATCGTCACAATTTAATGTGTGAAAAAATGCGGAATGCGAAATAATTATTCGCTGTAATATTCAATCATCGATTCGGCGGCGGTCTTGATTTTGATCAGTGCGTTTTCATAAGTATTGCAATCGCGTGAAATTTGTGAACGGTACGCATCGCGCATATTTGATGACATATACGCACATGCGCGCAAGTGTTGCACGCAATATTCGTGACCGGTCAAGAACGCGTTTTGACCACGGGTGCGTTCGTCGGCGGTTGGCCATTCTATATTCAATGCGGCATCCAAATTCGCCCAAGAATTTGTGCCGGTATAGTTGCCGATTCGTTCCATCCAATATTCGTTCATTTCTTCTTCTGTCCAATTTCCCGCGGAACCCGCGCGCAGTGTGACTATCTGGGTCATCATATCATTTATCATGGGTTGATATTTAGAATCGATTTGCGCCAACTTTGCGCTGCAAAAGCAACGATTGTACGCCATATTTTCGCGCGCGCAATATCCGTCCATACAGTTCATATAATTGGACAAGCATTGTGAATTTGACCCGCCAAGAACAGTTGTGGTGGTGGTTGTGTCGGTTGTTGAACGGGCGTTGCCGGTGGCTGATGTGGCACGGCGTGCGACCACACGACGATTCACTTTTTGATTTGTCCCAATGTTCGGGGTTGTTGTGTTACGTGCCGCCGATGGGGATGCGGTCACGCTTGTTGTGGTTGCGGCGCGCGATGCGGTGGTATTTGTTGCCGTGCGTGGGCGCGTAACAACGCGTCGCGGTTCAGACATTGGTTTGGTCTTGACGATCACATCAATCGGGTTATTTGCCATGGATACGGTTGTCCCAGGATTCATTTCGGTTCGCATCTGGTTCGACAGGTAAGGGTACATATATGCATAAGACTGGGGGTCAACATACCGCGCCAATTTGCCCGTTGAATCACGCACCGCACCGCATGCCGCGCCCGCGACAGTGCATATTCCAACGATGCAAAATAAAATCTTTCCTTTCACAATATTTATTGTAATCGAAAACGCATATCAAACGCAACACAAAAGATTGTTTTATTGCGCGGACACCGGCACGGCACCAAATACGGCGGATCGCAATTGTTGACGATGCCATACAAGAGCAGCAAAACGGTAAGCACAATCCGCCGCACATTCGTCTGTTGTATTGTATTCCGTAAAATATACCCAATGTGAATTCGCAACAACCGGATTGACCAATTTGCCGAAACAATATTTACCACTGGCCACACCGGTTTTGCCCAATGTGTACGCGGATTCCAATTTATTAATCAGTGTAGTTTCTGTGGACGGCACGGGTTGATAGTTATCACCATATGCCGAATCTATGCATGCGGTTATACCATATACCTCTTTATAACAGGCGTCGCCAGTACAGGTATCATTATCATACGTAATACCCGTATTATATATAAATGTCGCACCCCAATCACCGCGTGAAAATGTACTGTAAAGTGTTGTGCTGCACCCCGTGTTGTTACTTGGTCCTCCGCTTACTAAAGTAACATAACATAATTTATCCCCTGTACTATTCGCGGGCAGGTTTGCGGTTGTTGGTAAAACCTTTGGCGGGGTGCGATTGAATACCCACAATGCGCCCTTTGGGTCGGTGGTTATCTTGGTTGCCTCGGCATTTACACCCGCAATCACCGCGTCATTTAATGTTTTCGCACGAACAAGCCCGTTATCAAATGTATTTACAGTTGAATCGTATATTGGGGTTGTGGTTGGTAAACCACGACCAAATGACTCGTTATTGGCGGTTCCACTGTACGTAACAATATTTACATTTGATAATGGCTCTAATTTATCTTGTTTATCGCCGACTGCGGTGTTTACGGTTCCAGTAGTTGGTATTCCGGTGTCGGATGTGTTTGTCGATTCATTGCCCAGTGTTGTTTTTATGTCGCGTTCGCCCGTTGTTCCGGCGGTGGTTGTGTATGTGACGACTTTATCCGATGTTTTCGCCGGCAGGTTCGTTTGTAAATTTCCGACCGCATTATCAACATACATTTGTGAATTCACAACATCATCATTAGTTGCATACGCCATTGTTGCACATAACATCACAAGACAGACAATAAGTTTCTTCATGCTTTAATCCTTTCTTCTTTGACAACCTTATTGTTGACCATTGGGTTCGGGGACGTATGTCCCAGATGACATATCTGAATTTATCTGCCACCCCAGGCAATGTGCATCATCATGAACATCACCCAACCAAGACACGCATGTTATATGTTTGCTAAACCCGTCAGCCACCGCAGAATTTACATGTTGTGCTTGGACCAAGTATTGTTGTTGATTCGTGTATGCCGAACCACTGTTGTATATCTTTTGACTGCCTACGGCACCCGTTGTTGCACCATATGTTACAAGGTCCCCCGAAGTGCCGGATAACTTTTGCTGTTTATCACTTAATCCCGTATTTACCGCCCCAACGGTTGGTAAAGCATCAGACGCACCCGATAAAGATGTCACAATTGCACGTTTGTTGATTTCACCC
>JAZLAT010000017.1:0-112179 GCA_045613345.1 Candidatus Enterousia sp.
GGGATGTAACCCTTTGATACCGTGGATCCGGGTCAGCATAGGCAACGGACACCGCCACAATTCCCGCCATCGGCACAAATAATTTTTTATTTATCATCTTTTCTCCTTTCGTTTTTTATTGCAACAAATTAAAACCACCGAACAAATCTAAGTGGTTGGAGACTCGAAACAATTCAAACAGAAATTGTGTGCTTATTAAACCTTGCGGCTTTTATTCAGCAACTCTCCAACCTTCTTCAGTTGGAGTTTTTCGTCTTGTTGGACGCTGTTTGACAGGGGTTTCGAGACCCATCGACGGAACACCCATCGACAAAATTATCTTAGCAAATAATCGGAATAAAAAACAAGTAAAATTTTTTATTTTAATCCAATACCGACGATAAAGCGGAATAAATGACGCCTAAATCCGTTTTGACCAACGCAGTTGTCAATTTATCGGGGGTGTCAGTTTGCTTTGCCGCGTTCAGAATTTTATCAAAGCTTCGCACAAATTGTGTCGATTGAGATTTAAATACCGAATCGTTTTTAATCAATTCACGAATTTGTTTCTTGTTTGTTGCGCGCACCATCTTTGCCATCCACTTTGCAAAGATCTTATTGTCGCCGTCATGATATTTTTTCCACACGATATCCGGGATGTCAACGCCCATTGCGCGCGTAAGGTCAATTGTTTGTTCGTACATTTTATCAAATTCCCGATTCGATTGAGCAATAAAATCGCGGCTGCTTGCGCGGGGGGCGGGTGCCACGGCGGGGGTAACCCCGATTGCGTCCATTGGTGCCGCAGCGCGCGCGACCGCCATTTGCCGGTTCAATGTTTGCATTGTTTCAACCGCATGCGCATAGTCAGACATTAATTCAATCATTTGCTGGCGCGATTGACCCGCCAAGTTTTCTAATTTACCCGCAGATTCAGAAACACTTTGTGTCGATTGTTCCACCGTTGTGCGAATATTTGCAATCTTGTCATTTAATTCGGACACAATCTTGGTCAAAGCCGCCCCGGCATTACCCGAAGTCTTTGCCAAATCGGGCAGGGCACTGTAATATTTTTCAATCAGTTCAGACAATGGTCGTAATTGTGCCGTCGTATCCACAGACATCTTTATCAACCCTTCGGATTGTCCGGTCAATTGAGTATGCGCGGTGTTCATTTCTATCAAAGTTTCACGTACACCAGTCGCCATGGACTTAACCGATTCTGAAAATGCGTTTGCCGCAGTTTTTGTGTCGTTCAATGTGGTGTTTGCAACACCAGAAACAGTTTTTAATTCATCAACAACGTCGGTTGCAAATCCGCGAATTTCACCTTCAAAATGATTGGTTAACCCCGCAAGTTCATTTGTTATGCCGCGCACCGCGCCTTCGGTTTCGGTTGCACTGGTCAATACAGCTTCGACTGCATCGGTCAGTTTGCGAATTTGTTTTTCTACGGAAGATTCGGTCAACATTACCTGGGCGCCCAGCAAATTTGCCGTATTGGTCAATGTGGTCATTTGATTATTTAACTGCTTTTTGCTCTGTTTATCAAATGAATCAAGTTTCGCCAAATAGCCCGTCATTGACTTGCCGGTGTTTTTAAGCACGGTTTCATAATTAGTTGCCGCGTCTTTGATTTCGTTAAATCCCGTTGAGGCTGATTTGCCAAGTTCGCCGATATGTTCTTGGGCAACATCAGATTTTACAATCATTTTATCAAATTGATCGGTGTTTGATTCAATTGCCGCGGACAACATGGCCGTCAATTTTTCAGCCGCCGCCGTCCACCCAGAAATCTTTTCATCAATCGTCGCGATTTTATCAGTCGAATCGGTTGTTGTCGCACTGATTTTATTTAATGTTTCGTCCATTACGCTCGCAAATCGGTCTGTGGCGTTTGCCGCATCGTTCCAAGAATCAGAATTTACAACGCTGCGCAGCCCAGCAACCGTATTATCCATGCGCCCCGACATTTGTGCCACGCGCATAATAGCATCGTTTGCGGTTGCAACCAAAGCGTTATTTTTTTGTCCAAGTTCATTTTTCAATGCATCTGCCGCCGCAATTTGTGCGTGCAGAGTTTCCTGCATATTTTGGAACAGTCCGATGATTTTTTTGATTTCTTCTGCCATTATCGCGTTCAAAACACGCGTCGCATCAGAAACTCGTGACCGCGTCGGGTCCATCATTATATCCATCAAAGATTGCATCACACGTTGGGATCGGCGTGATATAAAAAACAGCGCAATCAATACAGCCAACAACCCACAACTAATTGATAAACCGATGATATTCCAAAGATTACCGAAATCCATATTCGCCCCCCAAGATGTTTTAATAAATATGTTCCTTGCACTTTCGGTGCATTTATACTAGAATTCATACAATAAAGCAAGGACATAAATGATAAAAAAACAACCTTTATCCGCCGAACAAGAAATTGCCGCCGAACCGACTGAAAATGTTTGGGTCCAAGCAAATGCAGGTACAGGCAAGACAACTGTCTTGGTTGAAAGGTTGCTGCGGATTTTATTTCGTGATGATAACAAGGCCGGTGGAATTTTATGCCTTACCTATACTAATGCGGCGGCAGGCGAAATGCGAAATCGGATTTTGGCGGCTTTGCGTGGCTGGGCGATGGCAACCGATGACGAATTGCGTGAATTGTTAGATGGGGTTGCAATAAACAAACCTGCGACCGATTCCGATATTGCGCATGCAAGGAAAATCTTTTTCAAATATATTGATAATCCAGATATTTTAAAAATAAAAACCATCCATGGTTTTTGTGAAGAAATATTACGTCGTTTTCCGACCGAAGCCGGCATATCGCCATCTTGGTCTTTGATTTCTGATGCGCCACAACGGGTTTTGTTGCGCACCGCATTGGACAAGATGATAAACTCTGGCAAGGAAAACTCTCGTGTAACGGCGGCGTTTTTTCATATTGTTGGGGTAATGAGTGAATATAAATTGGACGACTTATTAAAGTATGTTGAACAAGAATATAAACACTTTTTTGCGGTGACAGATTTAGAAAGCTATCGCGAATATTTTATTGAAACAATTAAGAAAAAGTTAAATTTAACAAAACCGATAAATACCGAAAAACCGATTGCTGAATTAAGAAATATATTGGATTTTGCAAAAAACGAAAAAAAAGCCGGAAAAACACTGCAAAAACTTATTGAATTCACAGAACAGTATATTGAAAACACAATAGACTTTGAAAAATATAAATGTGCGTATTTGACCACAGAGGGCAAAATATCGTCGCGCGGTATGAATTACGAGTTTTTGGCGAAAGAAAAAGAACGTGTTTTTGCAATAAATTCGCGTGCCGTGAACGAGAAAATTTTTGCGGATACTTTGGCTTTGTTTGATTTGTCGGCGGAATTTGCGCGCATATATCAAAACATCAAGGCACAATGTAATGTACTGGATTTTGAAGATTTGGTTTTGTATACCCATAAATTATTTTCAAATCCATCAAATATGGGGTGGGTTTTATCACAAATGGATGTGTCTTTGTCGCATATTTTGGTAGATGAAGCCCAAGACACCGGACCGTTACAGTGGGAAATTTTGCAAATGTTGGTGGGGGATTTCTTTGTTGATGGCGACACCCAAAATTTACCGCATTCGATTTTTGTTGTGGGTGATACAAAGCAGTCTATATATGGTTTCCAAGGTGCAGATCCGAACGCTTTTGCACAAAGTCGTGCCAATATTGCCGCAAACATTCAAACCAATGTGCGTCAAATCCGTGAAGTTCCTTTGAGTCAAAGTTTCCGTTCGGTTGAACCAATATTGAAGACCGTGGATATGTTCTTTGGTGATGAATTGGTGCGGGCACGCACGGGTTTTATCAATAATCAACATAAGTGCCTGCGTACCGACAAGGGCATTGTTGAAATTCATGGA
Organism: Candidatus Enterousia sp.; assembly: GCA_045613345.1. Classification (GTDB taxonomy): domain Bacteria; phylum Pseudomonadota; class Alphaproteobacteria; order Rs-D84; family Rs-D84; genus Enterousia. The sequence continues at coordinate 3,904 of JAZLAT010000017.1, forward strand.
TTGGTAACGCCGGGGAACCAAGATACCGCCAGTGCGCGCAAGAAATATATTTGTAGTATAGCAGATAAAATAGAAAATCTGATTACAAATCATGGTTACGCGCCACATGACATCATGATTTTGGTGCAACAAAGGAATCCGATGGCGATGCCAATGGCAAACGAACTGAAACGACGCGGTATTGCGGTGGCTGGCAGTGACAGGGTTGTTTTACCAGATTTTCCTGTAATTCGAGATTTAATGAATCTTGTGCGGTTTTGTATAAAAAACGAAGATGATTACAGTTTGTGTTGTGTCTTGAAAAGCCCGTTGTTTGGTATGACTGATGCGATGATTTATGATATTTGTTCGGTGCGAAATTCTGAAAATGCGCGACGCAAAGTGGTGGACAAAGATTATACCCCGATAACTGTTTTTGAATGTTTGGCGCAATCGCACAAGCAAGTTTATGATATTTTGTCTGATTTTGTAAATGTTTGTAATTCGGCGGGACCATATGGGTTCTTTACGCATGTGTTAGACAATTATGGTGTGCGCAAAAAAATAATCGCCGCATTGGGAACGACGGTAATAGATCCATTGGAAGAATTTATTACGATTTGCTTGGCGTATGAAAGAACGACGCCCGGGACATTGAAGCATTTTATCAAATGGTTTATAACCGGTGCCAGTGAGGTAAAACGCGACATGGAGGCCGGTAACGGTGTTCGTATAGTTACGGTTCATGGCAGTAAAGGTTTGCAATCTAGGGCGGTTTTTTTGATAGACACGACAACCATGCCGCGTGGTGAAAATTTTTATAATATTCCGGATACTAAATTGCCCGCATGGATTTGGACGCCACATAAACCAAGCGAATATAGCATTGAATTCGACGAGTTGTACGAAGCGCAACAGGATAAAAATATCCAAGAAAGCTTTCGCTTGTTATATGTTGCAATGACGCGTGCGCGTGACGAGTTATATGTTTATGGCTTTACTTCGGGTAAAAATGCCCCAGAATTATCGTGGCACAATATGTTGTGGAATACATTATCCGCCAAGATGCCTGTTCAAGATAATATATTAAGGATTACAAATTATGAAGAATAAAATCTGCGATTTGATTGAATCAAATATACGGCAAGAGTATGCAACCGCGGCGGGAAGAAAGCTGCATAAACAATTGCAAAAAATCTTTTTTGGTTCAAATGATGTTTATGATAATGAATTGGCAAACAAAATAAAATCTATTCCGGACTTAATTGAAATAATGGGACCGTTATCAAGGACCGAAGTTCCAATTGCGGGTTTTATAGATGGCCATTTCATAAGTCGTCGCATAGATCGGTTATATGTAAACGAAAAAGCAAAAAAAATTGTCGTTTTGGATTATAAATCAGACATCAACAAAAATTTGTTTTTGAAAAAATATAAAGAACAATTAACAGAGTATTATGAATTGTTAAAGCAAATTTATAAAGATTTTAAAATAGAGTGTAAAATATTGTGGACAAATGATTTTACACTGGAAAATATAATATAAAGTTTTATCATATTGCCATAATGCTGACGAATTTAAATATTTCTAATATAGTCCTTATTGATAAACTGAACATTGAATTCGGTCCAGGATTAAATATTTTAACCGGCGAAACAGGTGCAGGTAAAAGCATATTGTTGGATGCGTTAATGTTGGCACTGGGGGCGCGGTCTGATATTGGCTTGGTGCGTATGGGCGCAAATATGGCGTCGGTCAGCGCAGAATTTGATGTTCATGACGATGACTTGTTTAAGATATTGGAAGAATCAGGTATAGAACCTGATGATCATATAATACTAAGGCGAACATTGGGGGCGGACGGCAAAAGTCGTGCGTGGATAAATGATATTCCGGTGTCGGTTAAAACATTAAAATCTGTTGGTGATATATTGGTCGAAGTTCATGGACAATTTGCAAACCATGCATTGTTAAATCCGATGATGCATCGCCGTGCACTGGATGATTTTGCAACAAAAAATATCAGTAATTTTAATACGCTAATTTCAAAAGTTCACAGTGTTTACAACGAATATCATACTGCTCTTTTACGACTTGATGAAACCAAAGAATTTTTGGAACGCAATGCCACAGAACAAGAATATTTGGAACATAATATAAACGAACTTCGCGCTTTAAAAGTAAAACCCGGTGAAGAAGAGGAATTATCAACCCGTCGTGCCGATATGATAAATGCGGAAAAGAATGCGGCAATTTTAACCGATGCGGCAAATGCAATTGGTGCGGGTGGGAACACATTGGATGCCCAGATATTTGCGGTTGCGCATATTTTGGAACGTATAAAAACCGATCCAAATCCATACGCCGAACAAATAGACATGTTATACAATGCTGCCGAAATGGTCGCAAATGTCGCAAGTGCAATATCGCCCGATGAAATAGATACCGATACGGTTGATTCTATTGAAGAACGTTTGTTTGCTATCCGTGCCGCGGCACGCAAGCATCATGTTGCCGCGGACGAATTGCCGCAAAAATTAGCCGAAATGGAATCGCAATTAAATACGATAAATAACTCTGATGCGGAATTAAAGAAATTGGAAACCGCGGTTGCAAATTATAAGTCTGAATATGATAAATTGGCAACCGAATTGACGGTGGCGCGTCGTGCGGCGGCGGATGATTTGCGTAAACAATTACTGAACGAATTACCAGATTTAAAATTGGCAAATGCAGATTTTATGGTTGAAATAACCGAAAATGCGCCTGCGTCATATGGTCATGATGATGTTTTGTTTATGATAAGAACAAATCCCGGAATGCCGTTTGCACCATTACACAAGTCTGCATCGGGTGGCGAATTGGCGCGTTTGATGCTTGCGTTACGCGTTGTTTTGGCTGGTGAAAATTCTGCCTGCACATTTGTTTTTGACGAAGTGGATACAGGCATAAGTGGTGCAACCGCCAGTGCGGTTGGCAATCGTTTAAATCGCCTTGCCGCCGCATCCCAGGCGTTGGTTATAACCCACTCGGCCCAGGTTGCGGGCTTTGCAGATAAGCACTTCAAGATTGAAAAGAATACTGATGGTGCAACCACAACGACCAGCATACGTGAAATAACCGGCGACAACCGGTTAAATGAAATCGCACGCATAATCAGTGGCGCAAAAATAACCCCTGAATCATTGGCAACCGCAAAAACACTACTAAAAAAATCTATGTCAAATTGATAATTCCATCGGCAAATTCGATACTGGCGACTTTGCCGGCGGTAATTGAAGAAATAATCTCGTTATTTGTCCCACGTGCAATTGTATATCCGCGTTTTAAAACATTTTTGTAACTAAGCGAATTTAACATCTGGCCTGAATATTCCAGTGCGCGCGCCAAGTTTTGCATTTTATTAGTCAAGATATTTGGTATCACAGACACAATCTCCATCTTATGTCGCGCATCAGAAATTTTTGCGTTAATAATGATGCCAAGTGTCCGTGTAATATCATCCAATCGCTGGGCGCGTTCCATCAACATTTGCCGTGGGCTTTTAATATTTATGTTTTTGATATGCTGTGTTGCGTTTTGTAACCTTGTTGTGATATTTGCCGTCATACGATGTTCGATATTATCCAATTCGCCAATCAGTGATATTTTGGTCGGTACAACCGTTTCGGCGGCGCCAGTTGGAGTTGGTGCACGAACATCGGCGGCAAAATCCACAAGCATCCAATCAGGCTCGTGTCCAACGCCGGTAATAACGGGAATTTCACTGTTTGCAACGGCACGGACAACAATTTCTTCGGAAAAGGGCAATAAATCTTCCAAAGACCCGCCACCGCGCGCAACAATAATAACATCAACATTTTTTGCGCGGTTAAAGTATTCAACCCCTGCGGCAACTTCCGACGCGGCGGTTGCGCCTTGGACAGTGGCAGGATAAAGAATAACATGCACAGGGAATCTTTCGCGCAGGCGATTTTGAATATCTTGAAATGCGGCACCGGTCGGGCTGGTTACGACACCAATTCGTGCAGGCAATTTTGGTAACGGTTTTTTGCGTGAAGCATCAAACAGTCCTTCGGCGGCAAGTTTTTGCTTTCGTTCTTCCAGCATTTTAAGAATTGCACCAACACCCGCCATTTCGATTTCAGCCGCCACGATTTGATAGTTGCTGCGTGCGGGATACGTGGTAAGCCGACCGGTAATAATCACTTCTAATCCATCGGTCAAAGCAAATTTAACCGGTGTCCCACGCCAAATAATAACAGACATCGCGGCATTTGCATCTTTGATTGTCATATAAATATGGCCAGAAGTTGCGCGTGTGATTTGCGACAGTTCCCCACGAATCTTTATAACGGGAAAAGCCGTTTCAACAACCGTTTTTAACAGATTCGATGCATCAGACACCGAAAAAATCATATCTGGTTTAATAAATGGTTCGGGTTTTGGTAACATTATCGCCTCTTATGATTGCCCTTTAATATATTGATAATATCTATATTCAATGCGTCTGCAAATCGCATAATATCATTGTTTGGGTATAACCTGTATGCCGCAGGTTTACCAATTTCATACGGCACAGTTAAACCCTCGACAGCAAATTGATCATATGTTAAATCAAAGAATTTTCCACTTGGTATATGTCGTAAATAATGATGAGACGCGTTACCATCCCATTGTTCGGCATCAACGCGCATCAGCTTCCAATCATTTATACCCATTGCAATTGAAAATGCCGTACTGGATATGCGACAAAAACCCGCAGAATCGTATCCTAAATCCCATATGTTTGATTCGGGTGTCACGAATGTATATTGTTTTATTTCGTCATATTTAAACGCTTCGCGAAAAAGTTTAGTATAAAATATTGCATTTTGTTTATCTTTGGGCGACAAATCCATGTCGTTCAGTTGCAACAATAACCTATTTGTGGCGTCATTATAAAATTGTTTTTTATCTTGTATGTCCATGCCCAAGATAATAGCACGAAATCGTTATAAAATCAATTATAATTCGGTAAGTGGCCAACGCGGACGCGGTGCAATCGGTTCGCGCACAACATTGCCAATGGCAAAGTTTTCCAAACCCGCCCACGCAATCATCGCGCCATTATCAGTGCATAACTTCATTGGTGGCGCAGCAAAAATCATATTGTGTTCAGCTGCCAATTTTTCCATTGCGGCGCGTATAGCACTGTTCTTTGCAACGCCACCCGCCACAACCAGTGTCTTTGGCGCGGCATCGCGTACAATGCTGGTTTTCATCGCATGGTCAAGACGGTTTATGATGCAATCAACAACGGCAGATTGGAACGAAGCACAGAAATCATTGATAAATTCATCAGAATAAGGCGCAGAATGCTTCCCCAGGATTGTTCTTGCCGCGGTTTTAATGCCACTGAACGAAAAATCACATCCGGGTTTGTCAGTCAATGGGCGCGGAAAGTCAAACGCATGTGAATTCCCCATGGTTGCGCGTTTATCAACAATCGGACCGCCCGGATAGCCAAGCCCCAACATTTTTGAAACTTTATCGAATGCTTCGCCTGCGCTGTCGTCCAGAGTTTGTCCAACCAGCTCGTATTGCCCAACACCGCGAACCAATAAAATCTGGCAATGTCCACCCGATGCCAACATCAACAGGTATGGAAACTCTACATCCACCGCGGCATCAGAATCATCCGCACGTGCCGCCGCCAACCGCGGTACCAATGCATGACCTTCCAAATGATTTACCGCGACCAAAGGCTTTCCTGTGGATTGTGCCATTCCAGTTGCCGCCATCCAACCAACCAAAACCCCACCAATAAGACCCGGTCCCGCGGTTGCCGCAATCACATCTATATCGTCCAAAGTCATATTTGCGTTTTCCAATGTTTGTTGAATAACCGTGTCAATCGCCAAAATATGTGCACGTGCCGCCAATTCTGGAACAACACCACCATATTTTTGGTGCTCGGGTATTTGCGAATATATTATATGTGCCAAGATATTTTTGTTTGAATCCACAATTGCCGCACTGGTTTCATCACAGGACGATTCAATGCCCAAACAAACTGTTGTGCTTCCATCGTTTTTTTTATTTGTGCGTGTTGCACCCATATCAATTTTTATAATTTTTTCGTCTGACATATTCGACCCAAATATTAAATATTTTCGCGCAATTGATATCCAACAAAGCAAAGTTCAACCGCGTCACGCACCGCCATTTCAGATGAATCGGGCAGGGCGGACATTTTATCAACACACGCCACCACGCCGTTGATATTTTCGTCCGTGGCGGTCAAGACTCGCACAGCGGCGATCCGTCGTTCGGTTGCGGCGGCACGCCAATCTTTCAGGGTGCCAATTTCCAACTTTGACCCGTCGCGCGGAATAGTAAAGAAAGCGAAAAATACGCCCAAAAGTACCGCGGTTCCGATTATAAATTTAAGGTATTTTTTGATAAATTTCATAGTGCCTACCTTTACTCACATTTCACCAACCAAACATCATAGTCTGCGTCTTGGACCGGCATTTTCCCGGGGTTGTTGCGGTCCATCCAGTTGGAAAAAATCCGTGTTCCGTCCGCCCGATTTATAACCACAAAAGCATAGAAGTTTTCGGCATCAAACGGGTCGGTCTGCTTACAGGCATTGACGGTTATTTTAATTTTTTCAAAATCTGTTGCCGAACCAGTTGGGATATTCAATTCGGTCACTTTACCCGCCGCCTTGTTCATAACGCGCAGTTTCGCCGTTCCGCGGTTCGTATACGCACCGACCACACCAGTTGTCGCCACCGTCAAACAAAATACGATCAAAAAACGAATAAACTTTTTCATACGGATTATTTTACTGCGCCTACGCCAATAAGTCAAATTGAAAATCCCGCCGGTTGGCGGGATTTTGATAAAACGCGATTTATTTTATTTTGCGGCTTTTTCACCCGAAGTGGCGGCCAAATCTTCAACGATGCGCGCCTTTTTCCCGGACAGTTTGCGCAAAAAGAACAATTTTGCACGACGCACGCGACCAATACGAACCTTTTCGATTTTTTCAATCGCCGGACTGTACAGTGGGAATTTGCGTTCCACACCAACGCCATAGGATTCGCGGCGAACCGTGAACGATGCGGTGTTGCCATTGCCACCATCGCGTGCGATAACGACACCTTCGAACAATTGAATACGAAATTTGTCGCCATCTTTGATTTTTACATGAACGCGCAGAGTGTCGCCCGCCTTGAAATTAGGGATAACTTTGTCGCCTTTCATTTTTGCAACTTGTTGTTCTTCTATTTTTTTAATTATGTTCATTTTTGTTTTCCTTTATTAAGTCCGGACGACGTTCTTTTGTTATTTCGTCCGATTGTTGTTTCCGCCACCTTTCTATGTTGCCGTGGTGACCAGACAGCAGGACTTCTGGGACATTACGTCCACGCCATACCGACGGGCGGGTATATAACGGCCATTCCAACCCCCCGATTTCAAAACTTTCGTTTTCGGTGGCTTCTGTACCACCACCGACTACATTATCAACCAAGCGAACGCAACTGTCAACAAAAACTTGCGCGGCAATTTCACCACCCGACAGTATATAGTCGCCAATAGATAATTCCATAATATTATATTCGTCAATTACACGTTGGTCAATACCCTCGTATCGACCACAGAGCAGGGTAAAAACCTTGTTTTTCGGCGATTCTGCAAATTTACGCACCATTTTTTGATTCAATGTCGCGCCCCGCGGCGAAAAGTATATGATTTGCCCCGGGTTTTTAATTGAATCAATTGCCGCACCCAAAACATCAGGCCGCATAACCATACCCGCGCCACCGCCGAATTGGGTGTCATCGACACTGCCATAATCGTTTATCGCAAAATCGCGAATGTTTATAACATTATATGACCATATTCCGTCCGTCAAAGCGCGACCAACCACCCCACCACCCAATGTGCCAGGGAACATTTCCGGAAAAACAGTCAGTATGTTAAAGTGCATTTTATTTTTGAAAATTCTTTTCTTGACATTTTATGCATGTTTCTCTTGCGCCTATAAAGATACTTATCAATTCATCAAACGAATTTTTATTTCCTGTATCTTCATTAAGTTTAAAATTAGCGCAATCCACATCAAATCCGCCCAGGACGATATATTGCCTATGTTGCTTTAAATATTGCACAGCAGGACATATCACAGGATTGTATCCACTGGGGCATTTCGCATTATCAATAACAGATATATTTATTTTTATATTATTATTACCAGTCATTTAAAATCCTTTTAGGTTTATTTCGTCTGCCCTTGGCATTTTTGGCAAATTTGAAAAATATCAAACAGTGCACCTTCGTATTTGCCGCGTGCATCACCATACGCACGCGCCAATGTAATCAAATTTTCGTTGATGGTCGGAACGAACAGTTCTGGTTCGTTTGCGATATACTGCCGCACAGGACAATTTTTCTCATTCATACCCTTTGGGCATTTCGCTGACACTAATTGCAAGTTCAAAGTTGTATACATATTTTTCTCCTTTTAATTTACATTTATAATTTTATTTTCCATATCAACCTCGGCACCACGGAAAGATACCATTTCGCCGTTGTCCAGTTCGATGATATCACCCGCGCCAAAGTTTTGAAAACACGCTACATGCCCGATTTCGACACCATCACGCACCACGCGTACCCCTATTAAATCCGCCTGATAATATTCGCCAGATTTAGTTGCGGGCAAACTGTCGCGTTTAATGAACAACTCTGTACCCCTTAATGTTTCTGCCGCATTTCGGTCGGTAATACCATCAATTCGTGCAATAACAACATTGTTGTTCGGAAGCGCGCGCACAAAATGAAACGCACCAAAAGTAACAGAATGTCCAAAAACCGCCAATTTTTGAAAATCGATTGGTTTTTCAGTAAATGTCTGGACACGAACTTCGCCCCGAATCCCTTGGGGAGCGACAATTTTCCCAACCAAGATTTGTGCGTTATCGTTCATGTTCTTTACTATTCAGCAGACGCTTTATCTCCAGAATATATTTCACTTCATCAATATGGTGTTCCTGTGCATATTGTATCATGGCGTTAAGATTTGCCAAATAACTGTCGTGCAAAATTTCCTTGAATTTCTTGTCTTCAAAAGGCACAGAGTTGAACACTGCAGCCAATGTTTTTCTGCACAATTTGTACTTGAACACAGGAACCGTATATTGACGAAACATAATAACCAAAGCCTTATTCCGCTGCTGCTTCGGTTGCCGGTGCTTCTTCTGTTGCGGCTTCAGTTGTTTCCGCAGGTGCTTCGGCTGCAGCTTTGGCTGCGGCTTCTGCGGCTGCGGCTTCTGCGGCTGCGGCTTCTTCGGCAATCTTGGCTAACTTTTCTTGTTTATCTTTGATTTTTTGCAAAGTCTTTTCTGATTGCAAATTCTTTTTGGTTTGGTTTGGAACAACGCGCGCCGCAACCAACCCGGCATTAGCCAAGAAACGGTACACACGGTCCGAAGGTTTTGCACCCTTGGCCATCCATTCCTTGATTTCATCAGTTTTTAAGATAACGCGTTTTTCGTTATCGCGTGCCAACATTGGGTCATATTTACCAACGACCCCCAAAATATTGCCAGAATTCCGGGCATTACGGGAATCGGTCACGACGATATGATAATAAGGACGTTTTTTCGCACCATAGCGCGCCAAACGAATAACAGTTGCCATATTTATACTCCTTTGATGTTTTTTATTTTAACTGTTTTGCCCAAACAAGAACCATACACCAAGGTTGAAACTCAACGGATGATGTGCCTTATGCATACCGCATACAGGTTTTATTCAAATGGCAATCTTTGGGATTTGCAGGGCAATTATGTACCAAAAAAAACGAAAAGTCAAGCATACATCAAAAAACTGTTGACTTGAAATTATAAAAACTGATAAAGTGCATATGAACCAAAAAGGAATTTGGTTCGGGGACTTCAAAATCCCGCGATTCTCGGTGCGATGCATCGTTATCAACTTGATTTTATGATGTTTATTGCACTTGTTATGTTTTGCCCCACGTGCGTTGGGGTGCCGATGGCTATAATGCATCTGCAAAAGGCCCGGGATCATTAGAATCGTGATTTTTGAACACCCCGACATGTCGTTTGACGGGATTTTTTGTTTAACAGAAAGAAAGGAGTACAATATGAAGAAAATTATAATTTGTCTTATGGCGTTATGTACATTTGATGCTTATGCGGCAAATGAAAATGCGGCGACATCCAAAGAATATGTTGATACCGAAATTGCAACAAAACAACCAATAATTCCGGCACAGGGTAATAATGTGGTAATGACATTTGATTCAACCGCAGATAACGGAATCGGCGCAAAACAAATATATGATGAAACCGCGTCATATGCGGAACAGCAAGACGCGCTGGTGACCGCCGGAACCGCCAACGCCGCCGTCCAAATGGCGATAAATGGGGAATTTTATTGCAAAGAATGGAGTACCATTGTCGAAAATGATTGCTGGCTGTGGGGTATCAAAGAACCCGTTGCACCCAGTCGGAATTTATTTGATGTTAGTAAAATTCCAGATAGAACCCTAGTGTACAGTGGAACTATATGTGAAAACAATGGTGATGGCACAATCACAGTAACAGATGCTCCGCCCTTGAATTCCGCCATATATTGTGGTGGCACACTGGGGGCATTGGCACCCGGATTAATCGTAAACAATACTTATACATTAAGTTTTGATACAAATGGAACATCTCATCGTGGAATTTATTTGGACACTGCTAGACAATTGTGGTTGTCGGGGCAAAGCAAAACAATAACCCAAGAGATGTTGGATAGCCTGGTATATTTTTATGCTTCATATAACGGGCAAACACCATCAACCGCAACCATATCAAACATACAAATCGAACTCGGCACGGTTGCGACACCATACCAACCATACGGGCAAAATACTTTCATCCCGCAAAATCAACAATAAAAAACGGGCGCAAATGCGCCCGTTTTCTTTAATAAACAACTCAATGTTATTTCTTTGCTGGTGCTGCGGCATCTGCAGCTGCGGCCGGCTTTTTGGCATCGGCTTCTTCTGGCATCTTACCACCGATTGTTGCAAACGCCAATTCCGCCTGGTGCAGGCCCAAAGACACGCCGTCTGGCAAGACCAAATCAGAACCGTGCACAGAATCGCCAATGGTCAAATCCGCCAAATCAATAACGATTTTTTCTGGCAATTTATCAACCAAGGCGACAACCGCAACTTTACGAACCGCAAAGTTCAACACACCACCCAATTTAAGTCCTTTGGATGTGTCGGCATTTATAACTTCGACCGGAACAGACACGCAAACCGGCTTTTTCACATCGATGCGCTTAAAGTCCACATGAATAATTCTGTCAGTAACCGGATGATATTGAATATCCATCAACATGGCATCTTCGGTACCATTTTTTGTTGTAATATGAAACAATTTTGTCCGCAAAGCTGGAACTTGGGCCAATGGGTCAAAGTCACGACCAACGATTTCAATTGCAATCGGGTCTTTTTTGTCACCATAGATTACTGCGGGGATGTTCTTGTTATTACGAATTGCACGTGCGGCCCCCTTGCCAGCGACATTGCGAATTTCTGCTTTTAATTCTATTGCCATTTTTAATCCTTTTAGTTTTTTTATTGGCTGCACAACCTCCAAGGGTGTTGTGCGCGGCACATTATGAATCAAAATTTCGGAAAAATCAAGTTATTTGTTGTCGCTTCGCCGTAAAATCAGGAACCGCGCGCGACCATAAGTTCGGTCTTGCAAGATTTCCCAAAAATCATTTGTTTCGGGCAATTGATGTGTGGCTGATTCAATTTCCCAAATTAAAATTGTCCCCGTTCGCGCCACCGGTGTCAATTTTTTCACAAATCGCACGCCTAGCTCAAAGTTAGAATAGGGCGGGTCAACAAATATAATATCTGAATTTGCCCCAAACCTTGGAATCACCGCAATGGCGTCGCCGGCGCATATGGTTGCATTTTCGCCCGCGGAAATCAACCTTAGATTTCGTCGCACAGTATCAACAGAAGTCGGCGAATTGTCTGTAAATATCACACGAACATTTGGATATCGGGATAAAAACTCTATCCCGAACGCACCAGAACCGGCAAACGCGTCCCAAACAGTAAACATGGCATCATGCCCCAGCATGGGGGTAATAATATTAAATATCGCCCCGCGCGCCAAGTTCTGGGTTGGGCGCGCCCCCGCCGGCAGATAAAGTTTCCGCCCGCGATGTGCCCCAGAAATAATTTGCAATTTTGAATCCATGCTCTATAGTTTATACCGATGAACATAATGAAGCAAGTTTTAAATTTGGCACGGCGCGCGGGTCGCGCGGGCGATGTTCCAATTGGCGCGGCGATAGTCCGTGATGGACACATTATTGCGCGTGGCGAAAACCGTGTGCAAAGGGCGCAAAACCCGACATTGCACGCAGAAGTGGTCGCAATCAATCGCGCATGCAAAAAACTGGGGCGGAAATTCTTGGATGATTGTGACATATATGTTTCACTGGAACCGTGCGCGATGTGCGCGACCGCAATATCTTTTGCGCGCATACGGAACATATATTTTGCAGCCACAGACGAAAAAGGTGGCGGAATCACGGCAAATGCACGCGTTTTTGATAACGACAGACACCTTTGGCATCCAAATATAATTCAAATGCCGGAATATGCAAACGAATCGGCAACACTGTTGCGCGAATTTTTCGCGATGCGGCGCAAAGAATCCTAAAACCAAATTTTATAATAACATCGAATTCTGAACTAGTTCCAGAACCAGAAACGATTCCTGGGGCGCGTAACATGCTGTGTATTGGTGCAGATATTATCCCCACTGGTTCTTGTTGTGCAATCAAACGATTGGTTCTTTTCGGCAAAGAAATCGGCGATGTTCATTATATCGCTCATCATGATGATATTTTCTTTTCGACCCAGATTGACCAAGAATTATTGGTGTTTTGCCCCAAAAAACTGGAATTTGATAAACCAAACAATGGATATAAAATACTGCGCAATTTAACGATTGACAAAAAGCGCAGCGATTATGTAACGCGCCAACATTAAAAATCCCGCAAATGCGGGATTTTTATATCAAACTTTTTCCGGTCATGTCGATGGGTTGGGGCAGGGCCAGCATTTTCAATATCGTTGGTGCCACATCCGCCAATCCGCCGTTTCTAATCCGCCGCGCCTTTGGTTCCGACACCAAAATCGCACGCACGCGATTATTTGTATGCGCCGTCCATGGTGAATTTGTTTTATCATCCCACATTTTTTCTGCGTTGCCATGGTCCGCGATAATCAGCATTTGCCCACCAAGGCGCAACACCGCCGGCACAATCTGACTCAGTTGCGCGTCCAGACATTCCATCGCGCGAATTGTCGCGGCTTCGTTGCCCGTATGTCCAACCATGTCGCCATTTGCAAAGTTCATCATCACAACATCGAACTTTTTCAATCGCGGCAAAAGTGCGCGCGTAATTTCCGGTGCGGACATTTCGGGCTTCATATCAAATGTTGCGACCGCCGGCGAATCAATCAAGACTTTTTCTTCGCCCGCAAAATCAATCGTTCGTTCCGCGTCCATAAAGTAAGTAACATGGTTATACTTTTCGGTTTCCGCAATGCGCAACTGGGTCAATCCCGCACGCGCCACCACATCGCCCAAGGTGTTTTCCACCGGAATATCAGAAAGCAGCGCAGGGCATTTTTCGTTCAATCCTTCGCCATATTGCGAAAAACACAGAATATGTGCACCCGTCCTTAGCATCGTGCGAACAATCTGGCGTGCGCGGTCACTGCGGTAATTGCCGAATATAAATCCGTCCCGCTTTGTAATCGGCGTTGGCTTAATAATCGTTGGACGGAAAAATTCATCGGTCACGTCATGCGCATATGATTCACGAATCGCGTTTTCAATCGTATCAGCGTACAAATCGGCATGTGCATTTGCAATTGCATCAAAGGCCAACTCCGTTCGATCCATATTCTTGTTGCGGTCCATTGTCCAATAACGCCCCGACAGCGTTCCAAACCAAACACGTCCATCGGCAAAATAGGGCGCCAACATGCGTTTAATTGTCCGCACATACTTCATCGCCGAACGGGGCGGAGTATCGCGTCCATCGCCAATAAAGTGAATACACACACGCAGCCCCGCATCCAAGATATACTTTGCAATCTTCATTTCGTCGCGCACATCAGAATGCACCCGCCCATCAGACATCAGCCCCGCCAAATGCACAATTCCACCGTCGCGTTTTACCGCGGCAATAAAATCATTCAACGGTTTGTTTATCGCCCAATTTTCGCGTGCAAACCGTAACAAATACTGCATTACCACGCGGCCTGCGCCGATACAAATATGTCCAACCTCGGAATTCCCCATAAGGTTCCCTGGCAACCCAACGGCGGTCCCACTGGCACGCAATAATGAATTTGGATATTTTTTTATTAAACCGTCAAAAAACGGCATTTTCGCACGTGCCACCGCATTGTGCACGCGACTTTCGTTAACACCGACACCATCCAAAATACATAACACAACCGGTTTTGTCATTTCCTTTCACTCCATTTCTAGTTTTACACGAACAAAATGATATCACACAAGGTTTTTGATTGCAAAGCAAAAAAAAACATTGTATAAAAGTCCATAGGAAGAAAAACCAAAAAGCCCAAGGAGTTTTATCATGGCAGGTAAACCATTTGTTCCAAGCGCAATAGATCAACATATTGGCAAACGTATGCAGCTGCGACGTAACATGTTGGGGATGTCATTGAAAGACCTTGCGGTGGCGTGCGGTGTAACATTTCAACAAATTCAAAAATATGAAACCGCAGACAATCGGATTGCTGCATCGCGCCTTTTCGAAGTTGGATGTGCCATGGACACACCTGTATCTTTTTTCTTTCAAGGTTTGCCGGGGAACATGCCCGACGAGACTAAAGCCTCGCGTTCTATACGTGCACACCAACCGGCGGCGGACGATCCAATGGTTCGCACCGAAAGTATGGAATTGATAAACCTTTATTGGAAATTACCAAGTGATAAACAACGCGCGGCGGTAATGGCAATGTTAAAAAGTTTTGCTTCCACTGGTGCTGTTCCGGTCACAAACCAAGAATAAAAAACCAATACATCAATTAAGCAATATGCAACAAATACCCCAGCATTTTAACTGGGGTATTTTATTTTGGTGCGTTTTTATGTGTATTCTGTTTACTGGGAAACAGCACCCGATTTAGATGCAAGGATACCAAGCACCCCAGTACAAGAATCTATCACTTCTTTACCTGTTTCTGCATCTATGGTTGTTACACAGGTTCCCAAATTACTAAGTTTATTTGCCACATCTGTTGGCAATACAGACGCATCGATTTTACCATCCACGGTGGTTTTGACCACATTGTCCATCGCGCCGCTGCTTTGCAATATATTGGTAATATTGTCGTTGGTCACTATTTTATCGGACAAAGTTTCATTGGCACCCAAAGTAATTCCCATCTTGTCCGCCAATACCGTCGAAGTAAGGTTGTTTATTGCGGCAGAAGCAGCATTGTTCGCGGCAAGGGTTGCTGCCGAATTTGCTGTTGCAGAAGCAACAGAAGTAACTTTTGCCTGTAATTTTGTGGCTACTGAATCACCCTCTTGACCATCAATTCCCAAAGTGCTTTCTAAATTACCGGTCGTAATTCCTCCTTTGTTGGCCAAGAAAGTCGCATCAATATTATTTATCGCGCCACTGGCCGCACTTGCCATATCTGCCGATAATTTTTGACCTATGGTTTGTCCCTCACTGGGTGTAACACCCATAGTCGATGCCAAAGTATCAGTTGTAATAACTTTAGTTGACAACAAACTATCTTTTACTTTAACACTCGCTCCGCTGCCTTCAAACAATTCTGTTTTCGTAACTTTCTGTTCTAACGAGGTTTCTGCGGATTTCAATTTTTTGCTAACTGCTGACATACCACTAAGTCCGACCGGTTCGCATATTTTATATTCTTTATCAGTGGTTTTAGTCTGATCTGTGCAACGCATCGGGATTGTGCCATTACCACAGTTGTTTTCTGCACTGTCTTCATAAATCTCGACACAGGTATCAGGTACCTCAACTGTTTGTGCGGCACCAACACACATAGTTTGCGTCAAGATATATTTGCCACGTGCAGTATCCGTATTTGTGGAATATTGCTTTGTTATTGAACTAACTTTGTCATTTTGTGCGGTTGCATCATCACAGACACCGATGCCATTTTCCCCACTGGAACCATTACACACTGTTCCTAATTCTTCAACATCCCCATCATTTTCACATATCCCGCTGGCATTCATGATTTGTTTTTGTGATTTAATAGTTGTGCAATCACCGTTCGTGACAGATGACAATATGGGTGCACAGGCATCTTTACCGTCTTGACCAGCATCGCCACTGTCGATTTTTGGTAAAACAAACAACTGGGTTCTTGTCTCGGCAAATGCCCCACACGAAAACAAACCACATATCACACAAATTGCCATTATTGTTTTATTCATTTTTTTCTCCTTTTTATTATTCATTAAAACATGTATTAATTTCTTATACAGAACACAGCCTGTTGATTTGGATCTTCTTCTGATACCCCAAGTTCATAACTATCACAAACCCTGGCTCTTGCATAAGAAGCATCGGCCGCCGCACCATCTGCGGTATCCTTTGCTGTTTGTGCCATTGATTGGGCTTCTGTGGCTTTATCCGATGCGGTGTTTGCCGCAGTTTGTGCCAAGGTTGCTTTGGAACTTGCGTCAAATGCAAGTTTGTTGGTCGCTTTTAACTTCTTGGCAACCTCTGCATTTACTTTTCTCATTCTGTAGTAAGCCGACGGACTGTCCGCGGTTGCATCGCCACGAATACATTCTAATATACCATCAGCATCTTGGGTATCTGCTGCCCTGGTATCAATATCGACAAGTTCGCAATGGTCATATTTTTTCTCTATCTGTTCTGCAAAGTTTGCATCGCATATATCAACACGTTGTACTGTTGTATAACCCTTGGCTGTGCAATATGTCATACCGTCAATTTCGTTGATATCACAATCATCCGGATCAACATATTTCGTATTTTCTGATATACACACTACTGGCACCCCCGTTCCAACAGTATACGTCTGACCAGCCAAACTTGACGATGTCATATTTGCCATATATATGCTTGGGAATCTACAAATTAAGGTCTGGGTCGCATTAAGTTTTACCGCTTGCAACGATGTAATATTGGAAGAACTTGCGCGATCTAAACCAAAAGTGCAATCATCTTCCACACGGAAACTTACGTTATTCCATGTGTAATCTGTCCAACCCTTGGTGGTTGCTGTTCCGTTGTTGTAATCCCCGGGCATTGTATAAATTCCCTGTAAAGTTCCTTGTAACGCCTGCCACTGGGTCTCCAGTTCGGCATTCTTCTCACTGTCATATTCCGTACAGCTTTCTGTCCCACCCATAGCAGGAGTACAACATTTTTTCCACACAGGTTCGCCACTTACCACGGTACGTGTATTAACACATGCATCCCCATCAATACCCGTTGCACCGCATAACTCGTCGCCAAGCTGTGTTGGTGAACCATCGTTAACACATTGTTTTGCTGACGCATCCCACTTTCTGGATTGAGATTTAATGGCTTTACATCCCACAGTTGCACCATTACTTGACGAAATCACAGGTGCACACACAGGATCACATACCGTTGTCTTTATCACATCCCCATAAGGTATACATCCAGCGTTAAGCATAGTTTGATTTTGGATTCTTAATTCGTAACATCCGGTTGATTCGTCGGTTGCGCCTGTTTCAAAGATTGGACTGCAACCATCAAGCCCCTTAAATGGAACGCCGCCATCCGGACAATCGGGGAATTTAGTTGTTCCGTTATCATCATATGCTATATATAACAATTGATCTTGATGAACATAATATGCGTCACCGGCCGTAATTCTGGTTTCGCTTTGTAAATCTGCGCATGTTCTTACATCTGTTATATAATTAATTCCAACACCGGGGGCGCCATCATCGCCGCTGCACACTCTTGTTGTTTCTGCAACCAAACTGTCATCAATTACACACCGCTGGGCATTTGCATCCCACTTTTGATATGTAGATGTAATGATTTTGCATTTTACATCATCAGATGCCGTCGAAAAACCAATCTTTGGCGCACATACTGGCTCTGCCGCATCCCCATCATAAATATAAGAATAAGTTGGATTCGCGTTATTACAATCTGTCTTGGTTATACGAAGTCCGGTTTTGTTATCTTTTTCACATTCTACTTCGTACCCCGCCGCAACCGGTCCGCATTTTTCAGTTGTTACCCGGGACAAACAGCTTTCACCTGGTTCGCCATCCGTTCCTTCGGTTATGGTGATTTCATCACCAATCTGGGCATTGGTGCATGTATTAGTAAAGCGCAATTTTTGTGCAATCAACTTTTTTGTTGGATCATTATCCGCGTGTATTTCCGAACGTTCCATATTTACACCACATGTTGCGCCCGATGTACCATTACGAATAGTTACCTCGGTCTCGCTTTCGTCACAAGTGTTTCCTATACGATAAATGTTTGATGCACCGGCAGATTCGTCAAATACACTGGGCCCCGTTACGGTTGGCTTGCATAGCGTATCCGAACCCACAGGAATTTCAAAAACAAGATCTTCCTTGCCACTGCACTTTATGGCAACGCTTGCTTTGTTTTGACCTTCGACACGCGTTGTGGCAAATGTTGGATTGTCACAAAGAAAATTCAAGTTTTCCGTAGGCGTATACCCAGACAACTGGGCTTGAACATAACTTTCCGACGCCAATCCACTTAACGCATTAGATTTAAGATATTGCTCTTCGCTAATGATATTCTTTACAGCTTCCTTGTTGTTGCCCAACTCGCTTGATAAACCGGTCTTTGTTACATATCCGCTTAAATCAGGAGTTTCCGGAATATCAATTGCTTCTATTTTGGCGTCAACCTGGTTTTTTGTATACATATCGCCCACGGTCTGGCGCAGGTCGTTTGTTTTGGTATCAACAATGTCTTTGACATTATCCTCGCTTAAACTTGGGCGTTCTTGTAATTCATGGATGTCTGCTTCAACTGAATCAAATTTACCTGTATGTTCGTCAACAGCCGCTTGGGTTTCTGATAAGTCTGCAGAAATATTATTATAATGCCCGCTTAAATCATCAATGTTTTCCGTCAACAAATCAACCCGTTTCTCCAGTGCTTCCAGTGCAGATGCAGATGCCGACAAAGGTAAACTTGGTTTGCTGTATTTAATACCGGTTGCGCCAGACAAACTTGCCAAACGCCCCGAATCGGCTGCACCCGATGGGGTCGAAGCCACGGTTCGTGTTGTCGAACTAACCGACTTGGTGGCGGTTGCTGCACCACCCGCACGTAAACTTCCCGCACGTGTCACAGCCGCACCGGTTCCACCCGACGATGGGTTCATTACCCGAACGCTTGCTGCGCCAAACACCGCACCAGTCACTGATGCTAACGCCACACTAAAAGATACTAATTTTTTCAACATTTTTCCTTCCTTTGGTTTTGTTAGTTTTTTTATTATTTCTCCTTGCTATTGTCCGACATAACACATATTGCTTTCGTAATACCCACTCAACACCTCTTCACACATATACTTGTACCATTCGTAATAGAAAGTACATGTTTCCGTCGCCGAATCCCAAGATGTCAATTCAATATCGTCACCAAAACTATAATTATAACTTTCGCACTTAAGCCTATCGCTGTTTTCATAACAGTATCCCCACGGATTTGCAACAGTATTGGATTGGCCACGACCAAAAACATCAGAATAGAACACCACAAGTTCATCTCCTGTTTGTATATCTTCATACCACAATCCACCCAAACTTTCACAAATATTTCCTAATGAATTACGCATCGCTTTACGAACATCTTCAACCAACAATTCAACCTTGGTTTGAATCTGGGGGTCTAAACTATCAAAATTGTCCTTGTATTCTGCCGTTGGATCCATACAATTCGCAATCGCATAATTTCTAATATTACTAGCAATAGCATCAGAATTCATGTTTCGACATTCATACGGATAACCACGATTGCCAGTAGTCGGCGTACAAAGATTTGTGACATATTCATCAATCGCATCGGCACACTTGCTGACCAAATTTAAACTGTCCACTGTTTGAACATAATTCACTAATGATGCCAAACCACATGCCTCAGCATCACCAGATGTTATATGTCCACGACCATCAAAATTGCAAGTTATTTGGACTCCTTTGGGCGCCCAAAGCAGGGCGCAAGTTGCAACATCTTCGGCACACATATTGGTTGCCGCATAGCGTCCAATTGCGCCCGTCGCCGTCGCCGTATTTTTATCCATACTTGCCAATTGTTGGGTTGTAGAGTCATAACATTGGGCAATAGTATTAACACAAGACGACTTTTCTTCTTCTATCTTTTCGCTTTGCGCTTGGGCAATTTCTATAATCGCATTACGCTTGAATTCAGTCCAAACGAAATCTGCAATATCACGACAAGTATTCAATTCACGCGTAACATACTTGCGATACCCGTCCAGATATTTATCATAACGTTGATTTTGCACCAATATATCTTGGTTTGTACTGTTCCACCCACCAAGACTTATCATATCTTCCAATTCAAACAGACGCGGAGTATAAATCGCATTACCATTTGTATCAATATATGCACCCGTCGGATCCAAACAACGTTTATAATTTTCACCGCACGCAGTATCCGCCAAAATTGCAGTTCTAACCTTGGCAACACATTCATTTACATCCGCGGAATTATGCGAACGATATTCTTCTAATCTTGCCTCGCGCAGGTATTTTTCCGCCATACGTACCGCCGCCGCAACTTTTTCGCGTTTTGTATTTAATGTCTTTTCATATATATTACAATCTTGGTTTATCAAAATATTATAAGAACTTTTTGACATAGAAAACACTGCGTCATTTTCACAATTATTTTGACTAAGTCTTACACACTGGTTTTGCGCGGCATTAAACAATGCTGTTCCTTCTAATGTTGATAAATCGATTTCCCCAGACGAGAATATAGATGAAGCATCGCCACCCGACCAAATATCACCAAGATCAGAAGAAAAATCCAAATCCAAAATTCCCAAAGATGTCGAAGCCCCCGCAGACAAACTTGTTGACTTCTTGCCATCCAACAAGTTATTTATGTTTTCTAACATTTGGGCGGCGGCACTGGTATCCCGTTTTATCGCTTGTTCACCAACGGTGGCAGTATACATAGCTTCTACTTCAGCGGCGGTTTTATCAACCGCATCAAGGTTATTGTCTTGAAATTGTTGTAACATAATCATCGCTTGGTCTAAGGCATTTTCTGTATCGCGAAACTGGGCAAAACGATCACTACAAAAACAGCGTCTGTAACTGTCATTTGCTTCGGCACAGATCTGATCCATACACGTTGCATACGATTCGCGGCATGCCGAATATCCCGAACCAATTTTGGTTATATCATTAAATACCGCGGTCGCACGGGCAATTCCGCTGCGGGCCAAGCCGGAATCTATTGCCGTCGTCCCACGTGCCATACGTGAATTATTCGTTGCCTTTGATGTACGCACCACCCCAGAAACCACAACTGGACTCTGTCCCGAACGCGCCGCTGTCCGTGCCAAAGAACTGTTGTCACGTGACAATGTTGCCGCACGCATACGCGTCATGCCGGCGTCAGTTACCGCCCCACGAACAGAAGATCCTGCACGCGAACGATTCGTTGCACTGCGCGTTTGTCCGGAATGATTGCTTAATCTTGTCATGTTTTCAGATCCATAAGAACGCGGATTTGCCACACTGGCCGCATAAGCAGCACACACCCCCAGCACCCCAAAGATACCGGAAATCCACGAAAAAAATCTTAATTTGGTCTGCAAAATCACTCCCTTCGTGTGTATTCTAACAAATTTTTTTTGTTTGAATCAAGCACTTTTTTATTCTATACAACAATTCACCGTCTTTTTAACCCAATCGCCCAATTTCCGCACAGTTGACTTTGATTCAGAAACCTTTTGAGGCTTTGCTTTTTTATCATCGTTCGCCACGGCTTTATAAATATCGGGTTCCAATTTTTTTACGCCGGCTAAATCAATCATTTTCATATTCAATCCCCAAAACAATGAATACAATTCATATGCTTTTTCAAACATTTTATATGCATCTTTTTTATTGCCTGCACCCAAAGCCTTGGTTCCAACTTCGTAAAGGCGCATCGCCGCCGCCAACAAGTGTTTAGAAATACACCAAACTTCGGCACCTTGGGCGGCATTTTTATCAACCACGCGTTCCATCAATTCCTTGCGCATTTCACGCACAGTGTTGATAAGATCATAAAATCCCGGCTTTTTGGTTTTTGCACCACTGAAAAAGAAGTGTTCTTCCAAAGACACCAAGTTCATCAATGCAATAGTTAAGTCTTGATCCGAAGACAAATCCAAAGGATTTACTTTTTTAGAATCGTCAATTTTCTTTACCATTTCTTCCAAAGACATTTTTTTCATCTGTTTTTCTCCTTTCATTATATATTAGCATAAAACTATTCCCATTTTCGGCAACCACCGTATTATCGCCCAAAAGATTCCCGTCACAACCAAAAGCCCCGCGAATGGCATAACAACTTTTTGGAACGGAAATTGTGCGTGTCCACCATGCGCCCGCTTGATTCGCGCATACCAAACCTCCATTAAAATAAAGGTAACAGAACCAACAACTATGCCCAACAAAAACTGGTCAATGCCCCACATGCAATTTTCCCACCAAGAAACAAAAGGATGACCCGCCGGCACAAAATAAACACTAAACAACAGCCCCAGATATACAACAACATTTAAAACATACCAAATTGGATTCTTGATATTGCGCCTGCGCATATAATTTGCGGTCCAGCCAATCAACGACATGGTAAGTCCGCCCGCCCAAATGCCAACCAAGACATCTTTGACGCCCAGCATACGCATACCTTCCAACCCCGCGCCAATTGCAATTGTGCAAACCGGACAAACCGCGGACGCAACAGTCGTCGCAGCGATAAAAGCAACAAGTGCGGTCAATAAACTCAATTTTTTCATATTTTCTCCTTTCTTTGTTCCATTTGCCTTGTGATGCTACAAAAAAATATATCACCGCGTCAATATGTTTTTATAACACCGCGCATATGTGCACTGCGCGCACGTGGATTATTGTTTAATTCTAATTCACTCGGCGTTTTCGTTGGCAGGTTGTCAAAATGCGGACGCACAGTATCCGGCATACGCGGATCGCCTGCCACAGTTGTCCATTCACGAAAAGTGTTTTTTACAATACGATCTTCCAAAGAATGAAAAGTCACACAAATACACCATCCACCAACATTTAATAATTTCGGAACCGCCGATAACGCACGTGTGATTTCACCAAATTCATCGTTCAGCGCAATACGCAATGCCTGAAATACTGGGGCGACATCATGCGGATTGTGAATCAAATCGCGTAACTCGAATGTTGTCCGTGGCATTTTGTCCTTGATTGCGCGCGCAATCGCAGGGGCAGGGCGCACATCGCCGAAATCACGCAAGATTTTTGTAATATCACCCACCGTCCATTTTTCAAACATATCAACAATTGTGTCACCATCGCCCGACATCCGCATATCCAATGGCGCATCAAAACGAAAAGAAAAACCACGTTCGGGATTATCAATCTGCATCGATGAAATTCCCAAATCAAAAACAATCGCATCAAAAGTCGAGTCCAATTCTGCCATATGCGAAAAAGTATTTGGTATGAATTCAAATCGGTCACCAAATTCATGCTTGATTTTATCAGCATCAGCCAAAACATTTGGATCGCGATCAAACGCAACGACGCTTGCCCCCGCATTCAAAAAAGCCCGCGTATAACCACCCGCCCCAAATGTCGCATCAACGATTTGTGCACCGCGAATATCGCCCAACGTATTCATTACCGAATCTAATAACACAGGAATATGTTTTGTCATTCTATATCCACCCTTATTCCTAAACCTGCAAAATCTGAAACTGTGTTTTTACCAAGTTCCACACCACCATTTAACTTTAATGCCGTTTTTTTATCACCCGACCAAAGGTTTAACACAACACCCGTCTTGCCCGCGCCCAATGTCGCCAAAGCCTTTTTCACATCGGGCAACACAGTCTTGTTATAAATGTTTAATGTTATTTTTTTTGCTATTTGTGCCACCCATTGGGACAATGGTATCACAGAATCTACAAACACCGAAACACGGTCATCACGATTAGAAATGCGCCCAGAAATCAAAACTTCGGTTTCTGTTGACAACGGCACCGCCAAATTCGGCACCGCATCCCCAAACGCCACTGCATCAATGTTACCAAAACTGTCCGAAGCATTTATTGTCATCATATCTTTGCCGGCTTTGGTCTTGCGTTGAGAATAAGAATTTACATTTGCCGCAATTCGCACATTTGCACGATCAGGCAGCTCTGATAACTTTACACTGGTTGCCAAATGTTCACGTTCTATTAAATGTTTATATTGATCCAACGGATGGGCAGAAATATAAAATCCCAAAGCCAATAATTCATTTTCTAACCGTTGGCCAAATGTCCAAGGCGTCGTTTTAACCAAATTTTTCGCCAATCTGTCTTCGGCAACATCATCTTCGATTGTATTGGCAAACAAAGACAACGCATTCATACCTTCCTTGGACTTTGCCGCATAAGACAAAATCATATCCGCATTCATAAATATTTCGGCACGATTTGGGTTAATAGAATCCAAAACGCCGACACGCGCAAATGCTTCTAAAATTCTTTTGTTTATAATCGGTGCACAACGTTTTGCAAAATCAGTGATATTTTTAAATGGTCCCTTGGCGCGTTCCGCAACCAACGCATCGGTCGCCGCAACACCGACCCCCTTGATTGCCGCCAAAGCATAAACGATTTTACCGTCAACCACCGTGAACAAAGATTCACTTTTATTTATATCCGGTGGAACAATTTGAATTCCAAAATTCGCCTTGGCATCATCCACGAAAATCGATAATTGATCGGTATCATTCATGTTGCTGGACATAGATGCCGCCAAAAACTCCGCCGGAAAATGCGCCTTGATATAAGCACATTGGTTCGCAACAATAGAATACGCAATCGCATGTGATTTGTTGAACGCATATTTCGCAAATTCTTTAAATTTTTCCCACAAATCTTTTGCGGTTGCCTCGTCCAAAGTTCCTTCGGATTTACAACCCTCTAAAAATTTAACTTCTAATTTTGCCAACAAATCCAATTTCTTTTTACCCATCGCCTTGCGCACAGTATCAGATTCACCGCGCGTAAAGCCCGCCAACGCACGCGTCAATTGCATAACCTGTTCTTGGTAAACAATAATACCATATGTTTCCTTTAAAATCGGTTCTGCACGTGGGTGCACATATTCGATTTCTTCCTCGCCATGCATACGCGCAATAAATTGCGGAATAAATGCAATAGGTCCCGGTCGATTTAATGCATTCAATGCCGATATCTCAAGGAAACTTGTCGGATGCATTTTACGCAAAGTTTGCTGAACAAATGTGGCATCAAATTGGAATATTCCTTCGGTCAAACCCATCTGCCAAAGTTCCAATGTTTTTTTATCATCTGTAGGAATTTCATCTAATACCAGATTGATACGACGCGTTTTTTGAATAAGTTTTGTCGCGTATTTTAATACAACCAATGTTTCCAAGCCCAAAAAGTCAAACTTAATTAAGCCCGCTGATTCCAAATAATGACCATCAAATTGACACGATGGCAAAGGGTTCGCGGGGTCACGATATACTGGCGCGATTTGTGTCGTCGGACGATCGCCAATAACTACACCACACGCGTGTTGTCCCAAATTTCGGAACGCACCTTCCAATTCTTCGGCAATAGAAACCACCTTGGACATATCCGAATCTGTATTTAACACATTTTGAATTTCTTGCGACATATCAACGGCTTCTTTTAAACTCTTGGCATCCATAGGTATCATTTTAGAAAGCCGATCGGATTTAGAATAAGGTATTCCGTAAACCCGCCCAACATCGCGAATTGCTCCGCGCGCCTGCAGACTGCCAAATGTAATAATTCGACACACGGAATCATGCCCATATTTATCACAAATATACACCAAAACTTGTTCTATACCGGTCGGTTCAAAATCAACGTCAAAATCAGGCATAGAAATACGATCTGGATTCAAAAACCGTTCAAACAATAAGCCGTACTGCAACGGATTCACATGCGTAATCCCTATTGCCCACGCCACAATAGAACCCGCACCCGATCCACGCCCAGGTCCTGTTAAAATATCGTGTTTTCGGCACCAATCAATATAATCAGCAACTATCAGGAAATACCCCGGGAAACCCATACCAATAATAACATCTAATTCATACTTTGCCTGATCGAAATACGGTTCTGTATCCGTGATATTATGTTGTTTTAAACGTGCGCGCAATCCATCCATTGTCATATTGCACAACATTTGACACTCGTCATCAAAATTATCACCAAAACGCGGCAATAATGGCTTTTCGTGAACATTTACCAAAAATCCGCAACGGTTTGCAATCTGAATAGTGTTTTCAATCGCTTCGGGCAAATCACTAAATATATCAACAAGTTGTTCGGTGCTCTTAAAGTATTGTTCTGATGATTTTCGGGGCCTGTCCGGATCAATAACTTTGGTTTGTCCCAAGACACACCCCAGTGCATCCATCGCCTCGTAATCAGATGGCGTGGCAAAACAAACGTCGTTCGTTGCAACAATCGGTATATTCAAATTTTTTGCAATTTCCAAAAACATCGGTTCTGTTTTGATTTCTGCATCCAAGCCATGGCGTTGAATTTCTATATAAAACCGATTACCAAATATACCCAAAAACTGTTCGGCATAGGTCTTGGCAAGGTTATCTTGACCGTTTAATATCGCCATGCCCAACGGCCCTGTATGCGCACCAGACAAACAGATGACACCATTTGAATGGCTTGCCAATTCATCAAAAGTTATATACGGTCCCAAATGATGGTTTTCATTACGCATATACATAATGCGACTTAATTCACAAAGATTCAAATAACCACCATGATTTTGCGCCAACAGAACAATTTTTGACATTGACGATTCCCGCAGAATTTTTGGATCCGCCGTATGATGATTTAATGAAATTTCAACCCCAATAATAGGTTGCACATGTGCAGCCGGCATAACATCGGAAAACTCTGCACATCCAGACATCATATTGGTATCAGTAATAGCGCACGCAGGCATACCACCCGCAACACAAAGTTTCGGTATATCCTTGACACGCAAGGTGCTTGCCCCAATGGAAAGCCGGCTGTGCACACGAAGATGAACAAAATCCCCTTTCATACCCGCCACAATAGCAAAGTTTGAAAATTATGGCAATAACATATTTTAAAAAATTTAAGATTTTTTAAGTTTTCTTATCAAAACATGCCTAAAACGTTCCCAAAACAAATTAAATACATTCATATCTGTTTCAGGATTTTTAGCAATAGACAAGGTATCCCAATCAATAACCCCGGTAATATTCATATCATCATCAAAAAACAGATTTGTTTCATTCAAATCGAAATGCGCCAACACAGGTTTTGCTTCTTTACTATTTGTCACGGGCTTTTCCGGCTGGCGTTCAGGTTGGATTCCGAACAAAAAACGGTTATAATTAGGCAAAGAAAAAACATCTATACTTTGTATCTGGGCAATAATACCGGCAATCTGTTTTTTTATTTTGTTTTCATTTTTTAATACTGTTTCCGCGTCAAAACTTGATATTGGTCGCCCATCAATCTTGGCACACACATACATCGGTATATTATTATCAACAATCATTTCAGGTACGGTTACATTCATAAAAGACCGCACATAATCGACCAAAAACTTATGCTCTTTGACACGTTCCAAATCAATATTTCGGAAAATTTTGACATAATATTTGCCGTTTACAACACATACAAATCGATTTAAATTTATTTGACGTACAAATTTGATATTAGTTGTATTTTCATTATACACCCGTTTAATCAACGACCTTATACGCGGTCCGTACAGCATAATATTTATCGCCCCACGAACGCGCGCACGACGTGCACCATCGGGCACAAACCATGTAACAACATTACCAATATAGAACGGTATTTTGCTCAAAGCCAACCCCTTGATTTATCACACCAAGGATAACATATCAAAACACCGCAATCAAGATTTTATTCCCAAGAATACGCGAACCTAGCTTAATTTGCCATGGCAGTGCTTGTATTTCAAACCAGACCCACAGGGGCACGGCGCATTGCGACGCGCTTCACCAACCATGTTCAAAGACTGGTCATGCTCGGCACGTTTGCGTTCTGTGGCATCAACATCTGCACGCGTCAATTCCATACGTGAAATATACGCAATCGATGTGATTTTAAAATTATTCACGGTATTTTTAAACAAGCCTAATGCTTCACGCTTGTATTCATACAAAGGGTTCTTTTGGGCATACCCGCGTAAACCGATACCTGTTTGCAGATAATCCATTTGTTGCAAATGCTGTTTCCATACAGAATCCAACGCCCCAAGCATCATTTGACGCGATGCGGTTTGCATCATTTCCGCACCATATTTTTGCGCTTGTTGATTATAACGACCAATCGCTAAATTCAAAAGGGCATCGTACGCCTTGCGTTCATTTATTTCATTATCTTTCTTCCAATTTTCAATATCGGTAATATCCAACGCAAAAATACGCACCATGGCATCATGCAACCCCGCAATATTCCAATCTGCGGGCTGTGCACGTTCAGGAATGTTGTTTTCACATATGATTTCAACCACATCACCAATCATTTCGTGTGCCATAGGCGCCAAGTCAGTTAATGTCATCAAATCGTCACGCAACTTGTATACAACGCCACGTTGTTCATTCATAACATCGTCATATTTCAAAAGTTCCTTGCGCGCTTCGAAATACCGTGCTTCGACACGTTTCTGGGCTTTTTCCAACGCCTTGGTTATCCACGGGTGGGTTATCGCTTCACCCGGCTTTAACCCCAAAGTGGTCAACATGCCCGCCAAACGGCTTGCACCAAAGATTCGCATCAAATCATCATCCAATGCCAAAAAGAACTTTGAATCACCCGGATCACCTTGACGTCCCGAACGACCACGCAACTGGTTATCAATACGACGTGATTCATGCCGTTCGGTTCCAATTACATACAATCCACCCGCATCCAATACAATCTTTTTATTTTTTTCAATCGTATCGTAAATTTCTTTCTTTTTTGATTCAAAATCTGGCGCTTCTTTATCCAAATTTGCAATAAGCTCTTCGGCGTTTCCGCCAAGTTTAATGTCTGTGCCACGTCCCGCCATATTTGTTGCAATAGTAACCGCCCCCGGGGCACCCGCTTGTGCAACAATTTTCGCCTCGGATTCATGATGTTTCGCATTCAATACTGCCGGATTGACCCCCAGTTTTTTACGAACCAAATCCGCCAATTCTTCAGACTTTTCAATAGAAACCGTACCAACCAAAACCGGCTGTTTTCTTTTAATACATTCGTCTATTTGATTGATGACGGCTTGGTACTTTTCATCCTTGTTCAAATAAATTTCATCATGATGGTCGACACGCGCCACAGGCCGATTCGTTGGAATTGACACCACACGAAGTTTATAAATTTCTTCAAACTCTGCGGCTTCGGTCATCGCAGTTCCGGTCATACCCGCCAAAGTTTCATACAAACGGAATAAATTCTGGTAAGAAATGCTTGACACCGTTTGGTTTTCCGGTTGAACGCGAACGTGTTCTTTGGCTTCGATTGCTTGGTGCAGACCGCGCCCAAAACGCCGTCCAGTCATTACACGACCCGTAAATTCATCAACAATTAAAACTTCACCATCGCGCACAACATAGTTCACATTACGTTGGAACAAATGATGCGCCAACAAAGATTGCTGGATATGCATTACCAACGCGGCGTTTTCAGGCGCATACAAATTATCGCCAACCAACAATCCCGCATCTACCAACAATTTGGTCACAGAATCAACACCGACTTCGGTCAAAGTCACATGACGATCTTTCTCGTCTTTTTTATAGTCAGCAGGCGATAACTTGGCAACAACATCATCAACCCGCGCATAAAGTTCACTGATATCTTCGGATGGACCCGAAATAATCAACGGAGTACGCGCTTCATCAATTAAAATGCTGTCAACTTCGTCAACAATTCCATAAAACAACGGTCGCAGAACTTGTTGAGCCTTGGAAAACTTCATATTATCACGCAAGTAATCAAAACCCAATTCTGAATTGGTCACATAAGTAATGTCGCAATTATATGCGGCACGCCGTTCATCGTCGGTCATATCATGCTGAATCACACCAACGGTCAACCCAAGGAACTTATAAACTTGTCCCATCCATGCGGCATCACGCGACGCCAAATAGTCATTGACCGTAATCAAATGAGCCCCACGACCATGCAGCGCCTTTAAATACAACGCCAATGTTGCAACCAATGTTTTACCTTCACCGGTCTTCATTTCGGCAATTTGTCCATTGTTCAAGACCATGCCGCCAATCAGTTGTACATTAAAATGACGCAAGCCAATTGAACGATTCGCGGCTTCCCGCACCAAAGCAAAAGCATCAGGTAAAACGTTCTTTTCTTTTTCACCGCCTTGAATTCGTGTGCGCAACACTTCGGTTTGGGCGCGCAGTTCATCGTCTGTCATAGCATGATATTTCGGTTCCAAGTCGTTTATCATCGAAACCGTTTTATCATAAGATTTTACCAATCTGTCATTTGCAGAACCCAAAATTTTTTGAATAATATTCATATCTGTCTTTCCTTAATTTTTATATCGTGTAAGATATAGCAAATTTGTGCCTTGCGGTCAAGATACTTTATGATATAATACAAAAGAAAAAATAAGCAAGACACAATTAAGAAATTTTATCAAAATTGTGCAAAAATACAGAGCAGGGGGTCAAATATAAAATGAAAGAACAGATTAAACAGTTAAAAGCAGACGAAATATCCAGCGATGTTTTTGTTATTGCGCCAACCCAGTTAGAATATATTGCTGATATTTTTAGTAAAAACTTTGCCGATTCAATGAATATGCGTACTTTTTCAGGTCGAATTCGCGACATTGCAATCGAATCGTTGTACATTGCAATGCGCGCCGCCAAAAAAATGGGCGAAAAACACTAAATTTCACAGAAAACGGGTGCCAAAAAACAAGCACCCGTCACACATATATCAGATACATTTTCACTGAACACTATATACCAGAACCCATAATAGTACACATATCACCAGTTTGGTCACACGCCACATAAGTTCCGTCGCCATAAGACATTTTCAACCTTCCGTCTATGATACCACCACTTGTATACGAGTACATATCAGCATAAAATACATTGTCCCCCATTTTGAAATTCACTGACGGACTGGTCTGGCGATTACTGCGCAAGAACAGTTGATATGTTCCAATGTGCAAAACATGTCCGCAATCACCAACTTCATCCGCCGCCAAACCGTATCCACGCGTCACCAATCCGTCTGGGCACGCGGTCCGTCCATTTTCACCTTCGGCGCTGTAATATCCTGGTGTCACAGGGCTGCAACTGGGGTTATATGTTCCATTTCCACTGATATTATAATACCCCGCTTTGCAAGTAGTAGTATAGATTGCCGTTCCATAATTATTTATTGACAAACTGCAATTAGCCCCTGTACCCGCGCTGCAATTACGCGCCCATGCCGCATACAAATTCGTATTCGCCGTAAACGTATTATTTGGTGGCAAGTTATCCGTATCTGCATTCGTTATCCAACGAGTCCCGCTTCCACCATTTGCCACAATATCATCCTGTTTTGCAGTATAATATCCACGGAATGTATACCCACTACGGCTTGGTATACTTGCAGCAGCCAACGGTTCAGTTGCCGCACTGTTACTAAACCAACCTGTTGCATACTTTTCGTATATCGTAGCATCCGTAGAAGTATCGTTAAAGTTACGTAACGTTATAGTGTATGTGTTCGCAGTACAGACATATGGGGAATTTCCTGTCCGACTATAGCCACTCTGGCAAGCAGATATTACGCACAAATTACTTACACTATTCGCACTCCATGCCACCGGCGTAGTCCATGTACTTACATTAGATGCATTACTGCACGCAATACAACTGGTTGAACTGGAACCACCAGTTGTTATTGTAGTCATTCCCTCGCCACACGCAGTACAAGATGATGCCCCCGCCGCACTCCATGAACCTATGGCGCATTTTGTGCTTGTGTTATTCCCTGGGCAATAATATCCGGCACTGCACTGTATCCATTTTGCATACAAGGTTACATTCGCAACCGGAGTATATGACGTACCCGCCGCACCATTATTTTCATTGGCCGGGGTTTCATAAGTACTGTCTTTATACCAACCACCAAATGTATATCCCGCACGCCTCGCACCCGGTAAAAACACTGATCCGATGGACCATTGGGCGTACCATGTTGCGTCATTCGTATATCCTGTTCCGGCGCTTATACCAGAACTGGTTATATATCCTGGATTACTGTCTTCGGTTCCTGCAATATATTTATTTGAACCGTTTGCACTGTCAAAATATCCCGCAAAAGTATATGTCACGGTTACCGGCGAAGTAGCACCCTTTTCCAAAGTTCCACCTTTAAGATTATATGTAACCGTATATTGGCGCTGGGGCAGGGTAATTGGATAATTATTCGTCGCCATCAGTTCAGTTCGCGATGCATTGCGATAAACACCACTGTTATTTTCACCGGATTCAACCGTATATATTGATTCCGTGCCGTTCGTCGTTGCGCCATTGCTATTCAATGTAATAGTGTGTCCTGCAACGCATGTTGCCGTACACCTTCCACCGTCACATGTATAATTTGCCGTTGACTGAAGGTCAGAATTGGTGCAAAGCACAGTAAATTTACATTGATTATTTGCAACGCTGGGGCTTTGCGCAGTGCAACTTTGCACTCCGGGGCCTGTGCTGCAAGAACAAGTATTCCAAACAGCCGTCAAATCTGTATTAGCCTCAACATTATATGTGTATTGGGCATTCATACTCATATTGCTACCATTGTTCAATACATTATTGTTCGGTTTCCAACCAATCAAAACAGAATCAGATTTAGTAAACGGCGCCAAAGAGTAACCATGCGTTGTAAATTCTGATTGAAAGGCAACAGATTGAGTAACATTCGTGCCAGATCCTGTGCCGGGTTTATATGTAATCGCAAAGTTATTCGCATGACAAGATGGATTGGCGGTATTCGCAGTTCCAGTATCTGGGACATATCCGTCTTCGCAATGTGTCACATAAGTACACACTTCATTTGTCGTATCATAACTAAGGCTGTCACAAACCGCATTTGCACCCGCCACACAAGTCTCGCACCACACAGCAGTTATTGCCGTGCTGGTACCGCTGTAAACACCAGTATTATTATACACACACCCATTTGCAACCGTTGCGTTTGCCGATTGATATGGGCTGCTGCTGCCGGATGCCAATTTCCAATACATAAAAGTATGTCCCGAATACAACGGCGCCCCCGGCAAAGTAAGAGTGCCATCATATACACACTGACCATTATTAATCGGAGTTCCATTATTGTTATTTTCGTTCCAATTTATAGTTATTTCATTTGCGGTACAACTTGGATTATATGTCCCACTTGTTCCTTGTACCGGAGTATAACCATGTTGAACACCATTCACTTCACCAGTACACGCCGTTGTATAGGTTGCCGTCCCAGGATGCGCACCATTAACATCCACAGACAGACTGCATGTTGCGTTTGTCGGATTTGTAACACATTCGCGCGCCCACCCAGCATAAACTGTATCGGAAGAATCAAACAAATCTGGGTCAGGTTTGATAGATAAATCAGGTCCGACGAAAACAGTACCAGGCAATCCTGAGGATTCTAATGTCAACGGTCTAGACATAAAGTACCCAAGAAATCTATAACCGCTTCCACGTGACGGAGCAACACTTAAAGATGTTACAGACGGAACGCCGTTGTTATTCAAAGACCAATGGTCATCAAAAATCTCATACAAATAACCATCACCAGTACTTACGATATCATTGTTTCCATTGTCATTCAACGTGATGGTATATACATTTGGATTACATGCACCGATCACATCAGGATTATTACCTACGAAATAATTTTCGTCACATTCATAGTGTGCAACTAACGTTGTATCACCGTATACCTTCCATGTACCAAAATTCACATTTGGTGTCCCAGTACCAACAATACCACCATCCAAAACATATTTTGTAAACGTTGCATGTGTTTTTGTTGGTGCTGATATAGACGCGACCTCGTTAGCACAAGTTGTTCTATTTGTCTTGCTGCTGTACCATTTAACATCATTTGTATACTTGTAAAACGTTCTGTCACTGCTGCCACCACGGGTATGATCATCCAACACAACAACATTACAAAGCGGATCACATGTTGGGTTATACACACCGCCAGTACCTTCGTATCCCGAAGAACATGTCACAGTATATCTGACATCACCCTGGGTGTTTACGTTTAATGTACAAATATTTGAATCTGCGCAATCACGTGCCCATGCAGCATACAAAGTCGTATCAGAATCGATAATAGTATAGGTTCCATTCAACGTAGGATTTCCATCATAAGAAATCCAAGGAGACACCGACCAAGTAGAATCTGCTTCTACAATATTTTCAGGATTATTGTTTGCATCCAACGGTATGCTTGCATAAAAACCGCGGAAAGTATAGCCTGATTTGACAGGTCTGACATCGCCATCCGAATATCCAGTCCATGCTTCTGTGCACTCACTATCAGAATACCAACCTTTTTCACCGGTCCGTTTGTACAATATTCTTAAATTTGTCGCCGTCCCAGTATTAGGATTCAATTCCACCGCATTACACGTTGGATTCCACGCTGCATAAATATTAGTATCATGTGTTGTAAAGGTTTTTGCCGCAGCTGACGTCTCTAAGTCACCATTTGCTTTAACTATCCGAATAACACTTCCGACGCGACCGGACGCCCCATCCGCCAATATCTGATTATAATAGCCAGAAAACTCGTATCCTTGGCGGCTTGGGATTCTAATTTCTGACAATCTTGAATTCAGAAGTTCATTTTCATACCAACCTTCACCATAATTCAAATAGAATGTTGTTGGTGTTCCACCGCTGCCGCCATTATCATCCAGAGTAATTTCAAAAACTCTTGGAGTCCACCCGGCAATCACAGATGTGTCCGCTTGGGTAAAAGACAAAACACCTTGCAGCAAATTCCCCTCGGCATCAATAATCTGAACATTACTCAGACAATCTGTACAACCGCCACCTAGCGTACCAAAATAACCACTTGCAGCCTTCCAATAGCCCGTGAACGTATAGCCCGCACGCATTGGGATTTGGGTCAATTGTGAAATCGAATTTTCCCCAGAAGCGTCACTATACCAACCGTTTGCATAATGCAAATATACTGGATTTGGTGCGCCGTTCTGCAGATCGGCCCCATTATCATTTAATGTTACCTCAAAAAGTTCTGGAACCCAAACCGCAGTAACAGCCGCATCATCGGATGTAAATGTTGTATTTATCAAATATCCGTTTGAATCAATAACCTTTGTTGTAATCTGACCACTGCCAGAATCGCCGGCACGTCCAGTACGCGCAGTATAATAATACCCATCAAATCTGTATCCGGTATATGTTGGTATTGGCATCGGATACAAAGTTCCCGAAACTTCACCATTATCATTATACCTGTAAAGTCCATTAGCATATTTCAAATATGCAGTTCTAATATTACCAGACCCATTTCCATTATCAAAATCAATACTATAAACATCTGGTTTCCATTGAGCATAAGCAGTCACATCGTCACTGGTGCACTCGTAATCAGTGGTCAAAGTACCAGATGAAGACGTTGTAAGATCCACCGCTGTCGCCCCAGCATCAGGTCGTGCATCACCGCGAGTACCTTGATTTGTTGCATTGCGGTAAAATACATATTTCTGGAAAGTATAGCCCGTACGCGTTGGTGGTGTGATACTGGTTATACGATCGTTTGAATTCACAGTCAAACCATCAGAGGTATTGTAAAAACCGCCACCACTGCTTCCATACTTCAACCATATAGATTCGGTCGGTGTAGTTCCATCATTATGATCCAATGTAATTTCATAAATTTGGGCACCAAACAGGGCAGTAATCACCGCATCCCCAGAAGTAAATCTTGTTTGAGCATCAAGGAATTTTCCAGACCTGTCAACAATCTGGATATTTCCCATCGTGCCACCTCTGGTTCCACCGCCAGTAGCGGATGTATCAAAGTAATATCCGCGGAAAGAATAGCCACGTTTTGTAGGCATCTGGCCAGATCCAAGTTGCTCTATCTTATTGGTTAAATTGCCATTTGAATAGTTAAGATAGAAACCGTTGCCATAACTTAAATATACCGTACTCAATAAATCCCCAGCATTATCTGCCTGACCGGGATCCATGGTAATAGTATAAACGCGCGTAGACCATTTTGCATATAATGTTGCATTATTAGAAGTAATTGTGTAAGTCGCCCCTGCAACACCAACCAGTTGGGTCCCATCCGCATCACGATACCAACCGTCCAAGACATAACCCGGTCGCGTAGCTGCGGGCAGGGTGACAGTCCCACTGGATGAAAAACGCGCAAACCATGTCTGTTGAGGAATGCTGGACGTTCCGGCACTTATACCAAGTGATGTTATAAAACCATTAGCATCAATATACTGAGGTTCCCCGCTGCCAGACCCCGCTCTATAGTAACCTAAAAAAGACATATTGGCGGATGTGTTTGCACTGGTTAATTCCATTGTTACATCATCACCACCCGCATTACCATCATAGTTTACTGTAAATGTTTTAATCGGCTTTGTAATTCCGTTATCGTTAGAACTCATCGGTCGTTCGTGACCATCATCAAGATAAACCGCATCACCATAAACACCGTACAGTGTGGTCGTTCCCGCCTGTACCGCACCGGCATCTTGACTATTCAAAGTGATCGTATTGCCTTGTGGTGAACACCACGGGTTATATGCGCCATCATTGTGTATTTCATAACCCGCCGGACAACTTGTCTCATACCTAATGGTCAACATGGGTAAACCGGAAGCCATACCAGAAACCGTCTTCCTTTCACAACTTGCTATATTATCCAAAGGCGCGCAATCCATAAGCCACGTAGCACCAATAGTAACATCATAAGTTGACGGCGAAGTCCCATATATCCAAGTCCCCGCAGGCCACACAATCTGACCATTTTGGTCAACGACCATTTCACTAATGGTTGAATACAGACTGTCGTTATGAGTAACTGTTTTAGGATTTGGAGAATATCCCCAAAATGTCATCCCCGCCTGAGTTGGCTTTACAATAGAAGTTAACGTCCAAGGTCCCTGATCTGACAAAGCCCATCCATCGACAGCGGGACTAATATTTGTGGCGGTTTTGTACTTATACAACGGTCCACTGGTACCACCAGATCCATTCCTTTTATCTAAATACACAGTATAAACATGTGAATCCTCAATACAAGATACAACTCGCGAAGTAGATGAGGTATTCGAAGTTGGGTTCCAAAACATTTGTTTCATTTCATCATAAGGACTATAATTACCCGTACCCAAAGGACAAACCGTATCTAAGTTTGATGCACCCAAGAATATACCCGTCATCTCGCCACCAGACGGATAGTAATACATTGCAGATTTGCAACCTTCAAAAGTTCCCGGTTGAATAAATCCGGTTAAATTTGAGCACCACGCAAAAGTATATGCGAACGAACCCGCAGAACATATGCCACTAGGAAATAAGGTTGATGGAATTGTTCCTGTCAAACCAGAACACCCATTAAAAGTCTGTCTAAAAATATTATTTGTTGGCACCGTTATATTGCTATTAGTACTATATATTAAATCATTCTTGCGTACCTTCTCGAACAGGTTAGCCGGTATTTGACCGACTACACCACTATTATAAAATGTCCCCTCAAATACACTACTTCCAATTATATTTCTATCATCCGTAACACCGGTACCACCACCAAACAAAGTTCCCGGAATTCCGCCACTACTTAAGTTGGTTTCTTTAAAGGTGTCCCTGAACATTTCGTTCCATGCATCAGTAGTGAAATAGTTAGCACTATTATATGCAGCCACACGTTCAAAATCATCACCAAATAAATAGGCAGGAATAGAACCACCAACCCCAGTATACCCAAAAACAGCTTTGTACAAAGAAATACCAGAATCAGTATGACGACTGGTGCTGCAAGAATAATCCGGGTGTGGCTTGTGTATAGGATTACCAATGAACAATGTATCTGGGATCTCGCTGTTTGCCAAATTGGCTGCCGTACAGTCATTATTTACAAAAGAACACCCAAACAAAAACTTGTATGACGGTAAAGCCCCAACCCCCGTTGGGTCACCAGCTGCACAACTGAAACCACGCAACCAACTGGAATTAAATATTGCACCCAAAGACCCGGATATTCCGGTCATGGCGCCCTTAAGCGAATTATTAAATTTTATTACAGGATCCGTGGCGGAAAAAACATTACGTAAATCGGAATTAGTCAATGTTTGAGCGTCTTCTCTATACGCATACCCATTCAAACAAATACGTTTAGCCCCCCCAGATGTATATGTGTGCGAATAAGTTGTCGGTTGATTATTGCTTTTTGTAACAGATGTATAAGATCCATCGCCCCAACTGATCACACTTCCAGACATCATTTTGGCTGCAATAGTTATACTATATGTTTTATTGGTCTGAACACTGACATCCATACCAAACGTACATCCAGAATCAAGCCACACGGCACGCAAAACAGACAAAGGAGAAATTTCCCTTATCTCGTCACCATCTATACTACTGTATCCTGCATTATGACCACTGCCTCCAACCGTATTACACTTTCCCACTTTTCCTCCCACAACGATCATGTCACTAGGCTTAAACAGCCAATTACTTTCACCATCCCTTGTAAAGACACAATTACTCGTTCCAGATGTATAGCTATACGGTTTATCTATCAACTGCCACCCACCAAATACTTTGCCCGCCGGAGCAGTACAGCCTATATCCTGGGGGGTGCGAACCGAGTGCACCTCACAGTGATTAAAAGGATTACCTGCAGCATTCACAGTATTTTCACATAAATCGTCGAAAAAATCGTAAACCGCGGTCCAACTTCCACCTTTATTACATTGATAGTATATAGCATTTGCAGATGAAATACCCATCAATGCGCAAGTCGCAGCAACCACAAAAACACGTAAAAAGCCTAGTTTTCTTCCTAAAAATGACATACTTTCCCCTTTCCGTTCATTCTCTTGTGTTTCAGTCTAGAAAATTCCTAAAC
Source organism: Candidatus Enterousia sp. (assembly GCA_045613345.1). GTDB lineage: Bacteria > Pseudomonadota > Alphaproteobacteria > Rs-D84 > Rs-D84 > Enterousia. Next base: position 43,485 of record JAZLAT010000017.1, read on the forward strand.
ACGCGTCAACAACAAAATTTTATTTTTTTATAAATTTTTTATTTTTTGCCGATTTTCACGAACTTTGCGCCAATTTTTACCACAGAATTTAAATTAAAGGAACTAAAAAAAATTTGATTTTTACGTACGGGCACGATATAATCCGTCCCGCAGCCAACAAAAGCATAGCCGTCGTCATCTTTTTTTAAAGAAAAAGCACGGCGGAGGAAAGTCCGGACTGCAACGGGACGGCACACCGGCTAACGGCCGGGCGGGGTAACCCGACGATTAGAGCAACAGTGACGAAGCGGACCCCATAGGGGAACGAGTGAAACGGGCAATCTCTGTGCGCAGCAACTTCAAATAGGTTTCCAATGGTCTGTCCCGGACCGGAAACGGGTAGAGGGCTTGACACTTTGTGGTAACACATTGTGCAGATTAATTATGCTTGCCACCGCGCGTTTGGTGTCGCACGCGCCGGAACGACACGAATCACGGCGGAACAGAATCCGGCTTATCGTTTGGCCGCACGGCAACCCGTCCCCGCAAGGTGGCGGGTTTTTGGTACTAGTGTTAGTGGTTAGTGCTAGTGGTTAGTAGTATCTGGAATCAGTCAGTAATTGCGAAATTATTCCAGAACCTACTAACCACTATCCACTTACACTAACCACTTACATTACGGCACCAGTGGTCGGATAAAAAGTCAGCTGAATTTGTTTCCACTTGGCGTACTCGTTCGTCGGCAACATACGTAATGGCTGGCACACATTTATCGCCGATCGAATCGTTTCCAAAACATAAGCAAACGCTGGGTCGGTCTCGGCACGCGCCGCCGACTCAAACCAAATATCAGATACCGTTCCATTTTGCCGCATTGTCAAATGTGCAACTGCACGTATTCCGCCAATGTCCGGACGCGTCGTATCAATATTCCAACACCGCGTCATCGCCACACGCAATGCATCAACCACAGAAACTGTCAAGGTTCGATCCAAAGACAAAACATTTCGATTTACCCGCACAACCGTCTTTTTTTTGGGTGCCGGTGCATCATCATTTTTATCCGTTGCGACATCATCGGTTTTATCTTTTTTATCTGTTTTTTCTGCATCAACAATCATCGTTGATTCTATCTTTTGCGGTGTATCATCCGCGGCAACAGGTTCCGGTGTTTTTTCTTCTTTCTGGGCTTTCACTTCTTTTTTTTCGGGCACGGAATTTGTGTTATAAAGTACCGTTTCATCACCCATAACACGAACCGCCGACAAATCAATCATCGTTATCTGGATTCGATCTGGCGCAACAAAACGATCCGCCCGCGATAAAACAACATCCGCCAAAAATACCACAACACCCAAGACAACCAAATGCCCCAGAATTGAAAAACCAAAGTTTTCCGAAATAAAATGCGTATTTTTGGTCATAAAACTATTTCTCTAATTTTGTCCGCAGACCGATTCGTTCAAATCCCGCCGTCTTTAATTTACCCATAACCGCCATCACGGCACCATAGTCCGCCCGACGGTCACCGTTTATTACAATCGTCAAATTTGGATTTTCACCACGCATAGCCACAGCCCGCGCCACTGTTTCATCCAAAGATACCGCGGTCGTACCGATATAATAATTTCCAACTGCATCAACACTTATTTGCATTGCATGATCCGTTCCGGTCAAAACCGTCGTACCTGCATTTGGCAAGTCTAAATCTATACCATTTGTCATCATCGGTGTTGTCACCATAAACACCGCCAACAACACAGTCATAACATCAATCATCGGTGTCAAAGATATAACTGCATCTGAATTCCTATGCCTGGGTCTGGACATTTTCATCCTCCGTCTTTAATTTTGAATATACCAAAAGGTCGCATACGCCACCGGCACCACGTGCGCAACTTTTGCGTCGCAAACGCCCTTCGCGCACGAAATTGCACCTTTGAGCGACATTCTCTGCGCGCGTATTGCCATAATCTATTTGTAATTCGACCCGTTCAAAGCCAAAATCAAACAAAACCGGCGTTAAAGCATTCAAAGCATCAGAAATTATGCCACGACCAACAAACTCATCAGCAAGCCAAAATCCAACCTGGACCGCCTGCATCGGCAAATCCAAATCAAAAACACGAATACGCCCAACCAAAAGATTGCTTGCATATATACCAAAACAAAAACCGCGAAGACGCCGCCATTGATCATCACGTTTTTTAATCAAATCATACATGCCGTCGCGCGTAGTCACATTTACAAACATTTCAAACCAATCACCCAAAGATTTCCGCGAAGAATCAACCACATCTAATAAAATTCGTGCATTGTTCATATTTGGTTCGACACGACGCAATACCGACAACTTTGCCGGTATAACATCGGGAAAATTGGTCAAATCACACATCATTTAGATTTTTCCAATCTGTCGTATAAATCATCGGCACGTTTTGTAAAAACCTGGTGTGCTATTGCCGCAGGTATCGCAACAATAAGCCCCAAAGCCGTTGTACCCAACGCAATTGCCAACCCGGGTGCAATTACGCCGATACTGACCGATTGGTTCGCGCCAATTGATGCAAAAGAATCCATAACACCCCACACGGTACCAAACAACCCAATAAATGGTGACACATAAGCAACCATCGCCAAAAACCATAAATTACGGTCAAATGGGCGTATAACCGTGTCCGGATTGCCGCCAAGCTTTGTTCGCCGCGCGGCACGAAACAATCGTATTTTTTCAACAATAACCGCCCAAGACATTATACTGAATATAACCAGCACAATTGACGCAATCGCCGTCACCACATCCGTGGAAAACAACCGCCACAAAGAAAAACTGTTCATATTATCATCCTTTTGTTCATTTCATACTTTCAGCAAAAGCATCCACCAAAGCCGCCGGCATACGCACCGGACGACCTTTACCATTCAGATACGCCGCCGTCCCGGTAAGTATAGCACAAATTTCATCATTTTTCACGAATTTTTGTTCAACCGATACAGATGCCGCACCAAAGCCCGTTACAACGGTTTCCACAATAAATTCATCCGTTAAAAATAATGGTTTTAAATATCTAATTGATAAATTTCGCACGACCAAACCAACATCGCCATTAACCGGTCGTGCAATTTTACCAATCCAAGCCATACGCGCACGTTCAGCGACTTCGATATACCGACCATGATACATAATACCGCCCGCATCAGTATCTGCATAGGCAACCGAAAAATGGAATTTGTGCACCATCATTTTTCCAACCCCATATGCCGATATCCCGCATCCGTCACGATTCGACCGCGGGGTGTCCGCTGAATCAATCCAAGTTGCATCAAGTAAGGTTCAATAACATCTTCAATGGTATCTGCGGGTTCTGATAAAGCAGCCGCCAAATTATCAATCCCAACCGGTCCACCCGCATAATGCTTTATTATTGCATTCAAATATTCACGATCCACCGCATCCAACCCAGAATTATCAATGTGCAACTGGGTCAATGTAGTACGAACCACATCTTCCGTAATTATACTGTTCCCAGTTGCCGCGGCAAAATCGCGTGCACGTTTTAGCAATCTGTTCGCAATCCGCGGTGTTCCACGCGAACAAGTTGCCAAAGCCAAAGCGCCGCCATCATCAATATCCGTACCCAAAATAGCCGCACTGCGCCGAACAATTTTTGCCAAATCCGCCGCCGGATAAAAACTAAGCCGTAAATCAATACCAAAACGATCGCGCAACGGATTAGACAACAAGCCCGTCCGTGTTGTCGCACCAACCAGAGTAAAAGGAGGCAGGTCGATACGCACACTTTTTGCCGAAGGGCCTTCGCCCAACATAATATCCAATTTAAAATCTTCCATAGCGGAATACAAAACCTCTTCAATTGCGGTTGGCAAACGATGAATTTCATCAATAAACAGAACATCCATAGGTTCCAATGCGGTCAATATCGCCGCCAAATCACCTTGCTTGGTCAGCATAGGTGCAGAAGTCGCCCGAAAATTTGCACCCAATTCATTTGCAATAATATGCGCCAATGTAGTTTTTCCCAATCCGGGCGGCCCATAAAGCAACACATGATCCATCGGTTCACTACGGTTGCGCGCGCCCGTAATAAATACAGATAAATTCTGCTTTAACGCGTCATGACCGATAAAGTCGGACAAAACCTTTGGACGGATAGACCCCACCGATTCGTCCGGGATGTTTGGATCTATGAAACGATTTTGCATTTTATTTTCCATATTCACTCACTATAACAGTTTTGTATCCGCGTTTTCGCGACCAACATAGGCCTTGAAATCGTTATACATCTGGCGCAAATCTGCCGGAGTACCATAAGTTGCATCCGCCCCACGAATTCGTATAGTTTCCAAATCTATCAACGATTGTTTTTTCAAAACCTGGGTAAGATGCATCGCGAAAGCCTTGGCATCTTCGGATTCTTCGGCACCTTGGAGTAAAAGTCCCCGATTCGGTCGTGGTGACAGAAACGCGAAATCCGAAATTGCTGAATCAGGCGACACCAACACAAATCCCGACACTTCTGGGCGACGCATCAACATCTGCATAACATACCAGGCGCCCAACTGGTGCCCTGCAAGCCAGATTTTATCACTGTCTTCATTATTATTTTGTATCCAATCGACGACTGTCGCGATATCTAACATATTATCCGCCGTCGTCCCAAGCGCACCTTCGGAATCACCGACGCCACGATAATTAAAGCGCACCACAGAAAAGCCCGCGTCCATAAAAGCGCGGAACATCGCATAAGAAATTCGATCATTCATATGATGCTTTTGCCGTGGATTTCCCGACAAAACAACCGCCAACGGCGCATCATCATCGGCAGCCTTATGATAAACCGCATGCAATTTTCCCGCTTCCCCAGATATTATAACATCAAACATTTTATACCTTTTTATTTTTACATATTATATATAGAACAAACCTGTATCAAATTTCAATAAAAATTTTTGCTTTGACATGAAAGGCAAAAATGTTTTAAAATAGAAACATTCAAAGGAAAGGTTTGATAAATGATTAAAACATTAAATATAAGTGTAATTGGCGCAATTGTTGCAACTGGGGCTTTTGGTGCCACAGAATATATCCAAGAAAACTTTCAAACAATCTATACTGAAACACCTGTGCAATCTTATTACGCGTATCCTGATGACCCAAATTTCGTTCCCGAAAGCGAATTTATGCAACGCGCGGACAGTTTGAATTATGACCAAAATATTATCGATGCTCGCGATGCCGAAGCCGAAGCGCATCCTGGTGTCATGTTTGCTGAAAAAACAATGATAATATGCCGCAACTTTGGTTGCACACGATTAAACGACAAAATTACACGGACATTTTTATTCAACAGTTTGGTCAACACCTTTATGATGAACGCACATTCGCGACTTTATATTTGTGAAGCCGACCCGTTTTCTCGCGATTGCTTGCAATCTGGGATAAGTATGCCGGTGCGTTCGGGTATTGCAAATGCATTGGTTAAAATACCAAAGGCGACCATTTCCCAAGTCAATGTTTCAACCGGTCTTTCACGGGCAACGGTAAACATGACCTATGAAATGTTGGTTAACGGCATAAGCCGTACTTGCGAACCGACAATCATGGATATCGTGATTCCAAGCAATTCTTCTGCTATGCTGTCTAATCGCGAATTTACTTGTAATATGACAAGCGATGGTCTAAGCAACGTGTCGCTTTTGGTAAATTTGGATTATATTGATTTGGATTATGGGATTTTGGGGGGATATTATTCCATTGGAACCCAAGGCCCGACCACTGGTGGCGGCACGGGATACGCACTTTTCAAGACCGAATTCACAACAGGCGGTATGCAATTTCGCGCGGCGGTTGATGAAAATGAAAATCTGATTCAAACAATTCAACCTGGCGAATACGCGGTCGAACCTTTGCGCAGATAAATTTTGCGCGACTCTTGAAAATTATTCACCAAAGTGCTACGATTCGTCAAAAAGGCAACGTGCATGACGAACAAAACAGTTCTTGTTATTGATGACGACAGTGTTCTGCGGGCGGGTATCGCACGTGGCTTGCGCGACGCAGATTTTAATGTAATAACCGCACCAAATGCTGAATTTGCCGATGAAATAATGAAACGTATGTCCGTCGATGCCATTGTATTGGATCGTATGATGACCGACATGGACGGTTTAAGTTTTTTAACAAAAATTCGTGCAAACGGCAATATGACCCCAACAATTATGCTGACCGCGATGGGTGGGGCCGAAAACACCATTGATGGTTTAAGTGCGGGGGCGGACGATTATCTGTCAAAACCCTTTCAAATCAAAGAGCTGATTCTAAGATTGAACAACATTATTGCGCGCGGGCAAACAAGCAAACCAAAAATGCCAGACGGGTTGGCCGAAACAGACGGCGAATTTTTTGTGGTTACAAACAATGGAAGGCGCGGATTGCTTGCATTATCGGGTGAAGAAAAAAAATTATTACAAAACCTTGTAAACCCGGTTGGCTGTATTGCTGCGGCACAACCGATGGTCGCAAAACGCTTGCGTGAAAAATTAAATGATGTATTATCAAATGTGGATATCATCACTGTGCGCGGACGCGGTTACAAGATTATATGTCAAAACACAAACCAAAAGGAATAAAATATGAGATTAATTCCACGAAGTTTTTTCTGGCGCACTATACTTTTGATATTGGTGCCCTTGGTAATAACCCAGGTTATTATTGCAAATGTATTCTTTGGAAATCATTGGGCACGCGTGCATGCCACCATGGCAAATTCGTTGTCAGGTGAAATTGCTACGATGATGAATTTTATTGATTCTGGGAACATGGCAACTGCTGAATCTATGGCGGCAGATTTGGGTATAAATATAGTCAACAATTCTGAAACCGTGCGCCCAACACAAGACAATAATGATTCTCGTATTGCCGGGTTGTTGGCGAAACATTTATCACACCGTCTAAAGCGCACCCCACATATATACATTGACCGCGCAGATCGGCTTATTGATATAGATATTCCGACCAATAACGGCAATGTCATTACATTTGGAACAAGTCTTTATCGTGTTTATTCAACAAGCACCGAAGTCTTTATCATATGGCTTGTTGGTGCATTATTGATTGTATCACTTTTGGTATCACCGTTCATAATAATGCATAACCGCAGCATAAGGCGTATTGCACATGCGGCAAATCGGTTTGGTCGTGGATTGGATGCTCCTGGGTTTCAACCAACTGGTTCACGTGAAATTCGTGAAGCCGCCACCGCCATGATAACAATGAAACAGCGGCTTGACCGATACAACCGCACAAGAACGGATATGCTGAACGCGGTCAGCCACGATTTAAAATCACCACTGGCGCGCATGCGGCTTGCCATTGAAACCGACAGTGCCGATAAAAATGCACTTCTTACGGATATTGACCGTATGACGACAATGATAAATGGATATCTGGCTTTTGCGCGCGGCGAAGCACCCGAAATTGAACAATCAACCGAAATTCCACCAATGTTATTGCGGATTGCGCGTGATGCCGCACCTGACAAGAAAATCGTAACCGACTTTCCCGAAGTGTCGGCACAATTTTACGCACGTCCAATGGCTTTAGCGCGCGCATTTTCAAATATAATAGAAAACGCGGCGCGATATGCCAAATCGACAATAAAATTGACCGAGACCGACAGTCCGGTTGAAACAACAATTACAATTGAAGACGATGGTCCCGGGATTCCTGACGACAAGAAATCCGACGCACTGCGCCCCTTTGTCCGATTGGATGAATCGCGTGATGCAAAAACCGGTGGCACCGGATTGGGGTTGTCTATTGCAAAAACAGCCATTGAAAACCACGGTGGTCAAATATTCTTGGAAGACAGCGATTTAGGCGGTCTGCGCGTGCGTGTAGTATTACCAATATAAATTATAAATAATTTTAAAATCGGAGAATCAAACATGAACCTTTATAAATATGTATCAGAAAAATTAAATGAATCTTTGGGGGTGAACGTAAAATTAGAAGTTCCACGCAATCGCGAATTTGGCGACTTTTCGACAAATGCGGCAATGGTTATGGCGAAAAGCGCGGGTAAAAATCCACGCGAAATTGCCAACGAGATAGTGCCACAAATTGAAAAATTGGATTTTGTGGAATCTGCATCTGTGGCGGGACCGGGATTTATAAACATTAAACTCCGCGATAATTTCTTGTGGGGGGTGGCAAAAACTGCCGCAGAAATCACACCCGCTGGAAAACCCGAAGTTATCGATATGGACTATGGTGCGTATAATGTTGCAAAATCTTTGCATATTGGGCATATGCGGACTTCTATTGTTGGCGATACTCTGTATCGTTTGGGACGCACCATTGGTCACAAGATGATTTCATATAATCATATGGGCGATTGGGGACGCTCCATGGGTTTTGTTATTGCCTGGATTGAAAAATTGCACCCCGATTGGCCTTTTTTTCAACCAGACTTCGATGCCAGCGGCGATTATTCCAAATATACATTTGATCCCGTCGAATTAGACACATATTATCCGTCTGCGGCGGCATTGGCGAAAACCGACGAAGCGTTTTTGGAACATGCGCAAATTATCACCGCCGAATTGCAACAGGGACACCCGGGATATAATACTTTATATAATATTTTCATGCCGATTTCTTTGGCGTCAATGAACAAAACGGTCCGGGCATTAAACATCGTTCCTTTTGATCGCGATTTGGGTGAGCGTAACGCGGCAAAATATGTTGCGCCCGTGGAAAAAATGTTGCGTGACAAGAATTTGTTGGTAAAAAGCGACGGCGCCGAAGTCGTTGTGGTAAAACGTGATACCGATAATAAACCTATGCCTCCGGTTATGTTCTATAATTCCCGCGGCGCGACACCATATGACGCAACCGATATTATGGCATTGTATTACAGAAAAATTACCGATAACCCGGACCGCGTTATATACCTTACCGATTCGCGGCAATCTCTGCATTTTGAACAACTGTTCCGCGTTGCCGAATTGCTGAACATGTTTCCGACCGATTCGCTGGAACACATTGGATATGGCACAATAAACGGCGCGGACGGCAAACCGTTCAAGACCCGCGACGGAAATGCGGCGGGGCTGAATGACATTATTGAAATGGTGCGCGATGCGGTACGTGCACGCGTTACCGAATCGGGCAAAGATTTGGACAACGACACAATTGAATCTATTGCGCTGGCGGCATTAAAGTTCAACGATTTGTCGCATGACTTGCGCGCAGATTATATATTTGAACCGACGCAAATCACTTCATTCGAAGGACGCACCGGTCCATACATATTATACACTGCGGTGCGTTTAAATTCGGTTCTGCGCCGTGCCGGTGAATTTGATATGCCGAAATCTGCGACATTTGGTGCCGACGAACGCGCACTGATTATGGAATTGTTGGATTTTGATCGAACAGTTCATGCGGCATTTGAAAGCCGGGCAACTGATTTAATTGCAAATTACGCATATGATTTGTGCCAATTGATAAATGTTTTTTATCATAATTGCCCTATTCTGCGTGATGATGTTCCGGCGGACGCGCGTAACACAAGATTGACGTTGGTTAAAATCGCCGTTGAAGTATTGGATCGCACACTTGATTTAATGGGCCTGAACATCCCGACGGCAATGTAATGTTTTAGTGATTAGTGTTAGTGCAAGTGGTTAGTAGTATCTGGAACAAGCCCATAATTACGGAATAATTCCAGAGAAACACTAACCACTATCACTATCCACTAACACTTTTTCCTTGTCCCGTATGCCAAAATTTGATAGAATAGGGCATACGGGAGTCAAGGAAAATGAGAAAATTACTGTTTATTGCCTGTTTGTTATGTGTTTTTACGCCGGTATGGTCGGTGGCGATTGCCGCACCAACCACGGCAAATTTCAGTATTCATTGCACCGATCCCGCAGATGTAAACTGTGAACTTATTAATAGCAATTCCGACAGCATAATAAACATCAATGATTGCGCAACCCTTATAAAAAAGAAAAGCACAAAACCGGGGGCCGGTAAAGCGTATTTAATTAAACATGAACTACTGGGATGTAAAGAACTTGGGAAAAAACATGAGCCCCTTGAGGGATCGATATGCAAAAAATACTTTTATGCAGAGATCAAGTATATCGGTGCAAATATGGATTTTTTGGTGACTTGCAACGACGAAACAACATATACAAAAACATACGATTCCGCACAAACCGTAGATGTATCAGATTACGCCAATTGGTCATATGAAAAAAAATTATGTATTAGCAGTGGTGGTAAATATGGAACATCTTGCAAATGTGATGGATATTTTCATATACCGACACCCGACGCTGATAATGGCTGCATATGCCAGTATCTAGATTTCCAATTTATCAGCAGCTTCAACGGCGTTTGTGCTGATTTGGTGCCTAGCTGCACCACTTCGGGTGGCGATTGGGATAAGAAAAAAGACAAGTGCATATGCGACAAGAGTCAAAAACACTTGATACCAATGGCATCATCAAACAGTGCGGACAACTTTGGATGTAAATGTGATAACGGGTATAAATGGATTGACCCAATAAGAAAGGAACTTGGGTGCGTGGCGAAAAACGAAAATTTGACATTAAACTTGACTGTACAAGACAACTCGAACAAGCCCTTGGCAGATGTTTCTGTCACATACAGTGACGAAAGTGGCAAAGAATATAAATCAAACACCGACAACAGTGGTAAAATAACACTTACAAACATTTCACCAACAACACTGATACAATTTATAAAATCCGGCTATGCGCCATCAACACATCTTGCCACAGAATTAAAAAATACCGTAGTATTACAACAAAAAGACCTTGGGACATACCATGCATGCTTGGGACAAAAATTGGATTCATCGCGCCAAGGCAAACAAATTCAAATTGACCAAGATAGTTATGCATATTGTGATGATACGGTAGAAAATGACTGTAAAGAAAATGATCTGGTAAAAAGTATTGATAATGAAATATATAAGTGCACTGGCAAACAATGGAAACGATATTCGGATATTTCAAATTGCGATGATGGGGTATTTCGACATCAATATGAAAAAATCGATAAAGAAGGGTCAACAGTATGGGCTTTCATGCAAAAACACCTAAGAAACAAGTCAGATGGCAAGGTTTATAACAGTATTGCGCTAAGTGATATTTGCGAAATTCAAGACATTAATGATTATTGTAACAAACATGAAGGAGCTTCCTTCGTATATAGAAATAAATTTTGCAACAAATCTCAAAATGAACAATTCGAACAAACCGATGGTGGCGAAGTGGATGAAACAGAAACCCTTGAAGAAGAAGTCGAAGATCCGCAAGCAAAACCGAACGCGCCTGGTGAGGCCGTGACCCCAGCAGTCAATGAAGAACCAGGGGTTGCCGCGGCGGTGACTGCATTGACGGGCGATAACATACCAAATATATCAAATGTGGATTACGATGAAATTATCAAAAACGCGGAAGAAGCATACCAAGATGCACACGATAAAGAGCAATCAGTTGCAAATCGGCTTGTAACAGGTGTGTCAACTGCGGCGACCGGGCTTGGTGCGATGCAGGCGGCATCCGCATTAGCAAAACAACGTGTACTGGCGGAATCAGAAAATGATATGAAAAAGTATCTTAGCACGTTTAAATGTGAATATGGTACGGGACAATCGGTTGATTACGGCGCCACAGAAACCTTGATGCCTGGCGATTTGTTAGATTATTATAAAGAATATGAAGACGTTGCTGATTCATTGAAAGCAACTAAAACCGCATTGGGATTACGCGACGGAATTGAATCTGAGGTTTTGTATAAAGACAGCAACCTTTATCAGTACACAACCAAAGAACGCCAAACAACATTCAGTGACGATGTATTCTCGTTGGCGCGGGCAATGACCGACAACGACAGCGACGATGCCACGGCATTGGCCGCACAAAAAGAACAAAATGAAAAACAGTTAAAAGTCGGCGGATATACCACACTTGGCGGTCTTGCAGTTGGTGTTGGTGGAAACCTGTTGATAGATCATATCAATAATAAAGATAAAGAAAACAAATAACATCAAAACGCTTAATCCGTTATACCCACGATAAAATTAAAAATGACCCTTTGGGTCATTTTTCAATTTTATGGTCGGGGCGACAGGAATGTAATTCCCACCACCTTTGGTGGCGGGCCCCTTTCACTGCGCACCTACGGTGCTTGTTCCGAACCTACATTGCTTCGCAATGCGATGTTTGATCCGTTATACCCACGATAAAATTAAAAATGACCCTTTGGGTCATTTTTCAATTTTATGGTCGGGGCGACAGGAATCGAACCTGCGACCCCTTGCACCCCATGCAAGTACTCTACCAGGCTGAGCTACGCCCCGACGACGAATTTTATATTAAACCAAGATTATACAAAACACAAATATTTTTTATCATAAAAAATCCGCCATTTGGCGGACTTTTTTACATCAATGCAGAAATCAATATTGCGGTTGCGATAATAAAATCGCCTGTATCCGCATGATGATGATGGTGATGATGCGGTCGCACATGATGATGCGAATGCGGTGCCGGCGCAACATGCACAACCGTATGCGATGGCTGCGAATGATGCACACCACCGTGCCCATGTCCCGCAAAAGCAGAACCCGACGACAAACATGCTGCCACAACACCAACCATTACTAATGAAAAGCATTTCTTCATATTTTGCTCCTTTGCTTCAAATTCATTATATATTATAATGATTATAAATTGCAAGCAATTTTTTATAAAAAATTAAATTTTTTACTTGCGTAAAGTGGCAAAAAGTTTCTATATTCCCGTATCAGGTCAAAAAAATAGTTCATAACAACCAGAAAGGGAGGAAACTTATGATTGTTGGTATTGGAATTGATTTGGTCGAATCGGGTCGGTTCTTGGATTGGTCCGCATTCAAAAAACAACGCATATTTACCAAGAAAGAATTGGAATATGCCGAAGCCGACGGCGCAAACGCCGAAAAACATTTGGCAAATTTCTGGGCGGCACGCGAAGCATGCCTTAAAGCAATGGGAACCGGATTCGGTGAAGATATTACTTTTTCCGACATATCGGTTATGCACGATGATAACGGGCATCCGGAAGTTATGATTGCGGGTGGCGCACGCGCAAAACTTAAAGAAATGGCGGGAATGACCGCACGCGTTCACCTTTCTATTACCGATCAAGATAATTTTTCGGCGGCAATAGTAGTAATCGAAAAAGAATAATAAACCACAATGAGCAAAAAAAAATATCACACATTTCTGTGTGATATTTTTTAATATTCGGTTTCATCATAACTGATACTGTATTGTCCACCGTCGTGTATGCTGACATCGCGGCGGATTTCCGGACCAACCTGGGCATCCGTACCGAAACGGGCATTCGCGTCAACAAAGCCCCCCATATCATCGGTATAATATTCATTATAATCATCATACGCTTCGAAACCCATACCATCATCATAATATTCTGGTTCCGCGCTTATTGGTTGGACCGGCACAGATACAATATCGTCTTCAAATATAACATCCGGCGCGCTCACATTCGTCACACGGACGACGGGCTCTGGCGCATACACCGTTTTATCTTCGCGCGAAACACCATACGCACCTTTGCGCGCCAAAACGCTTTCTTCGTCTTCAACAACCGGCACATCGGGTTCCGCCGCGACCAAGATATCTTCGTTGGGATATACTATCTTAATCGGCGCTTCGGATGTCGATACAGGTTCGGGTTCCGATACCACCGGTTCGGGTTCAGGTTCAGGCATTACTGGTTCTGGTTCGGATTCCGATTCGGGTTCTGGCATAACTGGTTCTGGCTGGGGCGCAGGGACAGCAACCGGTTCGGGTTCCGGGGCACCACGAGATAATACATCAGGCCGAGTCATGACAACTGTGTCACCAATGGACGGCACCGTACCACCATTCTTTTTCTGGTAAAGCCACAATGTAAACACCGATAATGCAATCAATAATATCAAAAGCAAATAATATGCCGCCGAAGGCTTTGAACGCACATAATCACCGCCCACCGGTCGAACCGCACCACCCGTAATCGGCGACAACGGTCGCGCAGATGCCGCCGGAGCACTTGACTGTTGCGGTCGCGAAACAGGCACGGTTGCAACATTATCATATTGATTTACCGTTGCGTCATCATCTTGCACCGAATCGCCAACACCAGACGACGGAACACTTTGAATAGATTCCAACACAGGTTCGTCTTGCGACACCGATTCGGTTTCATGGTATTCAACCGATTCGGACATATCATCAAAGTCCGGTGCCGAAACATCTTGTTTTACGCGAGGCTCTGTATGTTCCGGGGCGGTTAAACGCGGTTTAATATCATCAAACTCCACCGGTTTGAACGCAATTTCATCATCCAAAATCTCTGGATCTTTATCGAACAAAGGCTTTACTTCTTCTGTATCAGACATTTTTTCTTCCCTTGGTTGTAATTCATATTCCGGAACGACCATTATCGGTGTATCGGTCGCCACGATTGGTTTAGATTCAACTTTTGAATTTTCTTTACCTTTTACTTTACCCACAATTTTTTCATTGAATTTTGGACGATGCCGCGCCAACAAAGCCCGTGCAGTGTCCGCATCTTCGCGCGCAACTTTGATACGATGACGCGCATTTTCGATTCGTTTCTTGGCACGCGCAACTTTCTCGTTTGTGTTTTCAATGCGATATTCAGACCGTAAAATTTTCGCCGCCGATTGCTTGGTTGGTTCTTTGCCAACATTTGCCCGCTGTTTAGCCAATTTGTTTTGTGTTTCATCCAAACGAAAGCCAAGCCCACGAATTGTCCGCTTTGCGCGTTCAATCGTGTTATTGGCGCGTTCAATTATATCTTCGGCAACCGACAATCTTTCCGTCGCAGCACGCCGCACCGCCGCATCACGAAAATCATACAAATTTGCCAAAACCGCACCAACATCGCCACCATCAGTGTACGCATGTATAAGATTTTCATAAATCCCAAGCCCGTCATATTCTATATCGATTTTTTGATAAAGATTATCGCGACGCGGACGAACCGTTTCCAAATCCATGTTATAATCATTGACCAAAACATCATCCCATTTACGATTCCCATGGGCATCAATAACCAACAAAACATTATCTTTGTAATCGTCAAGTGTATCATCAACAATCAAAACCAACTTGCCACCCTTGGTGCGCCACGCACGGAAAGAGTTGCCAGCAATATCATATTCTGTTATATACAACTTTGGAAAAATTTTTCTCTCGCGCGGCATATACCGTTTCCCCCTTGTGTTTCCTATTTCTTTTTTGGCGGTGCAAATTGATACGCCATTTTGCAATGCTCGTAACAATAAGGTTTGCCCACAAAAACCGTATTGCCACAGAAATGGAAATTATCAGAATCCGGATCACCAATCGGCCACCGACACTGATTCGGTTTTAAATTTGCCATTTCCAAAGCATGCTGAACAATACGTTGATGTGCCGCACCACCGCGTCCCGCAATCGGACGACCAACCGCAGCCTGTTTCGGTTCAGGTTTTGATTCCTGGTTTGTAACTTGTTTGACTTTTTTCGTATCAATCGGTTTTGATTTTGCTTTTTCTGCAACAGGCTTTTTAATATCCGGGGCAGATTTTAAAGGCTTTTTAATAACAGCCTTGGGCACAGGCTTTTGAAGTTTTTTTTCGGTTTTTTTCGGTGCAACTTTTTTTGCAACAACCTTTTTCGCAACAGGCTTTTTTTCTGTTACATTTTTCTTTGCGGCGACTTTTTTGGTCACAACCTTGACCGGCTTTGTTTTCACCCCAGTCTTTTCTTTCACCACACCTTTCTCAGACTTGCCGTCTTCGGTCGCTTTGGGATTCCAACCCATACGATGCATTTTTCCAACAATTGCATTCTTGGACAAGCCCAAACGCTTACCAATTTCGGCGGCCGACAAACCGCGATCTTTCAAAGATTTTAACTTTTTCAAAATACCTTTATCCCACGACTTACTCATTTTATATAAACCTTTTTGAATTCTTATGATATAATAGTGTATCACAAAAACGAATCGAAACGCAAGGGGTAAAATATGTTTTTATACATTTTTTGGACATTTTTCATAATATTAAACTTATTGGCATTGTACCTGTGCTGGCGGATTAGTGTTGCCGATATGCGTCGCCGAATTATCCCGGACGCGTATCTTTTTCCGTTGCTGGTTATTGGTGCAATCATAACGACCTTTTTCCCGTGGACACACGATATTGCCGCAGGCGTAATTGGCATGGCATTTGGATATATAATGGCGGCAGTTACCGGGTTGATTTTTGCCAAAATAGTATCAAAACGCAATCCAACCGCGGACAACCCCATCGGTATGGGCGACATAAAACTGATTTCGGTCGGCGGACTTTGGTGCGGTCCCACCGGTTTGGCAATAAGTTTGGTATTGGCGTGCATATTTGGCGCCGCATGGGCATATCGCAAAAAACAGAAATTTATTCCTTTTGCACCATTTTTCATAATCGGTGGAATTTTGTCTTTGATTATAATGGCGTTTCTGGTATAATAAGAAAGAGTTAGGGAGCAGGGCGAGTGAGACAAAATCGTTATATTTTCGGAACTTTTGCGGCTTTATCCGCCGTTTTGTGTGCGCGATACGGATGCGCGGCAGTTGGTTTTATGTCGAAATATGGCGAAATACAACCCGTTCAAAATTATTCTTCAAATCCATTTTGGACACCCGACAGTCCGTATAATGCACGTTTTCCAACACCAATATATGCAACCGGTGCCGATTTAAACACCGCAGAATGTAATAACATGGTGGAAAGTTTGGTTACGTCATATTGCGCATTAAACAATGAATGCAAAAATATGAAAATATCAGACGTGCGTCCAAAGATTATGGTGCAACTATCTCAATTACCGGGACACAACTACGCAACATCTTGTGGCGGATATATTGATTCGGTATTCAACAATTATCAAAAAAAACACGGCAATATGTCCACGAACATCGTGACACAAACTGGGGTAAATTCGACAAAGTCAACATTAGATATCCAAATTCAAAACCCATTTGCCGTAAAACCAAATGAATATCAAAAGGGCGTTATGGAACGCACCAATGAACTGCATGAACTGCAATCAATGAACGCAACATCAACCGAATTAAACGCAACCGAATTTCCAAAGACCGCGGCAGATTTATCGTTATCTGATACAATGGCACTGCGCAGTGCGGGATATGAACCATATAAAGACAAAAGCGCATACAAAACTATCAACATTGAAAGCGAAGAAGAATTCTTGAAGCGTTTACAGGGTAACAATAGACTTGAATATTGCAAACGCATGCCTGATAATTCCACTTGCAAAATTGATATAGACTATAAAACATTCTGTGGCCAACCAGAAGAAGCAGAGCCTACAAAATATACAATTGGACGTGGTGCAACGATTTCTTGGACACCGACACGTGATAAATGTACTTTCATTGGCTGGTGCACAGATTCCGCTTTGACCGACTGTGCAAAGACGCAAACAATCGGTCCAAACGAGACAGAAGCGAAAACATTCTATGCAAAATGGAAATGCGAAGCCGGCGTAAATCCTGTGGATACAAGTTGTGGCAGTTCCAAACCGCCGGTTATAAATCCATCAAATTGTCCGGATCCTCACATGGATGCTGATTGCAAATGTACCGGAAAATTTGCGCACGACCCCAAGAATAAAAATAAATGTATTTGCGCCGATTCAACAAAAAGCATCGAAAATAATTGTGAACCCAAAGTCCAAAATCCGTCTCAGCAAGAAGCAGATGCCGAATATGCAATATTTGAATGCAGGGCCGACACTATTCCCGACGCTCAAACAATAGGGGCAATTTCTAATCCTATCGCTGCATTTGGATGTTATACAAACCAACCACCATCTGTAAAAAAATGTTTTAAAAATCAATATCAGAACGGTCATGGATTGGTAAATACAGCCATAGAAAGCATAACAGGTAATGTTTATCCATACGGTGGATTCTTAACAGGATATTCCCCAAACACAGTAAAAAAATTCACATTAAATCAAATAAATGAAGTTAGAAATGCTTTAAACAATTTAACCACAGCAGACAGAAAAAAATATTGCTATACCAAAGGGTATTGGATGATTTTCTTTATGCAAAAGACAACTGATAATAAATGGCTATCTGTTGACCAACCATTTATATTATATGATAAATCTTGGAATTAAAAACCCGCAAAAGGCATAATATGCGTACAAAACATATTTGGTTAGTTATTATGCTATTTCCCTTTGCTGCCCATGCGGCGGAAGCGGATTTCCAGACAACTGCGGAGATATTGGCATCTTATACACCGCCAAATACCGAATGCGCCACACGCGCATTTGCGGACGCCTTGGCAGAAGATGCAGCCAATAATTCTTTAACAATAAACGAATATACACCCGAAGACGAAATCCAAGCTTGGATTTATGATGTCTTTCGCGCACCCGAAACATTGGGTGCGGTATTGGCGTGTCCCGAAATTGCCGATGCAGATGATAACGAAACAATTCGTTTTATGCCAATAAAATATACTTTTGAACGCGGTGGTCAAACAATTCGCGAAATTGTCATAAATTATGAAACGCAACCAAAGGTATTAAATCAACATTTATTATTATCTGCAAAAACCGAATTACCCACAAACGAAATCAGCCCGGAAATAAGCCAATTTGATGAACACGCCACTTGGACATATACCGACCCTGCGTGGTATGCTGTTATGGTCACACGACCGGGTGCATTGGACGATTTTGTTGGACCCGATAAAAATAATACTGTGTCCTTCCAGTATATTTACGACAACATTGACGATTTATATCCACGGAATGATATTGACGGTTGGTGCAGTACCAAAACTCCAATCGGCGCAAAAATCAACAACGCAATGGTTCATGATGTTATGCGCGAACGCACTGCAAAACATGATGATGATAAAAACAAATACTATATTGCCGGCGACCGTAGCTTGCGTTGGATATCATACGGCGAAATTGCATTAGATATTGCATTAAATATTTTAACGGGCGGTAGCGCAATGTTTGCAGAAGGGGCATTAAAAGGCGCACGCGCCGCCAAGATTATGGAAAGAATAGGGAAAAACATCAACACCCTTATAAAGTCATCAGATTTTGTAAAAAACTATGTCCGCCTATCTGGTCGTGTTGCATTGTTGTCACGTCGCAGTGAAAATATTTCCAAAGTTGAAAAATCATTAAAAAATATGGATAAATTAGAAAAAGCTTTGACACGCGCGCAAAAAGGAACAAAACGGTACGACCGCATCGCGGACAGCCTTCGCGTTGCACAAAAAACGCACACGGACAATTTAGCAAAACTTGGGAAAGATGCCGAAAAAATAAATTCTGTGGCGGATTTAGATAAATTGAACGACATGCGTAAAACGGGCGCAAACGAAATCAAAGAAATTGAAAAGACTATGTCTGAATTGGCAAAAAGCGACAAAAATGTTGCCGAATATGTGAAACAATACGATACACTGAAAGATGTAGCCAAATATGCCAAAGATCTGCGCGCATTCAAAAAAGCCCGCACCGGTAACATTATTCAACGCGGATGGCAAGGCATCAAGGACACAACCAAAAGCATTAAAACGGCACGCAGCGGCACAAAAAAATTGGACAACGCCGCAAAACTTGCCCGCAGCGGTGAAAAATCTGGGCTTGTGCGGGATTGGTTGTTTCATTCTACACGGCGCGGATTGGGTCGTGTTGCACGCGTGACATCCGATTTTGCCGCGTTGCATTTTGTCTTGGGGTTGATTGGCGATTTTTGGGATTGGACATACACTGAAACAGGCGATTATACAAACGGAATCAAGATGAAGCCTTTCTTGCTTTTGTCTGCATCCGATATCGAAGGCGAAGATAATGTTGTAAACTATGGTTCATGGCTGAAATGGACCGGTGATTCAACAAATGCCGCGGACGATGACGCCGCATACTTGCAAGCAATGGATTTCGCGCAAAAGTTCTATCAAGATTTAACAGAAATGCAAGAAGATGCCGGTCGCCACCCATGCGACGTTGACATCTTTGTTGTTCGCCCGGTTATACGAAATCCCGACACAGAATCGCAACAACTGTTTTGGCTGATTATGAACGATACGCCTTGGTCGACGGCGGGAACAGGGCGATAAAAAACCTGTTGTCTTTTATGCACGATTTTTGATATAATAAGACCTAAGGAAAGGAGATTTAATATGCGCAAACTTTTTGTGATGATTGTTGGTATATTTATGTGCGCCGCATCGGCAAACGCATATCAAGTTATGTCTTCACGTGAATTGGGGCAGGGTGATGCAAAAAATCAAAACGTTGTTGTAAAATGCACAACCGAATTGGGAAAATTATCGAATCAAACTTGCTCGCTGCGTCGCTATGTAAAATGCACCGGTACGGGTGTGCGTAAAAATTGCGGTGGGTGGCAAGGATGGCGCGACCTGCGCAATCCCGAAAAGCAATATTCTGATTGGAAAACCGCGGCGAACGAATGCTGTCGCACGATGGGATTACGGTAAAAAATATCATCATATAAATAACATGAATCGCGCACGTTACGGTGCGCGATAATAAATTCTGGTGGAGCTGATGGGACTCAAACCCACGACCTCTACGATGCGAACGTAGCGCTCTATCAACTGAGCTACAACCCCAAAACTTTTGTGGTGGGCATAAGAAGACTCGAACTTCCAAGGGTCGCCCCACTAGTACCTGAAACTAGCGCGTCTACCAATTCCGCCATATGCCCCTACGCCCTTACAGCGATTGCTATACTAACGCAATCTTTACCGTTTTGCAAGCGGAAAATATAAAATTACGGACATTATGTTAACAAAACAGCCCCAACACATAAATTTTTTTCTTGCGAATGGCGAAACATATTGATATTATGTGTTCCGTCGACACGCGGGGATATGGCGGAATGGTAGACGCTGAGGACTTAAAATCCTTTGGTCATTGCGACCGTGTGGGTTCAAGTCCCACTATCCCCACCACAAAATTTTTGGATGAGTAGCTCAGTTGGTTAGAGCATCACGTTCACATCGTGGGGGTCGCTGGTTCGAGTCCAGTCTCATCCACCATTACAATTTGTTGACCCGCACAATCAAGTGCGGGCTTACAAATTGTTACCTGTCACGGCGCAGCAAAACGGAGACGGATGCCACGCCAGAATTATTTCACACCATCTGGCAAATCTGAGGGGATTTTATCCGTATCACAATCATTCTGATGATTAAACGGACAAACCTGATTGGTTGACGTATTTACATTTGATGTGCACCAAAAATTATTATTATTACTATAACCTACCGTCATGCTGCTGCTATCACACGCCTCGTCTTTTGCTTCGGTGTCAACCGGTATACCCGCAAAACATTTACTTATCTGACCATCTTTACTTCTGCGACCACCGTTTTCCCAACAAGAACATATCCCCCATGCCCGTATATCTACATCCAAATTATAGTATGCGGGACACATATTTTCTGCATTATTAACCGCATTAATCCCATATTGAACAAACGGATAAGTAGAACCAGAATCCTTATAAACACATAAAGTATCATCACTATCCACCCCATACCTATTATGATCCAAGAATTGTGATTCGACAAAGCGACCGCCTACATTCATACACTGTGTAGTAAGGCTGTCAATAATCTGGTTATAAACTTCGGTTGCGACACCCGTCGGACGCAGACGACGATTTTTAAATTTATAATTCGGGTCATCCCAATCAATTAAATCACCCGATTGTGCCCAACCATAGGCCAAGATGTTTTTATTACCATTTTCGTCTGGCTTGGTATAATTATATTGACCATATTCTGCTGTTTCTTGTTTCGCAATTACAGAATCCAAGCCCCCAAATGCCGCCTCAATCTGAGATGCACAACTGTCTATTGCGGCAATTCGTTTTGCACACTCAGACACATATACCGGTTTACCCATCGAATCCACCAGTATCTCGCCATTGTCATCATAACGATATAATGTAAACCAATCAAGCGCGGTCTTCACAGGCCACACAATATTACCAGAAACATAATTCACATTTGTATCAACTTTGCCGACCTCAAACAGACCACTGGACGGATAATAAAAGTTTTCATAATTTGTGCCGCCAAAATCGTCAAAACATTGTTGCACGATGGCACGACATGCCACCAACGTATCTTTATCGGCCTGCATTTGCATGTATTCGGCAACGATATCACCCGCCCCGGAATCACGAAACATATTGTTACAAGAATCGATATAATCACTGCACATTTGCTTGGTAAGAACGATTTTATCCGGTTGCAAAGCCAATGCCGATGTTCCATCAAGTAAAGACGACATTGCCGCAGTTATCGCGGTTTCTTTATCATTATAGCATTGTGATATAAAATCAAAGCATCCGTTCTTTATCGTTTCAACCTTGGACTGTTGCGCATAGTAAATATCCAAAAGCGCCTTGTCCAAATATTCTGCCCATACTGTATCAGCAATTTCCACACAATTGTCCAACGCGTCTGCAGCGAATTTACGGGTTTTGGTTTCAAAATTTTTGACAAACTTTTTATTGTTCGGGTTTTGTGCCAATTTCTGATCTGCGGCATCTTTGCCATATTCAAACTTTAAAAGATTTCCCAATTCATAGAATCGCACTACGCCTTTGATTGGCGCGCCTGTTGAAATATCAATAAATTCACCATTATCCAAACACTTATGATAATTTGCACCACATACTTGTTCGCTAAGCACCGCGGATTCAACATTTGCAATACATGTCGCCAAATTGTCAGAATTATGCTTTTTGCGATTTTCTACACGCGCCAAATCCAACATAGCCCCACCTTCACGTATAGCAGCCTTTAATTCTTTTTGTTTATTGACAATCGCGGTTTGAACCGTATTACAGTCTTGCTCGACCGCCATAAGATACGCATTAACCGCCCTTTGCAAAGTCGCATCGGTGCAATCATTCATAACCGCCGCGCGACATGCCGGATAAACCGCATTATATAATTCCAGACCATTGTACGATGCAACCGCACTTGCCGCGTCGGTCACACCAAAGGCATTCGTCGTGTCAAAAGTCAAATTTATGCTGTTTAAATCAGACATCTTTCCTGCAACCGTGGCATCGTTTCCACGTATAGAATTCATAATCGCAGTAAGTAACGCCTTGGACGCAGAGGTATCCGCAGTCAGCGCATTTTCACCATCTGATGCAGTATGCAAAGCCTTGGCTTGGGCGGCGGTCATACCAACCATATCCAAATTTTCGGTAAATTCAGTCAATTTTTCATTTGTTTCGGTCAAATTCTTGCGCAAATTTGCCAATTCAATCACTCGATCATTACAAGAACAACGGCGATAATCATCGTTCTTTAACTGACAAAATTGATCCATACACTGGAAATATGCGGTTTTACATTGATTATACGCCGCACCTGTGCGAGTATCATTTATTCCGTCGCCAACCGCCGCACGCGCCACAGTTGCCCCACGAACACCGGACCGAACCGTTGAATCGCGCGTTTCACCCAAAGTCCGCGTTCCACCAATCCGTAAATTATTCGTTCGTAACGCCCCCGCGCGACCGACTGTATCAGAAACGGTCCGCCCACCCGTGGCCGCAACCCGCGTTGAAGTGCCACGCGTTTGGGCATCAACCGCCGAAGAACGCACAACTGTTGTTGATATTCGTGCCTGGGTATTTATACCAGATTTGGTTCGTATGCTTGATGAAGCCCCATCGCGCACTGCGGCATCCGCAGACGCAAAGGCAAAAACGCCCAAGAATACGCCAAAAATCAGAACTTTCTTCATCTCTGGGATAAAGTGTAGCAAAAATACGAAATCTGTGGCAAGAGTTTTTTACGCCAAAATTTATTTTATTTATTAATGTGTTTTAACATATCATCGGCAATCAATTTACTTGCCACACCGTCGGGACGTGTCCACATAGCATCTGCTGCCGCCAAATCAGCGCACATGCGGGAACGATTTGCCGGCAATATTATATTATCCAACGCACCAAGAATATTTTCCGCAGTTGCACAATCACCTAAAAATTCAGGATATATAGTGCGATTCAATAAAATATTCACCAATGAAACCCACCGCACGCGTATCAACAAATGTCCGATTAATGTTGTAATTCTGTTCATTTTATAAACAACGATGGCCGGCACGTGCAACATTGCCAATTCTGCCGATACAGTTCCACTTGCCACCACCGCGACATAAGTTTTACGATACAAATCATATCGCACAGATGCATCGACCAATTCTGGTTTTGCCTTCCAATTTTTGACGGTATTTTTGACATACTCTGCGGTCGTTTCTACTGTGGGAATAGCGAATTTATAATTTCTGTATTCACAAGAAGATATAGTTTTAACAAGGGATTCAAATAACGGCATAAGCTTTTTAACCTCGCTCATACGACTGCCGGGGACAAGTGTGATAATCTTTTCGGCCCCAGGGGCAGGGGAGTTTGTCAAATTTGTCGCCATAATATTTTCGGCAATCGGATGCCCAACCGCAATAGTATCCAAACCATATTTAGTGAAATATGGAACTTCGAAATCAAAAAAAGCATACAGTTTATCAAATGTTCGCGCATACTTTTTTGCACGTCGCGGTCGCCAAGCCCAAACCTGGGGTGCAACAACATGATGAAAACGAAGCCCGCCCGCAATCAATTCACGACCCGCGCGCGATCCGCGTAATTTTTTAATTACCGAACGCGCAAAACCCGGTGAATCTATGGTCAAGACAAAATCAGGACGCGAATCGATAATTTTATCCACTGTTTCGCGTATGCGACGCTTTAATGTTCGCGCATGTGCCAAAACTTCTATAATTCCCATTACCGACAAATCAGACATTGGAAATATCGATTTTAAGCCCGCATCACGCATCGCCGCGCCACCGACACCAATAAAATTCACAGAATCCGCCATTTGCCGCATTATGCGTGCGCCTAATGCGTCACCCGACACTTCACCCGCAATAACAAAAATCAATGGCTTTTTATTCGGCATTATTTGATGTTCCAATGCCACGTTTAGAACGATTTTCAATAAAATCTATGGCATCCATAGCATATTTATTATTTTTAACTTCGCGACGAACGCGTGCCAATCGTTCCGCCACAGTACCATCAGTATCATGAAACACCGCATTATAGACGGAATAAATTGCATGCATATCTTCATTTGTAAATCCGTGCCGCATAAGTCCTACACGATTAATCGTCCTGTATGTTGCACGTGGGCCATCATATATTGCATATGGCAAAATATCATTAGAAACACCCGACATACCACCGACAAAAGCATTACGACCAATACGGGCGAATTGTAAAACCATAACGTCCCCAGACAAAATTGCGAAATCTTCAACCTCTACATGTCCGGCAACCTGGACCAGGTTAGACATAACCACACTGTTTCCTATCTTGCAATCGTGTCCAACATGAGCATTAACCATAATTTGGCAATCATCACCTATAACGGTACCATCCGATGCAGGCGTTCCCGAATGAATTGTTACATATTCGCGAATACGACAACGCTTGCCGATTCGTAATCCGGTCATGGTGGATTCGTCTTGCCATTTCAAATCTTGGCTCATAACGCCAAGAACCGCAAAAGGATAAACAATAGAATCATCACCGATTGACGTTTTACCATCAATCACAACATTCGAAACCAATTCAACACGATCGCCCAAAACCACATTTGGACCAATAATGCAAAACGGACCAATTTTGCAGTCTGCACCAATTACTGCGCCTTCGTGAACTATCGCGGTTGGATGTATACTTGTTGCCATATCTTAATCACCCTTGTTATATTGCCATGATATACTACACTAAGGGCTGTGACTTTTACATTCAATAAATATAACGAATTATAACAAGAACCATATATTTGGCATTCTGTCAGTTTCGAAACGCGTCGCCCCCAACAATAATAAACCAATTGCGCTTATTGTTGGGACCGAAATCAAAATCCCAAAGAAAATTATCGCCCAAGACAGTAAAACATCTTGAATTTTATTCGGCAATTCGTGCGCGTGCCACACCGACATAGAAAACAAAACCATCGCAAATACAACAGTTGCAACAAATATCGGCACGGCTTCGGTCAAAGCAAACAATACCGCGCACAATACACACATAAACCGAACCAGCCACTTTAATTTCACATAAGCACTTTGATGTATTTTACCGCGTGGATTTACCGTTCCGACAACAAATGCCGCCGCACAAGTAATTCCAACAACCAAGAACCCAACAAGATGCATCGGCGTCATATTTCCCAATTGAGCGAATCGAAACAGCTCTGGCTGCATCAATACAACAATTGTTGCCGCAAGCATAACCCCGATAACACAAGATTCTGTACGCATTTGTCGGTGACTGTATCGCCCAAGCAACAAACCGAAAACCAACGCACAAACCTGTAATATTGGTCCCCACCAATTCAATGTATCAGATAACCCAACCGGAACAAGAACTAAAGCGAATATAAAAAGATTTATAAACCATCGCAATTTTGGTGACACATTTGCGCCACCATACCATATCGGCAACCGCACCGCACGCGTATTTATTCCGACAAATATGCTTGATATGAACAATATTGCGGCACTGACCCATGGGACCAAAGAATGACCATCGCGCAACACATCATAATTTCCGCCCATCAAGACAACCCACAACGCGGTCATTACCACGGTCCAAAATATTGCCCGTGCCCGAGTGATATAAGGCAAAAGCCCTAAACGCGCTGCAAAATACCGCGCAAAAACATAAACCCCAACGAATAAAGGCACACTTAATACCGCATTCCAAATAAAAGCCGGTGCCGCCAAAGCAGAATTGTTAAACGCATTGGTTGCACTGGCGACTATTAAATTATCATCGAACATTGGCTTGCCTTTTGATTTTAAAGGATTATGATACAAGCATGATTGAAAAACAAGACATTTTTACCATAATGGGCGGACGGGTCAAAATTCGTCGCGGTTTGTATAATCCAACAAGCGATGCCGTATGGTTGGCGGCGTTTATTGATGGGCACCCCAAGACAGTTCTTGATGCAGGCACAGGAACGGGTGGTGTGGCACTGTGTTTAATGTCGCGAATATCGGGAATTCAAATGACGGTATTGGATATTTCCAACGGTATGTTAAATGCGGCACGCGACAATTTTGCACTAAACGAACAAACGGCTGAATTTGTAAATGCTGACATAACATCTTGGCGAACAACAAAAACATTTGATTTGGTCATTACAAACCCACCTTATTTTAATGGGACTCCGGCGGGACATAACGCGCATCATAATGCCGACCTGAATCAGTGGACGCGCAAATGCATCGCACGTGTAAAACCGAACGGAATGTTTGCAACCATTGTTGATTCACGCCAAGTTGGCACAGTCATAGGCGAAATGTCGCGCCATTGTGGTGATTTTCGTATCATGCCACTGTTCAGCACGAAAAACACCGCCGAAAGGGTATTATTGTCGTGTCGTGTTGGTCGTGCACCAAATACAACTCTTTATGCCGGACTTTCCATGAATTGCGACGAAATATTGCGTGAAGGCCTATCCGTTGGCCAAACATTAACAAAATTGCAACATAACAGATAGAACTTGTTTGTGATTTCTTGACTATTGGATATTATTTTACTATGCTTATGCTGTTATGATAAATTTTATAACACGATATTTTACATCCCTTTGGGCGTTTATAACGGCGCCTTTTCGCGCCATTTGGCGTTTAATAGTACGTATTTTCCCGCCCCGCGAATTCACGGTAATGGATACGCCGCGCGGTAATGTTTACACATATGAACAGACCAGTTTCTGGCGTTTCACAAAATTCTGTGCCAAGGTTGGATTGGCAATATGGGCAACATGGTCAACCTATGTCTTTGTGTATCATCGCCCAATGTTGCAGGCCCGCACTGCCCAATTGGAAGAAATGCGCGAAAAATACGCGCACCATATGACCGACCTGCAAACATACCTTGGCAAATACAACGAATTGACCAAGAATATCAATGTCATTGACGATAAATTGTTAAAAGACAAAAAACTGACCGATTCGGGACGCGAAGATTTAATAAACGAACGCCTTAAGACATGGGGCGAATTGGACTTTTTGAAAACGCGCCTTGGTGAAATGTTCACCGATTCGGACTATGCACCCGAATACACCAAGGTTTCTGATTTGGCGGTTGAATACGAACTGACGCGCGCCGAAAACATCGAAATCAAAAAACGCGACATCGAAATCTTGGAAAATGTCGCAAAGATACTTGATGCCGACACGAAAATATTGGATTCTGTGTCAAAGTTGGCGGACGAACAAACCGCGGAACTGCGCACAGAACTTAAACAAATCAAGGGAACTTTGGCGATATTGGGGCTGACCGAGGACACTTTGGTTAAAAACGCGAACAAATATTCGAATCAGTTGGTCGGTGCGGTATTTAATCCACTGGAATTGGACAAAGAATTGGATGAAAAATATCAAAAATTGGCGAATGACATCACTCTTTGGAACGGACTTAGCAAGCTGAAAAAGATTCTGCCGCTGGGCGCACCGGTTAAAAGCGTTCGCATAACATCTAAATATGGCAAACGCAAAGACCCATTCACCGGCGAAAATAAACAGCACAAGGGAATCGACTTTGCGGGTAAAATTGGTACAGAATTGTTGGCGGTGGCACCGGGACGTGTGATTTCTGCGGGCGAACGCGTGGGTTACGGCACAACGGTTGAAATTGACCATGGTTTGGGCTTTACGACGCTTTATGCACACCTGTCCAAGATTATGGTGTCGCGTGGCGATTGGGTGCGTCCGGGGACAATTGTCGGATTGGGCGGTTCTTCGGGTCGGTCAACGGGACCACACCTGCATTACGAGATTCGGTACAAAGGCAACCCATTTGATCCGGAAAAATTCGTAAAAGAGCAATAATAAAAGGAAAGAAAAATGTTGGCATTCACAAACGCAGATGAAAAGACTTCGCCGACAATAATCGGTGCAGGATGCAAGCTGAGCGGCGACATCAAGACCGACCACAGTGTCCAAATCCACGGTCACATCGTCGGCAACATCGACGCAGAAACAGTCGTCATCGGGCGCGGCGGAACCGTCGAAGGCGAAATTAAAACAAACAATCTGTTCTTGCACGGGACATTGATTGGACCCGCGACGGTTGAAATCGCAAATGTGTTCAGCCATGCAAAAATGACGGGGACTTTGTCTTATCGGACATTGAATATAACTTCTAATACAGGCTTGGAATGCAAACTGGCCAAACGCAAGGATAAAAAAGATGAATAAAAACATTGATAAAGTATTTATTGCCGCCGACCATCGCGGTGTAGGGCTGAAACTCTATTTAATCGAAATGCTCAGCGCACTGGGCTATAACATGGTGAATTTGGGCACGGACGATTTAAATACGCCGGTTGATTTTCCGGATGTTGCCAAAAATTTGGCGGATGCGATGGCGGACGCGCCAAATTCCCGCGGGATTTTGGTCTGTGGCACGGGTGCAGGCGTTCAAATTGCCGCGAATCGGTATCGTCATATTCGGGCTTCGCGCTGTGATCGCCCGGACCAGGCACGCGACGACCGCTTTCACGACGATATAAATGTTCTTGCGTTGGGGTCGGACGACATAGATATCGAAATGGCGTTCCTTTGTGCGCAAGCCTTTTTGGAAAGCCCATTTGATGATTGTGAAAAACGCCGCCGCCGAATTGAAAAGATTTCATAAAACAAGAGAGGATAGCGTATGCACAATGTAATATTCACCGACATACCATTTTATGATAGTAATTGTTTGAATGTATGGAATCATAATAAAAAATTGGCAACCCCGGATTGGTTCAACAGGATCGAACATTCTGATTTGATGAAATCTCTAACAAAATATGGTGATTTATATGTAAATGATAATTCGTCTTATTTGGATGGCATAGGCAACAATAAAACATTTAAAAAATCCTATGCGTTGCATTTAGCATTCAGGGAACCATTTGATGAATATGAATCAATGTCTATTATACAAATATGGGGTAACGGTCAAACCCATGCTTTGGCCCAAGAAAACCTTGTTAAACACATAAATAATCTTTGGGAATACGAAGACCTGTTGCTGCACTATTATTGTAACGATGTTACACCATTTAATAAATATTGCTATTTCATTTATGATCCCCAAGATATAAAGCGACACAACTTAACATCTTATGCCGACAACAAGTCGTTAGACAAATGGCGGGCATCCATTAATTATTGTGGCCATATATATACAAATGTGGCACCGAATAAACTATCACGATAATGTAATCAAATAACCGTCCGAATTCGGACGGTTATTTTTTTAACGCTTCGCCAATTTTTGTTTTTTGAATTTTTGTTGTACTAGTGAATCTGCAACATGTCTTGCTTGCTTTTCTGTCTCTTGCGTTAAAACATACAACTCATTGGAAAAGAATATTTCAGGTGGCGTGGCGGCCGCAACCGCATTGTCATCGGTGGCGGTGGTGATAGTGTTAGTGGTTAGTATTCTTTGGGATTATTCCGTAATTACAGGCTTGTTCCAGATTCTACTAACCATTTATCACTCACTGCGCAAGAAACTATACAATGTGCATTTGCTAACGTGCATTATTCGTGCGATTTTATTTTTGCTGATTCCGCGAATCATTAAATCGTTTATGCGTTTTCTATTTCTGGTCAATTTCAGTTGTTTTGATTGTGCACCCATTGGTCGCCCAAGTTTTTTCCCGTTTGCCTTTAATCGTGCCAGACTTTCGCGCACACGCGCCTGGAGCAGCGATTTAGACAGTTCCGCCGACAGCCCGAATGCAAACGCCAGGACCTTGGATTGAATATCGGTCCCAAGGCGGAAATTTTCTTTTAATGTCCATATTTGGCAATCCTGTTCAAGGCACGTTTGCAAAATTCCCATAACTTCCAATAAACTTCGCCCCAGGCGCGAAATTTCCGTGGTAATTAAAATGTCACCGGGTTGCAGTTTTTTTAATAACGCGCCCAATTTTCGGTCTTGTAATTTTTTACTGCTGGAAATTTTTTCTTCGACCCAAACATCAACCACCATATTGTTTTGCCGAACAAAGTTTTCGATTACAAATCGTTGATTTTCTTCGTGTTGATGCGCGGTTGACACCCGACAATAGCCGTAAATCATAAAAGTTCCTTTTTGTTGATATTTATTGAAATAAAACAAGGGTATCTGAAACGCCTCAGACACCCAACCTGACCCCATATTTAATGCGTTTTTGATGCTTGTCAAGTGGTCTAAATTAAACCAAGGTTAAAAGTCAACCACTTTTTTCAATATTTAAAAAAACAAAATTTATCAATAAAAACAACGCACAAACCGTAAATGGCGAATTTCAAAAACAAGGCGGTATAAAAACCTTGGTTTTTATACCATACAAAATGTCTTAAAGGAATGATCCGTTAAGACCCAACAATAAAAAAGAAAGGAACTTATCATGATAAGACAATCTAAGACAACAATCAAAGAATTGTCTGCACAATACCGCAGTGTATTGAAACGGGCATTTCTGGCTGGATTGGTTGCTATGGCAACATCTGGCGCATATGCCGCGGGCGCGGATGTAACGTTCGCCGGCAACTATGTAAACGCAAGTGATGCAACAGTAAATGTTAACGACCCAGTTGCAGACGAACCGTATTCTTATGAAAAATCGAACGGCGATTTTCGTAATGTTGCAAGTCAAGACACCGACCCAACATTAACCGATTTTACATATACCGATAAAAACGGTGACCCGGCAACATTGGCAAGTGGCACACAAACACAGACCGATTTTACCGGCACAACCGCCGCATCGGGTGTCGTAACGACGACACAAGAAATTGTCGCCGGTGCAACAGTTTTGCGTGATAACTATGAATATGTTAACGGTAAAGGTAACACAGTGACATTGGGAACCAGCGCACAAGACATGGTGGAAAATGTTGCTTTGAATACGGATTATACACCTGACACAGTTATTGGCGTTATAAATGGGACAGCAGACTCGTTTGATGGGACACTTTATTCAACTACAGTAGGCAGCGAAACATATCATTTATCTGCTGATGGTACCAAACTAGTTGATAGTCATAATATAGAAGTGACACCAACAGACCCATCGCCTGAGAAAGACGCATTTGATGCAATGCAAGCCGCGTATAATTCTGATGTTCTGTTGATTAATGGGGCAGAAACCTCAACAGCCGCCGAATGGGTGGACGAACAAGCAAACTTTGCCACAGCAAATACGGCATTTACAACCGACGAAGGTACAGTGACAACACTAAACACCCGTTGGGAAAGTTATGAAACAGCCGCAGGACTGTTAACTGCCGCACAAAATGCACAAGGTGACGCCCAAACAATCTATGGTGCGAATACAACCAGTGCTGCTGATGCCTTGGCTGTGTATGATGCGCCAATCACATCCAGCATCACAAACGGCGCAAATGCCGCGATTGCAGCATCTATCACAAATGAAAATGGTGCAATCAAAACCGCATTGAACACCGCAGAAACCAATGCCAAAGATTACGCTGACGGTTTAGCATCTAACTATGATGCCGCTGGTGCGGCAGATACCGCAGAACAAAATGCCAAAGATTATGCTGATGGTTTAGCGGCTAACTATGACGCAGCTGGTGCGGCATCAACGGCCAAAGGCGAGGCGATTAATTCTGCAAACGGTTACACCGACGGCAAAATCGCAACCGAAGTAGAAAATCGTAATGCCGCGATAGCAACAGCCAAGGGCGAAGCGATTGAATCTGCAAACGCTTACACGGACAACACAGCATTAGCGATTCGCAACGATTTTGCATCGGGTGATACATTGACTTTGGCAAAGGCCAATGCTTACACCGACGAACGTGTCAATGAATTAGAAAAAGACATGTCGTCTGGCATTGCCAGTGCCACAGCTTTGTCGGCTGTGTCGGTGCCAAATGTCAAAAAAGGGCAATTAGCTGTTAGTGGTGGTTACGGCTACTACAACAGTCAATCCGCGTTCGCCCTGGGCGCCGCGGTTGGCTTGACCAGCAAATGGTCGGCTAATGTGGGTGCGGCTCTGTCTGACAGAAACGCTACCTTCCGTGCTGGGACAAGTTATTTAATTGATTTGTTCTAACACATTTCTTTCGTTGATGATAATCAAACTAAAAAACCAAAATCGCCCATTCGGGCGATTTTTTTAGTGCTGGTGGTTATCCGTCTTCGCTTCGCTGTGCCGCGACAAGGTGTTAGTGTTAGTGGTTAGTGTTAGTGGCTAGTAGTATCTGGAATAATTCCATAATTGCAGGTTTGTTCCAGAGAATACTAACCACTGTCCACTTACACTAACACTATTTTTTTACCACGAAATTCACTAACTTTTTCGGAACGACGATGGTTTTGATGATTTCAGCACCGGTCAATTGCCGCGCCGCGACTTCGCGCGCAGTCGCGGTTAACTCATCGTCCGTCGCATCCAATTTCGCGGTAAATTCCCCAACACGCTTGCCATTTACGGTCACGGCAAATGTCGTCGTAGTTTCAACCAACTTTGACGCATCAAATGTTGGCCAAGTTTCAAAGACCAACATATCGGCATGCCCCAACTTTTCCCACATTTCTTCGGTCAAATGTGGCGCAAACGGATTCAGCATTTGAATCAAAATTTCATACGCCCGCCGCGGCATTTTCACACCCGAAAACGCATTCAAAAATTCCATCATTGCAGAAATCGCCGTATTAAACTTCATGTTTTCAATACGATCGGTCACATCGGCAACAAGGCGATTTATCAATACGTCTTGATCCGCCGTTGGCGCATCATCGGTGATGTTATCGTATGCCGCTTCGACCCGGCGCAAGAAACGTTCCACCCCGCGCAGAGTATCTTCGGACCAATTCATATTATTCTGTTCCCACGGCGCAAGGTATAAAATTGCCAACCGGCACACATCCGCGCCCGCGCGCGCCACCACATCAGATGATGGCACAACATTTCCACGCGATTTGGACATTTTCTGACCATCTTCACCCATAATAAGGCCATTACTGGTACGCTTTTTATATGGCTCAACCCCGGGGACATAACCCAAATCCGCCAATGCTTTGTACCAAAAACGTGAATACAGAACATGCCGTGTCGTATGCTCCATACCACCGTTATAGTGGTCAATCGGCATCCATTTATCTAATTGCGCGCGCGAACAGAACTCTTTATCATTATGTGGATCAAGGTACCGCATAAAATACCACGAAGACCCCGCCCATTGCGGCATAGTATCTGTTTCTCGTCGCGCCGCACCACCACAGCACGGACATGTGGTCTTTATCCAATCGGTCGCACGCGCCAAAGGACTTTCGCCAGTATCGGTCGGCTTGTAATCTTCCATATATGGTTGCAACAGCGGCAATTCGGACTCGGGTATTGGTTGCCAGCCGCATTTTTCACAATACACCATCGGAATAGGTTCACCCCAATACATTTGACGCGAAAATCCCCAATCTTTAAGTTTATATTTCTTGGTTCCACGCGCAAATCCATGTTCAGTTCCATACTTAATTGCGGCGGCAATCGCGGTTTCTTTATCCATGCCATCCAAGAAAGACGAATTTATATGCGTCCCGTCGCCTTCCCACACTTTATCGGGTTCGCCCCCGGACAAGACCGGAATGATTTCCAAACCAAACTTTTTTGCAAAATCCCAGTCGCGTGAATCGTGCGCCGGCACCGCCATAATCGCACCGAACCCATAATCCGCCAAAACATAGTCCGATATGAAAATCGGAATCTCACGCCCATTAAACGGATTTGTCGCCATTACACCGTCCAAACGAACACCGGTTTTATCTTTGGTCACATCAGTGCGTTCTATTTCGGACTTTGCACGCGCCGCGGCAATATATTCGCGCACCGCATCGACGTTTTTAATACGCCCCGTATCAATCCACTTTTTAACCAGTTTATGTTCCGGCGCAATCACACAAAAAGTCACACCAAATATAGTATCAACCCGCGTCGTATATACCGTCATAATATCATCGCCCACGCGAAAATCCACATCCGCACCATACGACCGCCCAATCCAGTTGATTTGCATTGTCTTGACTTTTTCGGGGTAATCGACCAACGCCAAATCATCAATCAACCGATCGGCATACTTTGTCATAGCCAGATTCCATTGTAATTTCATTCTTTTTTCAACGGGACCATGACAACGTTCACAACAACCGTCCTCTAATTCTTCGTTGGTCAGGTTGGTGCGACAATTTGGACACCAATTCATCGGCAATTCAGACTTGTATGCCAAACCCGCGCGCCAGAATTGAATAAATTGCCATTGCGTCCATTTAATATATTCTGGATCCGAAGTTGCAATTTTAGAATCCGGATCAAAAGACAACCCCATAATCGAAATATCTTTCTCAAAAATTTTAATCAATTCTGCAACAGAATCACGTGGATGCTTGCCAATTTTGGTTGCGTACTTTTCGGATGAAATCCCCATGGAATCGTATCCAATCGGAAACAGAACATCAAAACCACGCATACGCTTGAATCGCGCCATCACATCCATACCTGTATAGGGCAACATATGACCAACGTGCAACCCAGATCCCGAAGGGAAGGGGAATTCAATCAAATTATAGTATTTCGGTTTTGACCCATCATTTTTTGGAACAAAAACCCGTTCGGTCGCCCAGCGCGCCTGCCATTTTTTATCACGTTCAGTTATTTTTTTGATATCGTCTGCCATATTTATCTCCATGGATTTCAAACACTGACACAGATTACCAGACTATTACCGCATTATCAAGTTTTTTGTTACATACGGTATAATAATACCACACAGATTTTTCTTGACTTTTCTGCGGGTACGGGACATAATAGGGCGAACTTTTTAACATAAACAAAAGGCAAAACAAAAATGGCAGCGACAAAATCGTTAAAAAAGTGTGAATTAGATGCCAAATGGTATCTGATTGACGCGACTGATTGCACGTTGGGACGTTTGGCGGCATATGTTGCAAACATCCTGCGCGGCAAGAATAAACCAACATGGACGCCGAACATGGATTGCGGTGACCATGTTATCATTATCAATGCTGACAAGGTGGCATTATCCGGAACCAAGGCTGACAAGACCAAATTCTATTGGCACACAACATATCCTGGTGGCATCAAAGAACGCACATTGGGTCAAATGCGCGCCGAAAAACCAACATTGTTGGTTAAAAACGCGGTAAAGCGCATGATGGGTCGTCGCACGGCGGTCGCTTTGGCGGACAAACGCCTGACAAAATTACACGTGTACGCGGGCGCAGAACACAAGCATACCGCCCAGAATCCGGTTGTGATTGACTTTGCGGGATTAAATCGTAAAAACAAAAGGGGTGAATAATGGCTACTACTACGACAAAGAAAGCGACAACAGCCAAGGCGGCAACGACCAAGAAAGCCACCCCGGCAAAAAAGACAACAACTGCGACAAAAGCGGTAGCCGCAACAAAAACAGTTGCAGCGGCAAAAAAGACTACCGCAACAACGGCGACACCAAAATTGAATAACGCAACTTATGCAACTGGCAAACGTAAAGATTCCGTTGCACGCGTATATTTGATGCCGGGCAAGGGGAACATTGTTATCAACAATCGCCCGATGGTGGAATACTTCCGCCGTCCGGTGTTGCAAATGATTTTGAACCAACCATTTGCGGTAACCAAACGCGAAGGCGCATATGATGCGTTCGTAATGGTTATCGGTGGTGGTTTGTCGGGCCAGGCAGGTGCGGTAAAGCACGGTCTGTCCAAGGCATTGGAACGCGCAGAACCAGATTTGCGTGCGGCATTAAAGGCGGCCGGGTTCCTTACCCGCGACAGCCGTGTTGTCGAACGTAAGCACTATGGTTATCGCAAGGCACGTCGTTCAACCCAGTTCAGCAAACGTTAATCCAAACGATGCTGTACTTGGTACAGAAACAAAAAACGGGCGCAATTCGCGCCTGTTTTTTTAATTTTTTATATCACCCTTCAGTAACCACCAACACTTACACTGGCCACTTAAAATCATATTGAATTTCGGAAAAAATCGTGTATACTGTTCCCGCAAAACGTTTCAGCAAAGGATTATACCTATGATAAAAAAAGATAAAATCAAAGACTTACATTATTCTGTGACGGGCGTTCTTGGGGCCGACGAAATCCAAGCCGCCGCCGATGAAATATTGACCGAATACGGCAAAACTGCAAAAATGCCGGGATTCCGGGCGGGACACGTGCCTCTTTCGGTTCTGCGTCAAAAATATAATACTACAGCAATTGCAGATGCGATTGATAAATTGATGAACCGCGACATGGAACAATATGCAACCGAACATAAAATCCGCCTTGCGGGTGCGCCAAAGGCCGACTTGGGTAAATGGGAAATCGGCAAAGATGCAGAATATTCATTGGAATTCGATATCTTGCCGACTTTGCCGGAAATAGATTTATCTAAATTCACCGTGACGAAAAAAGTAACAAAACTTGAAGAAGCCGAAGTGACGGGCGCAATCGAAAACCTGCGTCGCGCACGCAGCGTTGCGGAAAAGCAACCCGACGATTACAAGGCACAAAACGGCGATACCGCGGTCATTGACTTTACCGGATATATCGGCAAAGACGCATTCGAAGGTGGCGCCGCAAAAATGCACCACTTGGTTTTGGGGTCAAATTCCTTTATTCCGGGATTCGAAGACCAAATCATCGGTCACCATGCCGGCGAAGAATTCGATGTCAATGTAAAGTTCCCGACCGACTATCACGCCGACAATCTGGCGGGCAAGGCGGCACGTTTTGCAATCAAACTGCACGAAGTCCGCAAACATATCTTGCCGGAACTGACCGACGATTTCGCACGCGAAATAGGGCGCGAATCTGTTGCCGACCTGACCGAGCATGTTCGGAAAATCCTGACCGACCAATATGAAGAAGTTGCAAAACAAGAAATGCGCAACGAATTGTTGGACGAATTGGCGGACAAAGTGAAACTGGAATTGCCAGAAACATTGGTCGCCCAAGAAGTCGAAATGGCACGCCACGAGCATGAACATCATCATGCACACTGTGACGGCAAATGCGACGACCACAAATTCGACGAAAAACAGGAACGCCGCAACGCCGAACGCCGCGTCAAATTGGGGCTGATTTTGGCAGAGTGGGGCACAAATAACCATGTTGAAGTGTCACGCGATGACCTGCAACAGGCAATTTGGGCCGAAGCCGCACGCTATCCCGACCCGAAACAAGTGTTCGAATTCTATAACAAAAATCAAAATGCGCTGACTATGTTGCGTGGAATGATTTTCGAACGCAAGGCCGCCGATGCTATGTTGGCACAGGTCAAGACCAAGGAAAAATTTGTCAAACCTCAAGAGTTGTTCACTCCGGCAAAACCGAAGTAATTCACAATTTGACAAACCTAACAATTAAACGCCCGATTGGGCGTTTTTTTGGTGGCACGACGCCGAAAATAGGGCAAAATTACCGCCCCGCCAACACAAAAACCGCCGCAAACCCGCAGAAATCCGGCACTTTTTGCAAATTTTCGGCTTAGAGTAGGGCGAAAATCATAATTTTTAGTGATTAGTGTAAGTGTTAGTGGTCAGTGAGTTTTTTTCCTTTAAAAAAATGCATATGAAACAAAATGAACAAAAAATATAATTTTTCTAGTATAAAACAACCGCAAAACAAAAAAATAAAAATTGATATCACGAACAAATGAACACAAATAACCAAAACAAACGTATTTCTGTCACAGCGACGAAATTTTCACAACACATATATTTATTATGCTTATCGCGCTAATAGCAGCAGGAAACGGGTCTAAAGCCCAACGCGCTAATAAGCGCGCAAATTATAAAAAGACATATATTTATACGTTCATCTCGCTGATATAGCGGTTAGTGTTAGCCAGGAAAGACCGCATCTCTGTTATATTATGTATGAGTTATAACCGCATTTGCGGTCATAGCGGTTAGTGTTAGACGGGAAAGACCGCATTTCTATTATATTATGTATAGTTATGTGAGCGTTAGCAAACATATTATTTATTATATTATGTATAGTTGAGGATGCTCTACATCCTCAACTATACATAATATATATTATGCGCCTTTTGTGTTTGCTCTTTTGTACACTCCCCCGACACGATTTTTTATTAACAAAATCATTCAGCATGGCACGGCAAGTTTTCATATCTGCGCCCTGCTTTTTTTATGTGGAATATATTCATATTTGCGCAGCGGATTCAAAAAAATTTTTAATTTTTTTACGCAACGATAATTTTTTTGTGAATTTTGCCGACGCAGCCCACCCCAAAAATTTAATTCTTTATGCCCCGCCCTGCTTTTTAAAGCAACACTTTACAACCCACAAATAACAATCCGATTTTACAGTATTATTTTAATTTTTGTATTTTTATAAAAATTATCAAAAAAACCATAGATTCCGCACAGATTTCAGCCATAAAAAATAGTTCTTGCATTAAAAAATCGATTTATGCTAGCATATAATCGGACTGGAAGAGATTTCGGTTTGGGGGCTGTAGCAAGCCTAAAAATACACCGGCACATTATGTCGTAATCTATCAAAAATTCCGATTTTTGTGCCGAGATTATATTCCCCACCCGTTGGGGTGCCTTTGGTTATAATGCCTTGGCAAAAGACCACTGGAATCGTTGTGTATTTCGATTTGCTAACACCCCGACATGTCGTTCGCGACAGCGTCTTTTTTGTCAACAGAAAAAAAAGGAAAGAAATATGAAAAAAATTATATTTGCAATTATTTTGACAGCCGATGCTTTCGGTGTGCATGCCGAAAATGCGGGTATAACAACATCGCAATATTATGTAGATTCTAAATCGAACGAAAAGCAAGATGCGGCGCCGGCAAACGATGCAAACAGTGTCATGACATACGATTCGACCGCGACCGATGGCGTTGGTGCCAAGGCAATATATAATTCAACCACATCTTATGAAACACAAAAGAAATCACTGGTAACGGCGGGCGTGGCAAACGCCGCGATTCAGAATGCAATCAATATGGAATTCACATGCGCAAATCCGCCAAAATGCAACCTGTGGAACATAACATCGGTTATTCCATCACGAAATTTACTAAACCCCGTGAATATACACCAAGGGACCATAAGCAGTGGCGTTGGAACCCATGGTGTCGTTTTTAGTCCTCGCTATAACAGATGCTATTTTGATTTCATACCAGTTCACGCCGGTGATAAAGTAAACTTTACCTCACTCAATGGAACCCCGCCAGCTTACCAATACATATGGTTATACTCTGATCAAAACGAAGAAAGTTATGCGCGTTTTATACATGGAAGTCAGATACTACCCGATGCAAATCACAGCGGATACCAATTCACTATACCACAAGACGGTTATGTTCGCGGGATATGGTTATCAAATGAATACAATTTTACTACAAACGATATAAAAGAACCCATGATTGAAATCTCGCCAACCCCAAGCCCATACGAACCGTATCAACCAATATACCTGCCGGAAAACCAGTGATAGTGTTAGTGGTTAGTGTTAGTGGTTAGCAGTATCTTGGAATAAACCCGTAATTGCGAAATTATTCCAGAAAATACTGACCACTTACACTATCACTAACCACTTGTCCCCTATTCCATCGCGGCAAGGCGTTCCAGTTGATCTGCGGCTATCAATGCATCTATCATTTCGTCCAAACCTTCGCCACCCGCCAAAATATCGTCCAGTTTATACAGTGTCAATTTAATACGATGGTCCGTTACGCGCTGTTCCGGAAAATTATAAGTGCGGATTTTTTCACTGCGGTCGCCCGAACCAACCATGCTGCGCCGTGACGATGTCCGCGCCGCATCTTGCTCGGCCCGCTGCTTTTCGTAAAGTTTTGACCGCAAAACCGCCATAGCCGTCGCTTTGTTTTGAATCTGGCTGCGTTCGTTTTGACATGTAACCACAATACCCGTCGGGAAATGCGTAATACGTACCGCGCTGTCGGTCTTGTTCACGTGTTGCCCACCCGCGCCAGACGCACGGAAAACATCGATACGAATATCTTTGTCTTCGATTTCGACGTCGATATCTTGGGCTTCGGGCATAACCGCCACAGACACCGCACTGGTATGGATTCGACCGCCCGCCTCGGTTTCTGGAACGCGTTGGACGCGATGAATACCCGATTCAAACTTCATCCGCGCATAGACCCCATCGCCGTCAATTTTGAAAATAATTTCCTTGTATCCGTGCAGGGATGTCGCATTTTCTTCAACAATTTCGATCTTCCACCCGTGCCGCAGCGCATAAGATTTATACTGGTTAAACAAATCACCCGCAAACAGCGCGGATTCTTCGCCCCCTACCCCCGCGCGTATTTCCATAATCGCACTGTTGTCG
Source organism: Candidatus Enterousia sp. (assembly GCA_045613345.1). Classification (GTDB taxonomy): domain Bacteria; phylum Pseudomonadota; class Alphaproteobacteria; order Rs-D84; family Rs-D84; genus Enterousia. The sequence goes on from JAZLAT010000017.1 coordinate 85,140, forward strand.
TCCGCATCATCACGCGGAAGCAAGGCAATCTGTAACCGTTTTTCTATATCAGGCAAGGCATGTTTCAATGTTTCCATCTGTTCCGCCGCAATATCACGCAACTCTGGGTCATGCTGCATTTCCACCGCGTCCGCAATGCCACGGGTCGTTTGAAAATACTCGTCCACCAACGGCAGAATTTCCGCCAAATGAGAATACTCTTTGGACAATTTGGTCAATTCCGCACCAGAAACATCGCCCGAATTCATTTGCGCCGAAATTTCGTCTGCACGACGTTTTATATCCAAAAGCTTCTGTTCTATTACCATTATTTGTCGCCCCCGCGTACCATTTGGATTGCGACCATTGGATTAACAGTCCGTTGTTCTCCCGACCGCATATTCTTGACAGACACAAGTTGATTTTTCGCTTCATCTGTGCCGATTATCACACTGAATTTCGCCATAATTTTGTCGGCATATTCAATTTGGTTTTTGAACTTTTTATCAGTATCTAAATATGCCACAGACGGAATATTTGCCGTACGGAAATCATTCAAAACCTGCATCGCATAGGCCAAGTTTTCATCACCCATAACCAGCACCGCGACATCAACATTTGACTCAAAAGGTGTCAAATCAATCTTGCCCGCCTCCATCAGCGCAACCAACAAACGCGACACACCAATCGATGCACCAACACCAACAATTTTGGTTTTAGAGAACTTTGAAACCAAATTTTCATAACGACCACCACCACCAACCGCCGGCAATTCAGGATAATCTATCGAAAAGAATTCAAACACTATCCCGGTATAATAAGAATGACCACGCATAATAGAAACATCTATTTCGGCATTTTTGACACCCATCGCGTCCAACAAGCCCATAAAACGATCCATTTCATCAATCGCCGCATCCAATTCAGGCGTTTTACCGGTAAAAGACCGATAACCATTTGTAAAGACCGCATCTATTTCACGCGCCGCCGCATCACCCACCGCTTCGATTAATCCGTCCATAAAATCAGACATCTTGTCGCGCTTGTCAATCAAAACAAATGCGTCACGTGCCTGGGTATCATTCAACTTTAAATATGCGAACATCGCATTCCAAAAACGTCTGTTTCCAACCTTGGCCCGAACACCACCCACAATATCAGACACAGATTCATACATGCGCATAATTGTCGCAACAATTTCGGCATCATAATTCAAAGACAATGTCTGGGCACCTAAAATATCAATATCCAATTGCCAAAATTCGCGATAACGACCGCGCTGAGGACGTTCACCACGATAATTGCGCGCAAACTGGTATGTATAAAAAGGAAATGTCAAATCATTCAGATGCCCCGCAACAAAACGCGACAGACCAACCGTCCCGTCATAGCGCAACCCCATTTTCGTATCCCCTTTTTGAAACAAAAATATCTGCGTTTCAATTTCATCCCAGTTGTCTTTATCGGTCAAGACTTCGGCGCGTTCAATCGCCGGCAAATCAAGGCGCGAATAACCGCAATCACGCAAAACAGACTGCATCCGTCGTGCACATTCATCAAAGCACCGTTGCTGGGCTGGCAACAGTTCAATAAATCCAGATAAAGGTTTTGTTGGTTTCAAATCCATTTTATTTTCCTCGCTTTATTTATGATTCGAATTATCCATGGGGCAACGCCCCGCACAAACTTATTAGAAAAAGACACTAGTAATGACCGCCACAATGGGCGTGATGAAAAGCATAAAAAATCTGCGTCATAATCAACATGCCCGCATTATAACGGATTTCGTTTAGATTTTCAAGGTTTTTTTGGTAAATATTAAACGCACAATTAAAATTAGACACCTATCAAATCACATATTCCAGAGAGTTTCTGTTTTATTTTCTTGTTCCAGATACTGTCATTGCGGATTTAGTCCGCAACAGGGGCTATGAAATGCGAGCCGGTGTTTTCAGATTTATTCTGCGCAATCCGTCCCAAACTGCTTAGCCCTATTCCGGACCAAGTCCGGAATGACAGTTCTCTGGAATATTTCATTTACTACTGCCCAATTGTAAATTAAATAGATTTTCTTGTATGAGATTACCGTAAATTACGCACATCGCGACGCAAACGATAAAGTTTCCAGAACATATACACATCGGCGACCGCATACAATGCCAAAATCATCGCCAAAAAGAACACCATTATTCCAACCGCCACGTTCGGTATAAACAGCAATATCACCGACAGGCAAATCATCAAAATCGACACCAGAATATCAATCATATAGTGCCCGAAACCGACCCGCGCCATATTTATTGCAAAGAACAACATGCGCAGTGCGTTCAGCAAGAACAGCACCACAAAAACATATATGATTCCAATCATTGCATCACGCGGATAGACCAAGAAAACAATCCCCAAAATCAGCGTTACCAAACCAAAGAACACATCAAAACTGCCGACCCCAAGCCCCAGGTTCGACACAAAAACCATACTGACGCGATACAAGCCAAAAAGAACCAAAAAACAACCGATAACAAAAGTCACAGCACTTAAGATTTCAACCGGATGAATCAACATTAAAACCGACATTATTGCAAACAACACGGCTTCAACCAGTAACATCGGTCCCGTGTTGTGATAAAGTTTATTCACCAATGCGCCAAATTTTGCAACTTTTGTATTATTTTTATTCATGCTTTCCCCCTGTGCATGGCACATACTATCACATTTGCAAAATTAAAACAAGCCGAATAAAAACACATCCTTATAAATTTTACGGCATGTATAACAATCCCAACGCTTTTGCGGCGGCATCGGCGGTTGCGGGCTCGTTCCCCGCACCAAATATTTCGGTCAGGTCATAAATAGAATATTCATTTTGATCTACCATAACCCCTTGATTGCCACCAGGGTATAAACAGTGTAAAACAGGGTAATGATTTTGATTATCATTATCATCAAACTGGGCTTGAAATATTACACCATATGTACCCCATTCGTTTTTCACAGTAAATGTAGTTGTTGACATCGTGTCTCTTAGTATCTGACAATTTATAACCTCAGGAACGGTTGTCTTCATTTTTGCAGTCCAATAATATTTATGCTCAGAGAAATAATTCTGTAAGCTTTTGTACAAACCAAAGCCAACATTCCCCGAATCGCGTCCCGAATCCATCAAAATCGTTGCAATTTTTGTGTTTGAATCAAAAGTGCCGTCTGCACCACTATTTCTACTAAACAACCCACTATTTCTGCGACTACCTATTAAATCATACTTTGCATAGTATTCCGACTTTATTCCCCAAAGCCAACAATCGGTTGGATCTATGTTACTGTATTCTGTGCATATAAATTCGCCATTTATTGCCATTTGCACGGCGGCGTTCGCGGTTGCGGCGGTAACAAGTGCATTCTGTTGCGTATCATATGCGGTGCTTTCATCATAGATTGCTTTTTCCCCGATACCGTCGGTCGCGGTGCTGTCAAATGTCATTACCACATTATTCCCCTGTGCCGGAATTGTTGGTTGTTTCGTGGCAAGTTCTGTATCAACATATTCTTTACTTGTTGCCGCATTTTCATTTGCCGCATAAGCATCAAATGTACATAACGCCATAAGATAAATTATAATTTTCTTCATGATTTTCTTCCTTTTTTCTTTAACTAACCACTAAACAAACATGTCGAATAGACATGTCGGGGTGTTCGAAAATCATGCAAGTTACGTGACTCCAGTGACCTTTTGCAGATGCATTATAGCCACCGGCACCCCAACACGGGGCACAAATCTCAACAGTGGTGCAAAACAGGGAAATTCCACCGGATAACGATGTATTTTTATTCTGCACCGGACATATACGGGCTTTCGACAGCCCCGAACCGAACACTTATCCGATTCAATATTAACTTTACCAGAAACCGCAAAAACAATGCAAGAGTTTTTTATACGAACACAATTTCTTTGTTGCAAGAACCGCTTTTCGCCCGTATAGTACAAAACATGATGTACACTGATGCACATTGTCATATTATGAACGACCACCCCGCCCCGGATGTTGCTGGGCGCATTATTTGTGCGACAAAGCCCCAAGAATGGGCGAATATATTGGCGGTGGCAAACGATATAACCTTTGCGGCAATTGGAATCCACCCATGGTATATTGCAAACATCGACGATAATTGGGCGACGCAGTTGCGCGAAATGTTGATTGCAAATCCAATGGCTATGGTTGGCGAAGTCGGACTTGATAAATATCATGACGATATGCCGAAACAAATCGAAATCTTTACGCGCCAATTAGAAATCGCGGCGGAACTTGGACGCCCATTGCACCTGCACTGTGTCGGCGCGTGGGACAAAGTTTTGCACATATTCAAAGAACATTCCGGCAAAATGCCGCCCGCGATAATCGCGCACGCCTTTAATGGCGACACGGCACAAATTCCGGAATTAGCGAACAAATATAATATGTATTTCTCGTACGGTTCGGAACATAATGACGCAAACACCGCGGCAAGAATTGCGGCCACACCGGCAACGCGAATCTTGTGCGAAAGCGATTCGTTTGATGCGATGGACGCGGTTGAAAAATTGACCAACACGGTTGATTTGATTGCGACGATTCGTGGCATATCGCCAGATGAAACAACCGAACAAATAAATTCAAACTTTAATGGGGTCTTGTCATATGTGCGACCGATTGAATAGATGCCGGCTGTTGTTCGGCGCGAAAAAGTTGGAACGGTTACGAACCGCCACAGTAATGGTCGTTGGGTGCGGCGCAGTCGGGTCTTTTGCAATCGAAGCATTGGCACGCAGTGGTATCGGCAACATAATTTTGGTCGATTTTGATACAGTTTCAAAATCAAATATAAACCGACAGATATTTGCACTTGATTCCACACTGGGACTCGCCAAGACAGAGGTTGCCCGCGAACGAATTGCCGATATAAATCCGGATATAAATGTAACAACCCTTAACATTTTCTTTGATAAAAACACCGCCCTGCCCGTGCGTCCCGATTTCGTAATTGATGCCATAGATACGGTTCAATCAAAAATTGCACTGTATAAATGGTGTCGCGCACAAAATGTTCCTTTTATATCCAGTATGGGCGCCGCGCGCAAAACCGACCCGACCAAAATCAAAATTGATAAAATTTCGCGCACCTTTGCATGCCCCATGGCGGCACGCATTCGAAAAATTGTACGCGAAGAACGGATACGCGATTTTCCGGTTGTGTTCTCAACCGAAACGCCCGCGCCACACCATTCGCCCGACAAAGAGTTCGGTTCAATAATCACCGTCACCGGCACATTTGGTCTGTTTATGGCAAACTTTGCAACAGATTATTTGGTGAACAAATAAAAAGATAAATATAACTTGCCTTTGGCAAAAGAATCTGTATAATATGCCGTATTCGGGGTGTAGCTCAGTCTGGTAGAGTGCTTGCTTTGGGAGCAAGATGTCGAAGGTTCGAATCCTTTCGCCCCGACCACGAAATACGACCGTTCGATTTTAAGAGTAAATCGAACGGTTTTTTCAAGGAAAACCAAGCCTTTCGTCCTTCAATCGTCGAGTTCGAACTAATCAATTTCAAAATTGCTCGTTTTTCATCAATTCTCGAACTCTGTATAAGATTTCTAACATTTCCACAGATTTCAATGATATTTTCTATGATTTCACTGATTTCTGCAGAATTATCGGCACATTTAGTTAATTCCTGTTCTATTTCTGATATTTCCCGTTTCAGTTGAGATGTTTTACTTTCGTATATTTCTTTACTAATGGTTCCATCTAATAACATATTAACCGCATTATCCAATCTGAATTGACAGTTCTTTAATCTGTCTTCTAATTGTTGTCTGACATTATTATTAAATGTTGTTTCATTATTAAAATATTCACGAACGCTTGATTTTAATGCCTTTATTGCCTCTTCTGAAAAAGTTAACATCCCCGTTAATTCGTTTTCTATTTGATTAAATACTTCTGTTTCGTTGATAGGTTTTTGGTCGCATTTGCCTTGTTTATGACTGCATTTCAGATAAACATACTTTTTACCGCTTTTCTTGATGTGCATTTCGGGTGTCATGGCACAACCACATTTTTTACATCTGAACAACCCACGCAAAGCAAAATCTAAACTGGCATATTCAGATTTAGCGTGTATGGTTGCTTTGTCTGATAATTGTTGTTGAACTTTATCAAACAATGCTTTGTCTATCAAAGGTTCATAAATATGTGGTATATAATTGCCTTTAACACGCATAACACCGTAATAAAATGGATTCTTAAATGCTTCTGCTATACCTGTTCTGGACAAATTTCTTGACGAATATCTGGCCGTTCCACGAGATACTAAGTTATGTGCTTTTGCCCATATAACCATATCGTTTAAAGAATAAAGTCCGGTGGCGTATTCTTCAAACATTTTCTTTACCAATGGTCCGCGTTCTGGGTCAATTATTATTGTTTTCTCTTTAGGGGACAATGGTTTATTTAAATATCCAATTGGGGCCAGTCCTTGCCATTTTCCCGAAGCCCAATTATATTCCATACTACGATTTACATTGTCTCTCAAAGCACCAACATACATTTTACCAGACAAGATTCCCATATCCCAGCGCATAATATCTGCTGATGTACTATTTTTAGTCAAAATCAAATTTTCTTTATAAAAATGCAATTCGATAATGTCCTGCTTCAATAATTCTTCAATTTCTGCTGATTCTTTAAAACTTCTTTGAAATCTATCAACGCAATGAACAACAATTGCTGTTTTATTCTTTTGCTTTTTTACAAAATCTAACATTTTATGAAATTCTACACGACCGCCACGGGTTGAACTTTCTATCAATTTAATTTCTTGGATAATGTTTAAATTATTTCCAGCGCAATACCGTCGAATCGCGTTTAATTGAGCATCGTGAGACGCACCTTCTGCTTGTTCCCTTTTGGAAACACGAGCAAATGCGATTGCTTGATTGCAGGGTCTTAATTTCTTTAAATTCATTATTACTTCCTGGTTAACAGACATAATATACTCCTTTGTTTTTATTTATTTTATCGGGGTTTCTGGGGTTTGTAAGCGATTATTTTTTGCTTTGTATACAGATAATGCACCGATTGCAAAAAATTTAATTAAATCATGAACCGCATTATTTAATTCATCTTTTTCGAATTCATAGTCGGGATACCAAGATAGGATTTCTTGCTTTAATATTTCAAAATTTGTCATATCAATACCTTATGATTACACAACAACACATCGTTATTGATATGTATTAGAACGCCGGTTGATATTCGTTCTTTTGAACAAAAGTTCCAATTTATGAACTTAATTTTCCAAAATAGATGATATTAAAGTTGAATGCACCATATGGTGTATTACCACCCCATCCGTTGAATAAAGTTTGAAACAGTTGATGGTTTTACCGACATTATCTTTGCAATTCGGTATCTGGTTAGCCCCATATCTAACAATTTTTTGACCCTTTTGGTATTTAGTGATAGTTTTAATTTCTTTAATTGTGCAAAAACTGTCCCATTTTAATTGTGCATTAACATATTGGGCCAATCGTATTGACTTAATCTCGGTTTTGTGGTAAAATTTGTGTGAAGGATGATTGATTATTCACAAAATTTTTTTAAAGGATATAAAAATGGCAAAAAAAATATCTGATATGAAACAATATGTCGCAGAATTGATGGCAAATGGTACTTTGCCCGGAATTAAATATAATGCACCTGCGGGTAATATTCGGGACATAATTCAAAAAATGTTGGATGTTGCCAATAGAGAAGATTCTTTTGTATTTGAGTCGTTAAACGGAACATTACTTGTTGTGGAACCTGGGATGTCTGTTGATGATGCAATGAACCTTTTACATGAAATCCGTTCGGAAAAGAAGAAAACTATTATTCATGATACCATAAAGGATTATTCCGCCGGTGATGTGGCGAAGAGCATGGAAAAATTGGCGAAAGATTACGATATCGTCATATCAGATGTCAACGGAACAATTTTTAGAATATTTAAGGGTATGAGTGCCGAAGACGCGCTTAATGCACTGACAAATGTCCGGAAAATTGAAAAATTAAGATTTGCATCGCAGAAATTGCAAAAGGACCAAACATCTTCAATGCAGATGGGACAATATTTACAAAATCAAAACGATAACAGATAAATCAAGGAGAAACATAATGTCAATATTGGATGAAATAAGAGATAATTTGGAAAAAAAACTAAGAGGTTCCAAAAACAAAACAGAAAAATTTAAAAATGCAACGGAGAGTGTAACAGATGAAATAATGGCACCTTTAAAAAATGCCGTAAACAAAGGTGAATATACACCATTTCATAGTGTAATATCACCGGATACAAGACAAACGTATGCCGAACTTTTTAGAAAAAATTTTGATTTTGCAGTTAACAAATTGAAAAACGGCGAAATTCGTTCTTTGAATTTAGAATTTATTGAATCTACCTGTTGGGTTGGTCCAGGTGACGATTTAATTGATAATTCTGCCACTATGGTTAATCCTTTATTAGCAGGAACTAAAGTTGCAAAGAGCAGCGCGAAAAGTGATTACGCGGAAAAATTGGCCAATGCAATTAAAGATAGCAAAATCACATCTGTTGAATTATCGACAGATTTTGCTACAAATGGAGTTGCTATCTGGAAAACGACACAAAAAGAAAGAGACACTATTATGTCTGCTTTGCCGACAACTGTGAAAAGATTTTCCAATGGTTTGGGTTTCACAAACAAAGATTTACAAGACCTTACAGATTTAATGAATAGAGTTCCAGGTATAGAAGTGCATTTGAATTTGATACAACCTTATGCGTATTCAAAAGTTGAAATTGGGCCATTTGACGATAAAACATTTGCCGATTTTGTTAGTGCCGTGAAAAAAAGTGATGGAGTATATATAAACTGTTTATCGGATTGTCCTTTGTTTGATTCTTCAGAAAAACGAAAGTTAATGCTGGAACAATCTATTGGTGCCAAAGCGGTAGAAACAAACACTGGATTGGTCTTTGATAAAAATTATGCGTTCAAACAGAAGCGACAGGAATCGGTTATGAACCGATAGAATCTGATGGGTGCTCCGACAAATCTTGCAAGATATTAGCCCATCGTGTAAACTATGCACCGTATGGTGCATAATTTAAAAAGGAATCAAGATATGAAATTTAACCCGACAATGCATAAATTATCAAACGGGATTACCGTGATATTGGACCCGATGGATATTGCTACCGTTGAATTGAATATTTGTTTCCGTACCGGCAGTGGTGATGAAACGCCGAATGAATACGGTATTACACATTTTTGTGAACATATGTTTGACAAAGGGACACCGCGTTTTCCAACTGTGCGTGCTGGTGATGATTACATTGCCGAACATGGTGGTTATACAAATGCGGCAACCGCGATGGAATATTTACGATTTACCGGTCGTATAGTTGCCAAAAATTTGATGGTGTTGTTGGATTTTTGGGCAGATAAATTAAAAAATGCAGTATTTGATGAAGATGTAATTGAAAATGAACGCGGAATTATTTTGGATGAATTGCGCCGCAGGTTGTCCGATAATGCTATAAAAGCGCAAAATTTTACATATGAAAAACTGTTGAACCTGGATGTGCCGAAAGGAAAAATGATACTTGGTACCCCCGATACCATAAAGCAGTTTACGCGCACAGATATGGTGAATTTTGTGTTAAAACGCTTGTCGGCAAAAAATTGTTTGATATGCATTTCTGGCAAAATTGAAAATAAAAGAAAATTGTTGAAAGATTTGGAAAAATTGTTTGATTTTTTACCGACACATAATGTAAAGAACCATAATCCTTTAAATTATAAACCTTGTTTTGCACACAATTATATACCAGATACAGAAAATGTTGTTATTGAATTTCTGCTTCCGGTTTTGTGGAATTATCAATCTGCAAATTTCTATAAAAAGGACGCGTGTGTAGCAAAATTTGAAAGTTATTTACGCGAAAAATTGTTTGATATACTGCGAACAGAAAACGGATTAACTTACAGTGTTTATAAAACAGGGCATGGGTATGGAAAGGTACGGTTGACCGGTTTTGAAACAGAAACATCGCCGGAAAATGTTTCGCGTGTTGTTGAACTCGTTGCCCGAACTGCCTATGATGTTTATACCAAAGATTTGCCGACAAAAGATTATTTACGCAGACATACAAACAAACTCCAACTGGGGCGGGCGAATTTCTTGGAATCTAATTCTAATCGTTGCGACCAACTGGTTATGGATTGGCTGCATTTTAACGGTTTGCACAACTTTTATGAACAATGTCGGTTATCGGATTCGGCTACAACCAAAGATGTATTCAAATATACACGCGGATATTTTGATGGTCCAATTTCAATAATAACACATGGTCCAGAATTTAATGGTAATTTGAAACAGATTTGGAATAAGAATTTTAAATAGAAATTTAGTTAAAACAAACACCCTGTTTTTTTTAACTCTCTTATCAATTCATTGGTTGTATGAGCCACAGGAACACCTTTGACAATTTCTCTTTCGCAAAACTTTGGTATAAACTGAATACAGTTTATTCCTAATGATAATGCGGATTCTATATTTTGTGGTCGGTCTTCGATGAAAATTACTTCATTTGGTTTAATATTTTTGTGTCGTGCCAAAGCCGTTTTGAAAAATTTTGGATTTTCTTTCTTGATGTTTATATCTCTGGAATATACACCTGGAACATTCAATTCGTCATGAACAGAAACATATTTTTTATACAATGGATGTTTGGCAGGTAATTCTGGTTCCAAACCGGCGTCAGAATCCGGATATTTTTTGTCTTTTGCTCCACCTAATCCGTTATCAGACCAAATTTCAACCAAAATTTCCGATTTTTGTAATTGTCGGGCTAATTTAACATTATCTGTAAAATCAACACTTATAACATTAGTCAATAACGGTTGAACACGATTTAATAATTTTGCATGAGCCGGATACGCTTTTTTAAGCACAGAAACGATTTGCTTGGATGTTTTGCCATGTTTTAATTGAAATTTTATCCAATCACTGGTCCGCCCCAGCCCTTCGCGAACTAACCAATACTTTTCATCGTTTGTAAAATTCGCCTTGTTCAAAACATCCCAATTAACCGGTCTAAACAACACATATCCTTTATCAAAAGTTATCAGTTTTATCTGTGTTTTATTGGTTTGGTTATGTTTGCTGCGCCGTTGATAATGCACGGTTAAAACCGATGTAATAACCATCAAAGTCAAACTTAATGTTGCCATGGAAATCACACCAATTTCGGGACTTTCTAACAAGATATAACTTAAATAACATATCTCTGAAAATATCCATGTTAACCAACTGGCCAAATTTATATCATCCGCCGATTTGGTTTTAATCAACTGTATGATTTGTGGTAAATAACCAAATAAATTCAAGCCCGTGCAAATAGAGAAAAGCATTAATGCAATTGCCGTTTTCATAATATAATCCTTTTATATCGCATAAGAATTATATCACAAAAAGTAAAAATTATAAACAAACATTCTGATTCAATATCTTGGGGCAGTTCACAGTAAACAGATTGATAAAATATTCCGTTTATGTTATAATAACCAGCATGGAAGACGAAAAAATTATTGAAAAAACAAATACTGTATTAGAAAAAATCGACGCATTTTTTCATGGGTTGGAACCGTCGTTGAAAAACGCTATATCTCGCGATGATTATTTTGCCCAACACCCGGAAATAACAGACCAAGTAAATTATAACTTTTCTTTGTCGGCCGATGATATTATCAAACAACAAATTCCTTATAATGCCGCCGGGTGTACTGGGCGTGCAAAGTTATTTTCTAAGTATGCAAAAGAAGTAGGTTTGAAAGATTTTAGTGTTGTTGCCACTGTTAAACAAGGCGATATCAAGAGCAAAAATTCGGACCAAATGATAGATGGTCATCAAATCATCGCTATAAAATTATCAGATGGACTGCACATGGTTGACCCGGGAATCGGTAAAACATATGAAAAAGCAAAAGTGGATGGAATTTGTTGTGTTGGTGAAAATATAGATGCAACAGGAAATAATCATAAAGACCATGTAATAAGTGCAATTTTAGACCCAGAAGAGTACGATAGTATCAAGACATACGAACAGATGAAAAACATTTATCTTCGTGGTGTTTATGAAGCGGCTACCAATAAACTTAAAGCCCAAGAATCAAAAAATATTATAAACAACGCAAATAAATGGTATAACATTAGCAAAGAACAAAGAGATTTATAAATTAACATATGTCATAAAGGGCGCAAAAATGGAAAAATTCTTTGAGTTGTTTAACCATAATTTAAAAACAGAACATTTGGAGTTGCGTATATTGAAACCAACACAGGAAAATGCAAAATTATTGTGGAATGCGGTAAAAAATGAAAACCCCGATGATTTTAAATACTCTCCGATTATGCCCAAATCAGAACAAGAAGCATTAGAAACAATGCAAAAACAAGACAGTTATTGCCAAGATACGGGTGTTTGTTGGTACATTTTTCATAACAATGATTTGATAGGTTTTCAACGAATACACTATTGGGAAAGCAATAAAACTTTACAATTTTCTGAAGTGTGGTTGGTTCGTTCTGCGTGGGGTAAGGGTTTTAATAAAGAACTACATGATTTTATAGAAAAAATAGCGTTTCAGGACCTAAAAATCCATCGTGCTACACGCCAATGTATGGCCGATAATGTCCGTAGCAAAAAATCCATTGAACGTTCAGGATACCATTTGGATGGGCGAATGCGTGATTCAAATCTAATGCCAGACGGAACATGGATGGACCATCTGAATTTCACGAAATTGGAAACAGAATACAAGAGTTAGATTGTTTCTTGGTTTGTCCCGGAAATGTGATTCTGTGCTTTCATGGTTATCGTTTACGGACGCGTTCATATTCATGCGACCGTGTGCGTTCCATATTCATTACCATTGTTTTTTGTGGTTTTCTTTCTGTGCTTGCGATAGATTCCGAATTCAGGAACCCGTTTATAATGCTGGTTCCAGATTCAATCAAAGAATTTGCATAATCGCATAAATTTATAAGTTCTTGACCAGACACATTTGCCACAGAATTTCTTTCATTACTTTGTAATTCCTTTATCTCCCACTTTTTGCGCAATTCAAAAACAGCGATACGAAGGTATTCAACAATAGGTGTAGTGTTCTTTATCTGAAAAATTTGGTCCAACAGTTCTCTCATAGCCGATTTCCACGCGACACTAAGTCTACCGCCGCGTACCCAAATCAATATACTTTTGCCCCGGAATATAGAATCCAAAGCGTCGTCAATTTTACCCCGTATGTCTAATGAAATAGAATTTTCATCAAAGCAATTACGGTTTTGACCGGCGGCCATCGCAATAAGTTTTTCTACTGTCTTGTCCATTTGATTCTTTTTATCACCTTTACAATATAATAATGTTTTTTGTCTTGGTTTTCAAGGGTCGTTATAAAATAATCATACAAAAAGACCCTCGTGAAGAGGGCCTTTAATCTTTTTAACGATGACGATACCAAGATTCATAAATCAACGACTTATATTGGTTGCCTTCTAAATGGTTTAATTCTTCTGCACAGTTCCACACTTGGTCTGTAAAACGCGCACCATGAGCAAACAATATAGTTGGAATATCTTGGTAAAAAAGCCGAGAAAAATTATCTTTGTTTTCTTCATCATCATCGGCGCACTCATAATTGTCCCAAGAACCCCATCTTTGAGATAATGAATATACCATCGCATCTTTGCCAGATTTATCACGCAAGTTCACTTTCGCACCATGTGACACTACAAAGTCAATGGGTTCCAATAACCAGTCTGTTGTTTCAAACAAATCGGTATCAATACAGTTGCTAAACCCGGCCATTTTCATAAGGACAGTTTTACCTTCCCAATCTTTGGCATTAAGATTTGCACCATTGTTATACAACAACTCTACCGCTGGCAAACCATAAACATCGATTTTGCCACCCACATACGGCAATAAACTGTTTCTTACATGGCGATTCTTGTCGGCACCTTTGGCCAATAAAGATTTTACTCGTTCGGCATCAATGTCCAAAAACGCCTTTTCAAGTTCATTATTCAGACTCTTTCTCATTACAGACTCCTTTTGGTTCTATCTTCAAAAATATATATAATACCAAAAACAATCTTTGTCAAGTGTGTCTAAATAATATTATGATAAAAGCACCCTATGGTGTATTCACCATTTCTGCATAAACTATACAAATTCAACAGTTTATTATTTTATTATTAACTATACCGATTAAATAGTAAATTTCTCAAAATTTTAGTGTTTTTAGGTCAAAATTTGATAAAAATGGCTATTTTTTGGGCTTTTTTAAGCATTTTTTGCATTTTTTAGCATACAAACCCAGAAAACCGTGTTATACATACAAATGAACGCTTGAAAGCGAAAATCAACTAAAAACAAAAGGATAACAAATGTTAAAAAATTATAGAAACTTTCTTATAAATTCCGGAATGGCTGTTGAAGTTAACGGAAAAGGTAGTAGTGTATACGATTACTGCAGGGCTTTAAAACGGGTATCAGTGCTCGAGAATATGACGATTGAAAAGTTGGCTCAGAATATTTTTGATATATGTCCAATGTATCAAAAAGGGGGACCGAAACAGGTACTCGGTGCTGGTATGTCTAGGTCCATTAGGTGTTCGCTTGTTAAACTGAGAAATATGATGTCAGAAACACAACAGGTTGCGTAATGAATAAGATTGCCGAATTGAACGATAAACTGAGAAAGAACTTATTCACACCCGGTAAAAATCAGGTATTCATATCTGCGGGTGTGAGTTCTTTACCGTATCTTGAACAAGCTCGTCTGTTAGATAAAGTTCAAAAATTTAATGACTTTAATGAAGATAATAATCCATACGGAGAAAGAGATTTTTCGCGTATCGAGCATAACGGAACAAACTATTTTTGGAAAATTGACTACTATAACGAAACAATGGATGCCGGCTCAGATAATCCAGCAGACGAAAATATCACTATTCGGGTTTTAACAATAATGCGTGCAGACGAATATTAAACAAAAGGATTTGAAATGGCGAATTGCACTTATTTTAAATTGGAAGTTAACGGTATGATGATGCCGGAAATTTACTTTAATTACGACCAGGCAAAAGCAGCATTGGAAAATATCTGTAATAATAATGTTGCAACTTATGGGCGTGTGATTATGTATTAACAAAGGATAATGAATATGAAAAAATATATTATAACTGACCCCTGTTATTTGATACCTGACGATGATTGGAGTAAATGTTGCGAAATCTTTGACTCTGTTGCATATAAAAAAGCAATGGAAAATCGTGATTATGAAATGCAACGAGAATTATTTGATAATGGAATAACCGCTGCATTACAAAAATATAGTGGCGATTATAAAGCAAAAGCGTGTTCAACTGGATATGGTGATTGGACTAATGATATCTGGGGTGTAAATGTATTGAAACACGATTTTTTTGCAGATTCAGGTATGGTGTGTGTATGTGAATTAACTGATACTATAAAGAATCATATAGACGCTAACTCAAACGGTAAAGAATTTAATGGTATGGGGGTATTTGAAACTGATAAAGATATAAAGGTTGAATTCGATACATCAGATTCAGATTGGACTGTTATACGGGTAAAAGATAAAAATACTGGTAATGTATTAATAACTTCAAGTGAACCATATTCTGACGACGACGAATAGATAAAAACCTGCTGATTTTGGATTGGCAGGTTATTTTTTACATTTATTCCATATTTGGCCCGTGGATTGCTCCAATTAAAAATGGTTTATAGTTAGTATCCGGTTAGTCAAAGGAGCAACCACGAAGGGGTTATTTGCTGATTTGGGCCGTTTTGTGCGTTCATAGAACATCTCGTTTGATAAAAACACCCGACTATCGTCAAAATGGCCTTTTTTATTGGCTTTAATATCCTTGGTCGCATATTTATACGCCCTATATGGTGTTCTGTCGATTTGTTGTATATCGATAACATCTGGTGAAAACTTGAAATGTTTTATTGTTTCTTTTGTTGCCGTATTTACTTTGTCTTCGGTATAGCGGTTATTTTGTAAAAACAAATGAAAGTGCCATTTCCCGCGGTCAATATCGTTCTGTTCAGCAAAACCAATGAATGGTAATATATGTTTAAACCAATGGCGTATATCAAATTGTTTTTCAAAGTATTTCATAACATTACCCAAATAGTCACGCGATATTTCCATACTTTTACTGCGTTGATTTGTTGGAAATTGGATTGAAATAAAGTGTGTCGGTGCAAATTCACATAACCAATCACAAAATTCGCGTTGTAGAAATAATGTGACTTGTTCATTTTTGCGGATTATACATTCAAGTTTGTATACATCCACCATATCATTATTTGTAGTTAACATTTTTACCACCTATGTGTTGCAACCATGGATACAAATTAAATCTGGATTGGTTGTGGACGGTGGTAATGATTCTTTTTGTATCCATGATTATTTACATTAAATTAGAACATTTGTTTTATTGTTTTTGTGTTGTGGTTGTATTTTCTTGAAAAAGGGTAAAAAAATTAAACAACGCGATTGTTTTTCGGCTGTTAATTTTTTTTAACCAACATATATCAACCGCATTGCGTCTATGTTTATCGTCGAATACCACACCGAAAGTCCACAACCGATACAATATACACATTTTTATAGAACAGTTTTTTGTGGTGGTTGCATGGACGGAATTATTTTTTTGATAAAAATCCCGGTGTTTTAAACCGGGATTGATGGTTGCACCATATGGCGCTTTGTTATTATTTTGGTTTAGCGATACGCATAAAATCGCAAGTTGATATCAACATACACCTGTTTAATCGTGCAAAATCTGGACCTTCCGTTTTCAAATTTTTATAAATTTGTTTAACGGAAAATCTTTTGTCTGGGAATAATTCTTGTAATCTTTCCTTGGCAAATTTTGCTTCAATTCTTAACCTGTTATTCATGGTTTTCCCTTTTGGTTTCTGTATTAAGGTTAAATTCTGCTTTTACAAATTCGGCAACTACTGCGGCGCAATGCATGGGTGCGAAACATTCCCCTATACAGGTTCTAAGCAATTTATGTTTCGGTCTGGCCCAAAGCGGTATTTGAATATCATCGGGTAATCTAAGCGCACGAAACAATTCATGTATTGTGAATGTTCGGCAATCTGTAAATTGATATCTATCCTTATCATCCAGAATTGCTTTGCCGTATTTATCACAAATTAATCTGCCTGGATGAATCATATGATATGCGGATAGTTCGCCAGAATTAGTTAAAACGGAATGTATCGGTTTGTTCCATTCTGCACGACACCAAGAACTATCGTGTTTTGTGCCGCTTAACTGTTTTGACAGGTTTAACGGATTATGCACTTTATAACCCGTTGGTGTGCTCTTAATTTGGTCAAGCTGCCACGGTGCAACATATCGGGGGGCATCGTACCAATCTGGTCCACGTTGTCCGAATTCCAGTGTTGGTAAATCGTCCATAACATCTTCCGCAGTTAATGGAATTGGTGTTAGCGGTTCTGGTAATTTAACTGGTTTAACTCTTGACGCAATGATTATCGTTCTATCACGGTTCATTGCAGTTCCAAAATATTTTGCATTTTGCACCTTTTTATAAACATATTTGAATCCACGTTTGCGAAATTCGTTTTCGATATATTCGCCAAGTGGAATATCACCCAATTTCTTTACCTTAAAATTAAGATATTCTTCTGCGTTCTCTATTGCCACATAATTATAGTATGGACACCGGTCAAGATGTGCAAAAGCATAGGTAAACAACAATAGTTCGTCACTATCTGGGTCCCGCCTTGTGTTTGCCCGCGTCACCTGCTGGCATTTTGGACTACACAACAATATTTCACACTTTTCACGATTTGCGATTTCTGCCAATTTATCTTGCACTTTCGGACTTGTTATATCACCAATTACCATTATGCTGTTCGGATAAATTGCATGGTTGAGATGGGCGATGGGTGGCTTGATTTCATTAGTCAGCACAACGTCCACCCCGATATCACCTAAGTAATATTGATTTATTCCGGCACACGCAAATAAATTTGTCGCTTTCATACGGCGTGGTGTATCGATTTTTAACTGGTTGATGGGGACATGCGACTTTCTTGGGTCGCATGTTTTCTTTACCATAGGTTCTTGTTTAATTGTTCGTGCCATCTTTATCTCCTTTGGCTTCGCTGATTAAATAATTTTGTTTTAGGTATTTGAAACTTTCGTCGTGAATTTCCAAGACCGGAAATGTCGGATACATTTGTTGGATGATTTCCGCATAATATAATGGGTGTTTATCCGTTTTTGTGATTTCTCGGTCAAATACAACGGAATCCATTTTTAGGTTCTGCGGCTTCGGGGCGTCTCCCTTACACACTATCACCATTGTTCGATGTTGACGGGTTGTAAAAGCCCCATTGTGTGATTTACCGGTATCCATAACCGCAAATTCTTTGACCGTAAATCGTAAATTTTTCAGAATATCCAATGATTTTTGAATTTGTGATTCATCCAGCCAGAAAAATCCAACGGCATCTTCCGCAATATGATTTCGCATAATTTCAACATTGATTTTATACACCAAATCACCATAAATTACCGGAAATTTTGCATTTTCTGGTAAATCAAACGTAGGGGCATCACCGGCTTCAAGAACCGTGAATGTTTTGTTTTCCGATTTTTCATCCGTATGAATTTTTTGATTAAGTTGGTACAAAGTCGGCAAATCTTCAACATCCCAATCGCCACTTTTTAACTTTTTTAACGACTCTTGGGTGGCGCGTTCGACCATGTCAAAGGTTATATCTTTTCTTATTGTCCATTTTTTTCGCGACAATTTATATTCGTCCCATGCCATTTTATAACTTGGGAATCGCCCAGATTTGATATCCCGTTTAACATGCTCTACCTTTTGGACTTCTCGATAAAGCAACCACGAATTCAAATAAATCGCTGTTTCGCATACACCAGTATGATTTTCTAATTCATCTGGCGAATTTGCGTGTTTGAGTGCGCCCTTGGCGTTGGATAATAACTTTTCAGCATCTTTTTCATATTCCGCCAATTCTGCTTCCGTTAAAACTCGAACATCTGGTAATAATGTACAACCAGACACCATTACCGCCGTGTTAAGCGGATTTGATTCAGTCGTTTCAACGGGTTGAGTTAATTCTTGCTGTTCTGTTTGTTCGGATAAATCTGCCACCATATCGGTTTCTAGACCAATCCTAGACGCATTTAATTCGGCCGCGTTTAAGCTATTATTTAAAGAATTCATAACTAGCATTCCTTAATTTTTGACAATAAAAGCACCCTTTGCGAAATCGCATTATCGGTTCTACTCCGGGGGAACTTTGGGTTAATTTTTGGAAGAAAAACTTTTCAGTTTACTTCCGCACATTTTGGGTCTAGAATAAGTTCTGTTCAGGAATCGTTCTAGACCACTAGTTCGATTTTAAATTGGGGTTAACGGTTTCATATCGTTGCCTCTTTTTTTTATTTGTTAATTTTTTTTACACAACAATGATTAAATAAACCGCAGAAATTCACCAGAAATTTATTTTCATTTTTTGCAAATAAATTTTGGAAAAAATTTTGAAAAAAACAGTTTGTATCAAATTAAAAATTAAAATCCTTGATTTTGGGGCTTTTTTAATTACGATATGTAGCAACGCTACATATTTTTGGTAATAGGTGTGAAAAATGGACGATTTTTTGAAAAATTTGTATAAATATCTGAACTTATCAATAAATTTTTTTGACGCATGGTTGAAGAAACACCCGATTCGAAATCACACAATAACCCCTATCGAAATGAAAATATTATTCGGGGTATATTTTGAAGGTTTGACGACGCAACAAGATATTGAAAAATATTATGGTATGTATAGGTCAACCATTGGCAAGGCATTAGAAACATTACAAAATTTAGATTGGTTGACGGTGCAGAAAATTTCACGAAAAAATCATCCGATTAGCCTTTCGTCAGAAGGGATAAAAACAATCGAATATATTTTTACCGAAATGAAAGTCGGTTATAAAGCAATGATAAAACAAATGATACCGAATGCGGATGACGATAAAATATTGCATGAATATTTGATAATAGCCCAACAGGCATATTTGAAACTTGAACAATTTGCAAAATATTTACCAATACATAAACCACAACCAAAGAAAAAACAATAAACACCATATGGTGTATTTATATAAAATCCATTATAATATCCAATTTTTATACAAACAATATATATTATATTAACCAACACGCGTATATATTATTCATTATTTTCTTGCAATTCATAAAAAAATGTATAAAATCCGATTCGTTCCTAAATATAAAAGGACATAAATATGAAAATAAAAGACTTTATATCAAATAATAACAAAGAGGCAACCAAAATGAAGTTTAATACAACTATTACAGATGATACTATAAAAAAAGCATTGGAGTTAAGTGGCAAAAAACGGAAAATAACAATGTCCGACGAAATAATGGAAATATTCAAAGCGGCAAGAGCGGCCGGACAAAATGAATTGACTTTGAATGATATTACGGCTGCATATTATAATATGTTTACCAAACCCAACAATGGTCCGTTGAAAGCGAAACATCGTATTTCGCAACAATTGTTCAATATGCAACAATCCGGAAAATACGGTATTGAAAAAGTCCCGGGAAAACCAGGTGTATATAGATTAAAATAAAACTTGCTCGTTCCCACTGGATGCGGTCTGATTAATATTGAAAGCCCCGCGCGTAATAAGGCGTCGACTGGCGATTTTGCAATAACCGAAGGGTATGTTCCTTTCTGTTCAGTGCCAATTTGCCAGTCTGACTTTGCCTTTTATGTCTTCGATTTCTTGACCGATATCAAATAAATCGTTGTAATTAATAGTTCGCAATTTGCCAACCAAGCACGACCATAAAATTCAAAATGACCCATGCGGTCATTTTTAATTTTATCGCCGCGAAACATGGAAATAACCCAACAAATGATGGATTTTTTATTCGTACCGTAAACTGTCAATTGGATTTAACTTGGCGGCTTTGATTGCCGGCATCACACCCGACAGCAAACCCACAATCGCCGCCACAGATATAGAAACCACCACCGGCCAAATACTGAACGGAACATTATAGCCCAAAACAAAGCGCCCCACCCCTTGGGACAGCCCAACGCCCAACACCAAACCAAACATTGACCCAATAAATGAAATCAAAATAGATTCAGACAAAAATTGAATAATTATTGTGCTTTCTTGGGCACCAATGGCTTTACGAACACCAATCTCGCGCGTGCGTTCCGCAACCGACACCAACATCATATTCATAATGCCAATAGACCCAACCAACAACGACACCGCCGCAATCGCAACCAGTAAAAGTGTCAAATAACTGCTGACCGTGTTCATGGTTTCCAACACCTGTTTCATATCGGTTATTTGGAAATCGTCATCATCGGTTTCTTTAAGTTTATGCCGACTGCGCAACAGCGCGCTGATTTGATCGGTTGCAATATTGTTATCCGCGTCCGAATACAGTTTTACCGATATCATTTGCACCGAATTTGGAAAGCGCGAACCAACGATGCGCTTTTTCAGTGTTGTAATCGGCACGATTATCATATCATCTTGGGATCCCATAGATGAATCGCCCTTTGCCTTGGTCACGCCAACAACCGTCAGTGGTGTATTCCGCACACGAATCACAGAACCAACCGGATTTTTTGGCAACCCCAGTTCCGTTGCCGTATCGGGTCCAATCACCGCGTATGTCGATGCATTTCGTACCGCCGACATATCAAAGAACGCACCCTGCGCCATTTCCAGGTTTTGAACCGTTGCATAGTCGGGATAAACCCCAACCATAGATGTCGACCAATTCTTGTTGCCATATACCGCCTGGGCCGAACTGTTATCAACCGGGGTTGCCGCCGCTACATCGGGTAATTGTGCAATATATGTCACATCGTCCATAGTCAATGTCATTCTATTTCCGCCACGCACACCGGCACTTTGCGCCGCACCCGCGCGAATCATTATCGTATTGGTCCCAAGTGATGAAAATTGGTCTGTGATTGATTGTTGCACGGTTTCTCCAACCGCGACCATAATCACAACCGCCATAATACCGATAACTATGCCCAATACGGTCAAAAAAGACCGCATTTTATTGCCACTGATGGACAGCCACGATTCATGAACCACATCATAAAATGTCATTTTTTACGCACCTTTGATTCAGATTTCGTCAAAATCGATTCACTTTTTGGAACGGGGCCATCATAAGTGATATGTCCGTCATAGATATGAATTATACGATTCGCATATTGTGCAATCTCAAATTCATGCGTAATCATGACTATTGTTATACCCATATCACGATTCAATTTTTTAAAGAAACGCAAAATTTCATTTCCCATTTTGGAATCCAATGCGCCGGTTGGCTCGTCCGCCAAGATAATCTTTGGATCACCCGCCAGTGCACGAGCAATCGCGACGCGTTGCTTCATACCGCCCGAAAGTTGCGTCGGTAAATATGTCTCAAATTTTTCTAAATCCACCAGTTTCAGCATCGCGCGCGCACGTTCAATTCTTTCGTCCATCGGCATTCCACGATACATCAATGGCAACATCACATTGTCCAAGATATTCCGCTTTGGCAACAAATTAAAATTTTGAAAAACAAATCCGATATATTCATTTCTGATTTTTGCCAATTCGTCCGGCATCATCGTTGTTATGTCGCGCCCATACAGTTCATATACCCCCGATGTTGCGGTATCCAATGCGCCGATAATGTTCATACAAGTTGACTTGCCCGAACCCGAAGGTCCCATAATCGCGATGAACTCGCCGGACATTACATTAAAGGTATTATCAAATAAAACCTGCTGTTCACCGCCGATTTCCATCGGGAAACTTTTACAGATTTTTTTCATAGAAATAACAGGTGTTGCTTTTTTCATATTCGCACTCTTACATTGGCGGGCGACCACCCATCATTCCCCCACGATTATTGGAAGATTTGCGGGTTGTTGCCTGACCCATATATCCAACAACTATTTTATCACCCGCCATGACTTCATCAGATATAATTTGGGTTTCGGTGGCGGTTGAAATACCCTTGACATACGGAACCAAGATAATATTTCCACCACGCATAACCGCCAAATGATTTTGTGGGGTTGTGTTTTCATCGGTTACATCAACAATTCCATCAAAACTGCGCAACAAGAACGCGGAATTTTGCGCTTTCCATGTATCGGTTGCCGAATCCACAACAATCGTCACAAACGCGGTCATTCCCGGCATAAGGCTTAAATCAGAATTGTCCACATCAATCACCACAGTATAAACCACAACATTCGAAGTAGTTGTCGGAGAAAGACGAACCTGACGCACGTTTCCATCAAATGTCTGGGTCGGATATGCATCAACAGTAAAAGTGACTGGTTGGCCCGCCTTGATGACACCAATGTCCGCTTCGGACACCGAAGTTTCAATCTGCATTTTGGTTAAATCTTCGGCAATTTCGAACAAGTCTGGCGTTTGAAAAGACGCCGCGACCGTTTGACCTTTATCAACCTTGCGCGAAATAACCGTGCCATCGACCGGTGATACAATTGTCGCATATCCAAGGTTTGTTACCGCCCGATCATACTGCGATTGCATACGCTTGACCGATTGTACCGCTTGTTCATATGTTGATAATGCCTTTTCCATTTCCGCCCGCGCAATATAACCTTGGTCATACAATGTACGACTTCGTTCGTAATCATTTTCTGCTAATGTC
The DNA here is from genome assembly GCA_045613345.1 of Candidatus Enterousia sp. Classification (GTDB taxonomy): domain Bacteria; phylum Pseudomonadota; class Alphaproteobacteria; order Rs-D84; family Rs-D84; genus Enterousia. The sequence continues at coordinate 109,040 of JAZLAT010000017.1, forward strand.
AACTGTGACTTTGCCGAATCCAAAGACGCTTTGGCTTCGTCCACAGAAGCCTGTAATACCGACGGCTCTATCTCTAATAACTTATCGCCCTGCTTTACCGTCGAATTATAGTCAACAAAGATTTCTTGGATATTGCCAGACACTTGCGAACCAACATTGACCGTATTTACGGGTTTAATTTCACCGGTTGCCGTCACAACCTGGGACAAATCACCGCGCGTAACATCAACCGTAACAAAGTTCTTTTTGGTTTCTTTATCCCCACCACCAAAGCACATCACAACCACGGCACAAACACATGCCGTTATAAACAATAACCATTTGTGCCGCCGCACCCAAGACCTTTTATTTTTACTCATATCTTTCACCCTTTAATTCTGTTTCCAAATCGCCAATCGCCAAAGCAACCGCCGCCCTTTTCACAAACAAATCGTATTTTGCCGCATTATGTTGCCGACGTGCATCGACAAGTTCTGATTGCGCCGTTTGCCAATCCAGCATTGTTGCACGACCAACCTTGTACATTCCCGCGGTCACCTTTTCTGATTCAGTTGCCGATTTTAACAAAGCATCTGTCTGGGTCAGCACAGTTTGCGCGGTCTTGTAATTTTGATACGCCGTATAAACATCCAACATTGCGGCATTTTGTGTCTGTTTTTCATTGTATTCTGCACGTTCATAGTCCGCATTTGCCGCACGCAACCCATACATATTTTCAAACCCGGTAAAAATTGGCACAGTTGCACGCACACCAATATTGCCATTGATTTGATTTGAACTTGGGCTGAACACATCACCCAAGCTGTCATCATTCCAAGACACACCGCCCGTCAAAGAAATCGACGGCAAATTCTTTAACAACGCCGAATTTCTTTTGTGCCACGCGGCATCTTTATTCACGCTTGCGCGCAAAAGGTCCGGACGCTTTTCACGTGCAATTTTTATCAGCTCGTCGATATTTTCTGCCTCGGTGGCGGTTCCAAAATCACCCGGCATATCGGCAATCTTGATATCTTGATCGGCGGGGAACGAAAGTTTCATCAACAATGTTCCTTTGGTAATTTCGCGATTATTTTTTGCACGTTCCAAAGACAATTTTGAATTTGCCAATGTGGTTTCGGCCTTTAATACATCGGCCCGCGCAACAACACCTGCCTTGAATTTCTTGTTTGCGGTATCGTATGCAGTTTGCGCAACATTTAATGCGGCATCCGCAGAATCTACATTTGCATTCGCATTTAATAATTCATAATACGCACCAACCAACCCATATACAAAATTTTGAACTGTTTCATCAAAATCAAAACCCGCGGCGCGATAAGTCGCCAACATTTGATTCATGTCTGCAGTACGTTTTCCAAAATCAAACAACAAATACGATGCCGAAAGCGATGCACCAAAACCCCAATCGCCCCACTTTTCATCGGCATAATTCTTGCCTGCGGACAGACCCGCCGACAAAGACGGCAAATAAGCCGAATAACGTGCGTTCTTGGTAAAACGGCTTGATTGCAAAGACGCATATGCCGCCGCCGTTTGCGGGTTCCGACAAAGCCCCATCTTTATAACATCCGATAAAGATTGTTCTGTATCTGGGACTGTCGTAATTGTTGCACAATCATCTGCGCCGAACGCGAACATTGGCAACAAAGCAAATAATACAAATGAAAGTTTTCTCAATTTCTCTCTCCAATGTGTGTATTATACGAATAAATACCTAATGTTGCAACTTTTTTATAACAAAATTTCTGACTATGAAAGCAAAAATTAAACACACCAAATTTACTGTTGACTCATCTGCACGATTTTTGTTAAAATACACCAAGGAATAGTAACGGGGAAAAAATGAAGAAAATTATGATTTTTGCCGGTGTTTTAATGATTCTGCCTGTTTTGGCGGGTGCAACCGTGGATGATGGGAACATTGTCACTTCTAAACTGTATGTTGACGGTGAACTTGCCGGAAAACAACCGATAATCGACCGTGCCGCCGACAATGGCAAGGTTGCAACCTATACAACAACCGCTGGAACTTTGGGTGCCAAGGCGATATACAGTGAAAACGCGGCATACAGCGGTCAACAGGCGGCTTTGATAGAAGCACAAACCGTGAACGGCGCAATTCAACAAGGATTGAACAGCCATGTGACATGTCACACATACAGCAATATACCCGGACAATCAAGTGACTGTTGGCTTTGGCAAATAAATGACACAAGCAATGGTGTTTATATTCCGCAACCTTCCCAAGGTGGAAATTAAGAAATGGCGGTTTATCCGCCGTTTTTTTATTTTGTATTTGCAATTACATATTTCACAAACTTTGCCGCCGGCAAAAACATGTTTTGTGGCATTTGGCTTAGACCAAACCAACGCCATTCGGCACATTTTTTTGGTTCCATAATTTTGGGATTTGCGCCAAAATCCAATCCAGTTACACAATGTATTGTTACATAATGCCGATTTTCCAAATCGAAAACATCATTGGTAATACCAACAATATGAATATCCAATGGCAACAAAATAATCCCTGTTTCTTCGGCGGTTTCACGAAGCACAGTTTCAATCGGGCTTTCGCCGAATTCCATATGTCCACCGGGCGGTGCCCACGTCATTGCACCATGCGATCCAATGCGTCGTCCCAATAAAACTTCTTCATCGGGATTAAAAATCCACGATGCTACACCAACTTGAACAATATTTTTATCTTTTCCCATAATATCGCAATTATAATATGGCGAATTGCCTTGTCAAATTTATATTGCCTATCGAAAAAATTTCACTTGTTTTTTATTCTGATTATTTGCTAAGATAATTCTGTCGGTGGGTATTCCATCGATGGGGTGTCAAGACCCGTAAGAGCTGCGTCCATTTCTGGATGAAAAGTTACTCCAACCAACCCGGTTGGAGGGATGCCGAATAATGATGGGGTAACCCATTCAAAATAAGCACACAATTTCAGCTCGAATTGTCTTGAACCTCCAACCATCCGACAAACATCGGTGGTTTTAATTTGTTGCAATAAAAAACGAAAGGAGAAAAGATGATAAATAAAAAATTATTTGTGCCGATGGCGGGAATTGTGGCGGTGTCCGTTGCCTATGCTGACCCGGATCCACGGTATCAAAGGGTTACATCCC
>JAZLAT010000018.1:0-34309 GCA_045613345.1 Candidatus Enterousia sp.
CTGACACGTATATAATCGGAGCAAAGCTCCCCTCATCTCAACTCTTAACTCTCAACTCTTAACTCTAAAAGAAGACAGAGGGCTAATCCTCTGTCTTCTTTAAATTATCTTACATATTCAAAATAAAGCTTTTCAACGATTTCGTTCATTTCCGGAACATCCGGGTACGCAAAGAACACCGGTTCGATATTCGCGTTTTGAATACGAACGTGAATCATACGGTCGTCTTCTTTGTCTTTGCGGGTCAATTCGTGCTTTTTAATTTTCCCGGTCATATAGTCATCTACATTTGCCGCCGCGACCAAACCATATTGGGTCCGGCCGTCCATAGTTTGGGCATAGATGTAATACATTTCTTTATCGTCTTGGCGCAGCCAACCGCGGTCCTGCCACAGTTTGAAGTTTTCAACGGCTTTGTCATAGACGGGTTGCGAATGCTCATCGGCAATCGGGTCAAAATCGATTTCTGGTTTAATAATATGCAACAGCGATTTTTCGCCAGCCTCGGCTTTGGCTTCGACCGAGTTCAAAACATCGTATGGACGTGAAGCAACTTCGGCCGCCAGTTCGCGCGGTGGGCGCACGCCCGCAAATGGTTTTATTTTCATAACATCTCCTTTTGTGTTAAACCGAACCGATTATAGACCCATTTTTCCAAAAGGCAAATGTTAGTGCACTTTATTTCTCTATGCGTACATCGAACACAGTTTCGTCGCGGGTCATGTCCAATGGATGATACTGGAACGGCACGGTCGCAAAGTCTATATCGTTCATATCAATATGGCGCAGTGCGCGATTGAACATCGTATGATAATAAATTTGGCGATTCGTAATGTCGGTTGCAATGGTCCACTGAGTCGCGGACGGCATTTCAAATTTTCCCGCTTTGGCGGCCTGGGTCGTGCCAAACGGGACATCCATATTGTTCAGTATATGAAACGCTTGTTTTACCGCCTCGCCACCGTTTGGCTGTTCTATGGAATAAGTCTTAAAGAACGCGGCGCGAACGAATCGGGACGGCGAAGAAAAATCACCTGGCAACCCCAACAGACCTGTGCCGTGGCTTAGTGATCGCAGTTTAATCGGACCAAACGCTGTCGGTGCGACTGTGCCGGGGGTCAGGTTCACATAGTTATTCAAATTCGTCATGTGCCATTCAAAGTTCGGCGAATTCGCGATGATGCCAATTGGGTCTTCATAGAATTGCGGAACGCCATCGATGATTTCCATGACAACCGCGCGCCCGTTCGGTTCGACTATGCGCCAATGAACGGTCGATGCGGTTGGATCTATGTTGATGACGCGGACATTGTCAATTGCAGCTTTGACTTCGTCTATGGTTGAAAATTGTGACAGTATCCACGATACAACTTGGAAGTCTGCTAATTCATATGCGTGCGCATCGGGGGTGTATGCACGGTATTTGCCATAGTCCGGAAAATAGAACAGGCCCACAGACAATCCTGCTTCGTTTGTTCCATCAACGACGAATTGCGGTTTTTCCATGCCCAGTCCGACAAATCCGTATTTCGCGGTAAAGGTCATTCCACCCATTGTCCCATCGGGTAAAAGTGATTGTTCGGTATAACCACGCGGAACGATGACATATATATTGTTCATTTCGGATCCAGACCAATCCACAGTGCGTGCGGCGATGACAGAATTGTCGGCTGCGCGCAGAGTGATGCCTGTGCATGCGTCTGCGGGCGCGGTAGCGGCCGCCGCGGCACATATTGCCAGAATAGAGAACATAGATTTTGTTTGCATTTTGTATCCTTTTTTTGTTTGATGCTTGAATTATATTGATTTACGCATTGCACAACCACAGGAACGAATTCGCTGTGGCGCAGGTTGGGTTAACGGTATGAACAAAGCCATAAAAAAAATATTGCAAAACAGAATAGGGCGGTATATAATCTGTCCGCCTTGGGGCATAGTTTAATGGTAGAACACCGGACTCTGACTCCGTTAGTGTTGGTTCGAATCCAGCTGCCCCAACCACACTTCGCGTCTGCGACGCTTCGTGTGGCAGGCCACACGGACGGAGCAGTTATCACGAAGTAGTGTCCATCGTAGCCTTGGCGTAGGCGGACTGGAATAAAAATCAAATGTTTTATGTTTATCTTATAAAAAGTATTTCTCACCCAGAACAAAAATATATAGGTCAAACAGACGATTTGAAAAAGCGACTAAAGCAACATAATGCTGGATATTCAACACATACAGCAAAATACAGACCTTGGATTTTGGTAAATTATTTTGCTTTTACTTCAAAAGACGCGGCATTAGAATTTGAACAATATCTTAAAACAGGTTCGGGGTACGCGTTCGCAAAAAGACATTTTTGGAAATAATTTATCAAGGTCTCGTGCGCATTCCAGAGACTTCTATCCCAATATTTTCCAATAGTTTCACGAGTTCGAAAGTCAAATTTCGATTTTTTATCTTTTTAAACACACTTTCGAACCAACTTTAAAATAAAAATAAAAAATTATTGTATTTACAAATAACTATATTACAATGTGCCCAACAAAGGAAAAATTATGACAATGACAATAATAACAATATGTGGTGACCCGTTTAAGTGGGAATCAGAAATCACATATCTTGCCGAACGAATGACTTGTTCTGGGAAATATTGTGTTTTAACACCAGTTATTCCGTTTATAAAACATCCACCTGTGGGGGGGTACAGCCTCAGACATAGGTCATTTAGTTGATGCACAACGTATGAAGATAAATTTATCGTCGGCAATATTAGTTATGGATACAAATGGTGTCGTTGATGAAGTAACTCAATGTGAAGTAGCCTATGCGAAAATGAAGAAAAAGCAAATAATGTATTACAGCCAGGAAATACATAATTGGAGATAAACTCGAGAATTGCACACCGAGCAACCAAGATAGACAAACCCGCCAATAAGGGCGATTTATTTAATACTATATTTCTTGTGGTTTTATTTTGTTTGTCTATTTCTTTATTTTTAATATTGGAAGAATATTAAACAAATTGTGTTATATGGTCATGTGTTAAAAAATTTAATATATCTTGCCGAACTTTTTCAGAATTTCGCGATTGAATCGAAGCATGTTTCACAGATACATTATTACCATGAATACGGTATAAATATAAAATTTCTTGAATGTTATGAATTTCAGAATATCTGCAAAAACGTGAATAAAAATCATAATCTTCTGCATGTAAATATTCTTTGACGATTTTTTGGGGTGCCGTCCGTTGAGCCATCGTTTAGAATAATAAATTCAAAATCAGTAAAGGTTTGATTTAATATGGACTCGATGGCTTTGCCAACATATTTTTCAGAATTATATGCAGGCGTTATCACAGATACTTTTTTTGGGGGGATTATTTTTCTTTACATTTCGTCCCTGATATAGTGTTTGATTTTTCCACGATGTTTGCTAAAAGGTAAAAACAACACAACTATATCCGATACGATTCTTAAAAATAATTTGCGACCAGACTTTTTTAATTTATATTGTTCAAATATCGGCAAAACACGTTCTTGATGCCCTTGGGTTGTTGGATAACCATTTTCATCAATTTCCATTGTATGAACATTATATTTTGTTATATTGTCAGCAATTTGTCTTTTAATTGGCTTAATAATATTATCGGCATGTTCTATGATCAATAAGTCAATGTTTTTACCAAATTTTTTACAAATACGTTTGCTGGCATCTAATAAAACATCGTCAGATGTATTATGATAATGAGAAAACCATATTAATAAAACGCGCTTATGTTTGTTTATGTTATCATAAAACCTTTTTATACGGCGCATATATTTTGCCGACACAGACGGAAAAGATTTGGAAAGTGCAATACCCACCGGAAAATCATGATAATAATAAAAACCATTACGAATATTTTGATAATAATCGCAAGTGTCGTCATTGTGCATGTTGGGGTCTTTGGCCAAAGGCCTAATATCTGTTTGATTAATAAAATCCTGGAAGTCATTTACTATCAAATCAATACGTGTTTCAAAATCGGCATTGGTCAACCAATCAAACGGTCCAGAACATGCACGCAAATTTGAATATTTCATATACATAGCGCATGCGCAGTCGCGACCAATTGAATAAATAATGTCATATTTTTGTTTCATTTTTTTCAATCCGGGTTAAAAAAGTTTATTGCAGATTTCATATCGTCCGCACGCAGTTTCTTTTTATACCAATCGTACGATTTTGCGATATGCCCCATATCCAAAGCCCAATAACCAGCTTTTGTTAAATCATAAGTCAACACTTTGGCGGTTGGACCACAGATAGCAATTATTATTTTGTTTTTATTTTGTTTTTTGATTTGTGATAATAAACTATCATATTCATCAAAGGCATTTGTTGCCTTGGTATAAATATAATCAACAGATTTTGCATTATCAAAAATATTATTTTCTATATTATCAAACACAGATTTTCCGCATACAATAACAATATCTTTGTTGTTCCATAACTTACGGATTTTTGCAAAATAATTATATGTGTCATAATTTTTAAAATATGTATAAGCCAACGTCATTTCTGCAGCATAATAAGTTTTATTCATGTCAATGTATGGCATAATTTGTTTTCTAAATGCGGGGCCATAACGTCGCCAGAAATTTTTGTTTATATCGGACAAATTCGACTTATCAAACCACATAGCCCTGACGATAGCAATTTTTAACTTGCTAAAATTAGAATTAAAAACTTCTATCAATCGTTGTTGTAATTTTTTGCTGTGCTTTTGAAAAGGTATGCTGTTCCCAGCCATTAATTGAAACTCGCCATCGCCAAATCTTGCGATAGAATAATGGTGTTTTAAAATGTCATCAATCGATTCTTGTACAGTTTTTATTTTTGGTTTCCATGGCGCATTGTCAAACAACTCATATTTCATATTATCCAACAAATCGTCGTAAAATTTGGAAAAGCTATCATCACAAAAAAAGTCCCCAAGGTTCTTTTTTCTTAAAAAAACAATATTTTGTAAAAAATTACGTAAAGACATATCCTAACAATCCTTTAATGTAAATACAGGCAATATTCCAAAAAGGAAAACTTTATTATTTTTTAGTTTCAAAAACGGGATAAAACCAAACAGATTAACCCATTTTTTTCGTTGTTCGTATCCGTATTTTCTAAATAATTTTATTATAAAATCACCAAAAAATTCTGATTTTTGTGCGTATTGCCAAAACTTATAATAACTTGGTAAATGATCCGTAGACATTGAATTTATACTGTTATTTGGTTTATCTGGACCAATAAAATGACGAATAACCATATCAGAAATTGATTTGTTATATTCATCTTGATTTTCAAAATCGTTCGCTTTGCACGATGTCATATTAAATTTCTGATCCAGTCTTTTATAATTATTTTCAAAATATTTATTTAAAATATCCTGATCTGCACATAAATGATTTGGATATTTTTGTTCTATTTCAAAAAATCCATCTGGTAAATTTTTATCAGAACGTAATTTTTTACAATCTATTACTAAAACACCTGAATTAAAATAAATATGATTTTTATCAAGATCCAACAAAGAATAAAATTTCTTTTTTAAATCACCGCCTATTTCAAGTGCCCTTGCTGCGCCTATTGCAAATTTACCCAAATTTTGAGAATACAGTTTTGATATATCATCCATAAAGATAACATCGCCATCGATGTATAATGCACGATTCAATTCTGGTTTTAACCATGGAATTAAAAGTCGTGCAAATCCGGTTATTGATACATGTTGCCATGTTTTAAACCCAGAAAAATATTTATTTATATCAATATTCAAAAATTCTAGTTTTGCATTTTTATATTTTGAAACAGTGTTTTTTATTTTTTTGCAACTTTCTTCACTTATTGCGTTATTTATTAAAAACAGATTCACTTTTGATTTTGTATTTTCAAGTATGCTTATAATCGCCACATCTGTAATAGATGCATAATTTTCATCAGATGCCATAAAAACATTTATATTATCTGTTTTCATAATACCACCTTTTCTTTGTTTTAAAAATTGGGATAATTTCAAAAAGAAAAACTTTGTTATCTTTTATTTTCAAAAACGGTATAAAACCAAACAAATACAACACAAAATATATCTTTAATTTTTCATGTTTTGCCTGTTCATAAAACGCAGGATATTTATTCGCGATTTGTAACTGTATATTTTTACCATTGTTTATTTGGTTTTTTCCGTCTTTTATACTTGTATTATTGTTATTCCAGCGATATTTTACCAACACCTGTTGAATATTATAGAAATGCGTTACGTCCATCAAACGATTCCATAATTGATAATCTTCCGCCGGTGTATAATATTCTTCGTATTCAATATTATTTTCGGTTAAAACAGATTTTCTTATCATTGCGGACGTGTGAGCAAAACAACAATAAAAAGTTAAATTTACTTTTATTTCAGTATCAGTTTCTGGGTTTTTTTGAATATTATTAGCATCACCAAAATATTCCAACCAACCAGAAACAGCGCCACAATATGGATTTTTATCAAGATATTCAACCTGTTTTTCTAATCTTTCTGGTACCGAAATATCATCATGATCAAATATAGCCAGATATTCACCCTTTGCCATTTTTAATAATTTATTACGGCTTGGCGTGATGCCCATATTTTTATCATTTTTTGAATATTTTATACGCTTATCTTTTGATGCGTATTCTTTTACTATTTTTTCTATTTCTTTATTATCTGGACTATCGTTTAATATAAGAAATTCAAAATCAGTAAATGTTTGATTTAATATACTTTCAATACATTCACGAAGATGTTTTGGATTTGTATTATAAATTGGTGTTAATACTGATACTTTTGGCATTTTTATTTCCATTTAATTTTAAATTATTTTAACTTTAATAACGGGATAAAACCAAAAAGTAAAAACCATTTTCTTTTTAACTTTATCAAAGGAATGATTCCAAACAGTAATATTTTACATTTTGAATCTTGATTCTGGGAAGCCAAAACAGGATGTTTTTCACAGATTTCCATTTTTACTAAATCATGCGCGTAATCTAATCTTTGTCTGTTTCGTGTTGTTGTATTATCTTGGAAATCACGATATTTTAACAAAACCTCTGGTATAATATAAAAATGTGTGACATCCATTAATTTACCAAAAATACGATAATCTTCGGCAGGACTGTAAAAATTTTCATATTTAATACCGTTTTCTTGTAAAACAGATTTTCTAAACATACACGCTGAATGTACAATACAACAATGTCCCGTTAATTCTATTTTTATATCACGATCATATTCCGGACTTTTAGAAATAAAATCATTTACACCAAAAACATGCGACCACGCAGAAACAAGCCCTACTTCTAAATTTTTATCCAGATATTCAACCTGTTTTTCCAATCTTTCCGGCAATGAAATATCATCATGATCAAATATAGCCAAATATTCACCCTTTGCCATATCTAATAATTTGTTTCTGGATAATGAAATACCCATATTTTTTTCGTTTTTTAAATATTTTATACGCTTGTCATGTTTGGCATATTCCAATACAATTTTTTCGAGTTCTTTGTTATCGGGGCTGTCATTTAAAATTAAAAATTCAAAATCTTTAAATGTTTGATTCAAAATAGACTCAATCATTTCGCGTAAATGCGCGGGATTTGTGTTGTAAATTGGTGTTAATACTGATACACGTGGAGTTTTTTTAGGCATTTAAAATATCCTTTAAATTATCCATTGATTCTTGTTTTATTTGTTTGGCGGTTTGTTTAAGGTTTAAAACTTTTTTCTTATAATCATTGTTGTTTTGCAATATCGCTTGTTCCATTCCTTGGTATAACGTATCGTAAACAATCGCATTATTATCGTCAAAAGAATAAAATGCCGCGAATTTTTTGTGTATCACAGGCACTTTTGCAAAACCATAAATTAATTGTGCAGATCCCGTGACTTGGTTTTTTATATAACATTCATGGTATGGATTTGCATCGTTCAGTAATGTTATAAAATAATGTGATTTTTCAACAAAATCATACAGTTGACCATAATCCAGATGACCTAATACTTTGATGTTTGGTTTGATACTTTTGGGTATGTGTTTAAGTGAACCACTGCCGATAATATATACCATAAATTTATAATTGTTATCGTGCAGTTTTTGCATTGTGTCCAACAGTAATTTATGGTTTTTCCGTTTTGGGTTTATACCACCAACGCAAACAAATATTGTTTCTTGTAATTTTTCAGGGATAGTATATTTTCCAAACAAATGTGGGTTTATAAAAACTGTATTTGGGAAATGTCCCAACATAATATTATGCTTTGGTTTGATATCGCTGTAATGCATATTTATATATGCCAAATCATGATGAACATAAAATACAGATTTATGTTTTTTTAAATCCGCAAATAAATCTGTTACTGGGATTTCGCCACCAGTATAACAAACAGAAGACATGACAAAAATTCGTTCGTATTTATTTAACTGTTTTTCACATAATAATTTTTTAAACGACCTGAATTTACAATAAAATGTGTTTTCAACTTTCTGGCGAACGAATGGGTTTTCTTTATGAATAGTATCTGTTGTTAAGATGTAAATATTGAAATGTAATTCTTGAAAGTATTGAACGTATGCACCGATAACCTCGCCATGGCAACCATTTGTTTCTAATAACAAGACATTTCGTTTTTTGGGAATTATGTCGGTAAATTTATTTCGATTAAATATGTTAAACATGTAAAATCCTTTTTATGGTAAAACCTGTGTTTTGTGTTCCTTTAACTTATTTGGAATAAAAACCTTTTATTCGTTGAAGCAATCACATTTGATTTTTTTGTGATTGCATACATATACTTTGCACTTGGTCTAACATACCTCGAAAAAATCAACCCATAAATCATGATTTTAAATGTAAAACAAATTGATGATTTTTTCAACCATATTTTTTAATAAAAAAAAGTTATGTTTGGTGTGCGAGGTTATTTGCCCCAACAGTATTTTTAAATGCAACCCAATTTTCAATAAATTAGTGTGATACAGACAAATTTGGTGGGTTCGGGGGGATTTGAACCCCCATGGGTTGCCCCACTGGAACCTAAATCCAGCGCGTCTACCAATTTCGCCACGAACCCAAACAAGTAAATATTATGATAAAAAAAACTTGATTTCCACTAAAAAATAACCTAAAATCGCGTCTGGCATAAGTAACAAAAGGTGAAAAAATGGCATCTAAAAAAGGCAGCAAAGAAGTTATCCGTCTGATGAATAAAGACACGGGTACGTATTATACTGTGAAAAAGAACACAAAAACCGCTGTGGGTAAGGTTAAACGTCGCAAGTATGATCCTAAATTGCGTAAACATGTGGAAATGACAGAATCAAAAATGCCGCACTAAGTGGTTGACTGGTGCAGTAAGATTGTTTTTAAAGACCGCCGGTTTTATGGCGGTCTTTGTGATAAAAAAATATACCAGATTGATATATTAAAAAATACTTGACCGAATCTGGCGAATTTTGATAAACTTTTCACGTCGACGGGTGTTCTGTCGGCAGGGTGTAACTACCTTTCTGGAGATATTTATCCAACTGAATGGTTGGATGGTTGCGAATATATTGAATAAGCACACAATTTCTTCAGATTGTAGTTAACATCCAACCGTCTTTGTGGCGGTTTTAATTCATTTAATAACAAAAGAAAGGAAAAACAAAGGGGCTGGAAACCATGAAAAAAACTATAATCGCAATTATGTGTGTGTTTAATATCACAACCGCATATGCAGAAAATGCGAATATATCGACATCGCAATATTATGTAGATACAGCCACCGCGACAAGGCAAGACGCGGTTCCGGCAAACAATGCAAATACTGTTATGACCTATGATTCCACATCATCGGACGGAATCGGCACAAAAGCAATTTATGATACGACCGCCGCATACAGTGAACAAAAGTCTGCATTGATTACGGCGGATACCGCGAACGCGGCAATTCAAAATGGAATAAACGGCGAATTTACCTGTGCAAACCCACCAAAGTGCAACCTTTGGAATTTTGCAGGAATTTATCAACAAAATAATCCCACCCCGCACGCGGCAGGGAAAAATTTACTTGATCCATCTTTTATGGATAATTCAACATATGGTGACGCTACAGTTTATGGAGTGACAGTAAATAACGCTAAAATATTACCAACAGAAAACGGAAAAACATATACCCTTTCTGCCGATTTAATATACACAAATACTTTTTATTACTATATACGTGGTATTTTACCTGATGGGGGAGTTATTATACCAAATGGAGCAAATTATATGTGGGTTAACATCTATGGCCGCAGTGGCAATACGCCTGTGACATTTACATTTACAACAGAAAACAACGCGAAATACTATGTTTATTTTGCTGGAAATAGCGGAACTGCCGCAGCTGCTAAAGCTAGTTTGACTATATCCAACTATCAAATGGAAGAAGGTGACACCGCGACGGCATACGAACCGTATCAAAACCTTTATATTCCACAAAATGTGCAATAAAACAAGGTGCGCCCAGATGTTTTCGGTTCACGGTAACAAATGCAACGCACCTTGTTTTTTATATTTATCGTGATAACTTTTGTTGGGCGGTGATAATCATTTTGTTAAAACTATCAATTTCGTGATCAAAACCCTTTAATTTTGCGTTTATCACTGAATCGCTGGCATAAATAGTGTTATTAAGGCTGTCTATGTTTTGCGTGTTTCGCGTGTATTCATTACGAATATTGGCAAATTCACGGATTTTAAAGTTCGGACCATATTCATTCATCATACCCGCATAATAATCGTTAACGAACGAATCAAATAAATTTTGGCGACGTTTATCTGTGAACATATAAAGACAGCCGTCCTCTATAAGTACACCCATTTTGGATAAAGCGGGATCATCAACATGTAACACACCAATTATATCCAAAAATGTGCTGAGTGTGGTATTGGCGTGCAACGGCATGTTAGATTTGACAAATTTATATTCAAAACTCGATTCGCCCGCCATGCTTTCCATATAAGGTCTAAAAGACTTGTTTAGTAACGCAATATCGCGCGCGTTAAAGAATTGCGCCAAAGTATAGTGTTTATCAATACGATCAAAATACTTTTCTGCGGCAATATTGTATAAATTCCAATTCACGGTATTCAATGAATCGCGGTATTCGTGTGCCGCTTCGTTATTGCGTACAAAATCGCCCATCATGTATGCGTTGCGTTTTTGTGTTGTTTGCTCTATTTTGGCGTGAGCATCTTTGATGGTTGCGCGCGCTTTTCTTTTGCTGATATAGAGTGATGTTCCAACAATCCCCATAAGAATAAATGCAAACACAAATGTCAAACATCCGCGACGCATCAGTTGTTCGATAGACAAGTCATTATTTGGTTTTGGATTTTGTGTGTCCTTCATATTTTTATCCTTTTGCTTTTTATTATATAAGTTTTCCCATGGCAACGGCGGTGTCGCTCATACGATTTGAAAAGCCCCATTCGTTGTCATACCATGCCGTCACATGTGCCAAAGTGCCGTTCAAGACATGTGTTTGGCTTGCGTCAAAAATGGAACTGTGCGCGTCATGCGTAAAGTCCACAGACACCAACGGCAATTCATTATATCCAAATGTTTTCGAAGACGCCGCCCGCATCGCCGCATTTATTTCTTCGGCGGTTGTCGAACGTGCCAAATTCACGACCAATTCTACGACCGACACATCCGGGGTTGGAACGCGAATAGCAATTCCGTCCAGTTTGCCGGCAATTTTTGGCAATACTAAACCAATTGCTTTTGCAGCGCCAGTGCTTGTTGGAATCATGGACAATCCCGCCGCACGCGCACGCCGAAAATCTTTGTGATTTTTATCCAATAACTGTTGGTCACCGGTATATGCATGCACCGTTGTCATCCAACCTGATTCAATCCCGAATTTGTCGTCTAAAACCGCCACCACTGGGGCAAGGCAGTTTGTTGTGCACGAAGCATTAGAAACGATAATATCATTTGGAGTCAATGTATCTTGGTTGACGCCAAAGACGATCGTTTTGTCCGCACCCGCCGAAGGCGCAGAAACTAAAACTCGTTTTGCACCACATTCAATGTGCACGCGTGCTTTGTCCGCCGCAGTGAACAGTCCGGTGCATTCCATAACCAAATCAACCCCTAATTCGCGCCAAGGCAATTTTGTCGGGTCTTTTTCGGCGATACATTTAATACGTTGATTGCCGACGATGATGGTATCACCTTCTAATTTTACGGGCATAGGCAACTTGCCATGCACAGAATCGTATTCCAAAAGATATGCATTTTGCTCTGCGGGGGCCAAATCATTCACCGCAACAAATTCAATGTCATCGCGCCCCGATTCCAGTGCCGCGCGCAGCACCAAACGCCCAATGCGTCCGAAACCATTTATTGCAACTTTTAATTTTCCCATTTTTTCTTTCCTTTTGTTTTTTTTTGGTTAAGCAGATGCAATCATAACACTGAATAAAAAAAATACAATATGAAAATAAAAAGAGGATTTTCTGTATAAAAACCTTGATATGTGACCGGAAAAAAAGCAAAAAAGGTTTATATAATTTTTTTTTATAAAAAAAACTTGATTTTCTTGTTTTATGGTTATAATATAACGGCACGGCATTGGGGTTGTAGCTCAGCTGGTTTAGAGCGTCTGCCTGTCACGCAGAAGGTCGCGGGTTCGAGCCCCGTCAATCCCGCCAGTTTTTTATGTTCGTTTTGGCCCTATCGTCTAATGGTTAGGACACCGCCCTTTCAAGGCGAGAATCCCGGTTCAAATCCGAGTAGGGCTGCCAAAATAAACAAATCGGGTTTTATGCCCGATTTTTCTTTGTTTTCCAATACTTTCACAAGTTCGTAAGTTGTGTATCAAAAACAGCCACCGTTTTGATCACTTACGAACTTTTGTGATTGAATGGATTTTACTATTTTGTCTTCTCAGTTGCCTTTTTAATAAGAACTTCATAACCATTCAAAAGGGTTTTATATACTGGTAATTTAGACAACTGCATTATTTGTAATGTTTGGCTCAAGCTGTTGTTTATATCAAACAATTGTGCATAAAAATATGCATTTTTATCAGCATATTTAACACAATTGTATGCGCAAAACTCGGCACATTCTTGCGCAGCATAATCTTCATTTATTTTGTTTTTACCATACATATGTTCACGTGTTTCTATAAAGACCCAAGGGCCCATGTGCCCATCAACAAATTTAGCCCGCCCCCATGCTGTTGGACCATGTTGGGCAACTGGATTGCCAGGCGTGCAATATTTGCCGATAGTTTTTGATGTCATCGCGTGAAGTTCCATTAAATTAGAATTCTTGGCCTGTAAACGTGCAAACCCTTCGTTTGTATCTTCTAGAAGATAAATATTATGACAACGATATGTTTTTGCAGGTTTGCCACCAATAAAAATACCATCTTTATTTATAGTGATATATTCTGTGTTTGGAATTGCCATTATTCTTATCCTTTTTACGGCATTGTATATGAATAATTCAGAATTGCAAGTTGTAAAAAAACACCTTAATTTCTTTCCCAAACTGCAGCAAATCTTTGATTTCATCAGTTCGTGAATTGCACAGATGGCCCTGCCAAAATAAAAAGACCACCAAAAGGTGGTCGTTTTATTTTGCCTGCGCCCCACCGGTTTGAACCGCGGTTCACACGATAGTTGGTGAAAACAAGCGCGCTGCGCGCCGTTTGAACCTTACGTGTGGTGAGCAATGCGAACAAATCCGAGTAGGGCTGCCAAGATTGATAAAACCGCATTCTCGCGGTTTTTTTGTTAGTATTTCAATACTTTCACGAGTTCGTAAGTTGGGTAGTAAAAACAGACACCTTTTTGGTGATTCGCGAACTTTTTATGATATAATTAACATTAAAGATAAATTGAAAGGCTAACGGATGCAGATTATTAAATATTATCAATCCAAAAATCAAGAGCACTGGAAAAACGAGATAGGTAAAGGTGATTGGTCTGCGGCAAAACTTTTGTATTCATGGTTAAATACCGACAAATTGAAACAAGTATGTGGGGAATCAACAGAGATTTTTTTACTTACAGATGGCGATAATTTGGCTTCTTTTGCAATATTAGCAGAACAAGA
Organism: Candidatus Enterousia sp.; assembly: GCA_045613345.1. GTDB lineage: Bacteria > Pseudomonadota > Alphaproteobacteria > Rs-D84 > Rs-D84 > Enterousia. The sequence continues at coordinate 14,159 of JAZLAT010000018.1, forward strand.
TGAAATCGTTGCACCTGAATTATCCCCATGGATTGGTTTTGCGTATACTTTTCCAAAATATCGTGGTAATAACAACATTGGCAAGTTGATTAATCATGTTTGCGATACACTAAAATCTGCCAATGTCGAAAAAGTATATATATCTACTGACCATATAGGTCTATATGAAAAATATGGTTTCGTGTTCTGGAAAACCATGAACAATCGCGAAGGTAAACCAACCAGAGTTTATATAAAACATTTATAGAGGCCAATATGATTAAACAAGTTATAGATGGAATAGAATTTAAATTAAAAGAATATCAGGATTTTTCTTGGCTAAATAATTATGGAACTGTATTCAGTGTCATAGATGAAACAGGCAGCGGATGTATATCATTTGGTGTAAAAAAGAATAGTAAGAAATATTTTTTTAAGATTGCTGGTGCAAAAACAGTTAATGCCGAAATAAGCGAAGAAGAATCAATCAAATTATTAAAAGAAGCAGCAGTAAAATATAAAGATGTGAAACATGAAAATTTGATTAAGTTGGTAGACGCTTTTGAATATAAAGAATTTTATGTTGTAATTTATGAATATGCCGAAGGCGAATGTTTATTTGACCATTGGAATTTTGATAGATATGAAAAAACCAAAGAAATAACCCCTATGATGAGATTTAAATCATTACCAATAGAAAAAAGATTAAAGGTTGCAGATAAATTATTTTCATTTTTTGAATCATTTATTGATGCTGGATATGTTGCCGTAGATTTTTACGACAGTAGTATAATTTACGATTTTGAAAATGATGAAGTCACTTTTTGTGATATAGATTTATTTAGGAAAATGCCAACGATAAATGATTTAGGAACGGGTTATTTTGGAACCAAAAGATTAAAAGCCCCCGAAGAAAACGAATTAGGTGCAGTAATAGACGAACAAACATCATTATTTACATTGGGTGCAATTATATTTGATATGTTTAGCAATACTTCAAACATACAAGAAAGGTATAACAAGGGATGTTTTATACCCAATAAATTAGAAGAATTCGAACTAAATAAAAATGTTTATAATGTCTTACTAAAAGCAACTGCTTACAATAAAAACAATAGATATAAAACGATAAAAGAATTTAAAGACGATTTTGATAAAAACATAAATTCATAATTCGTTATATTACAGAATTTGTAGAAATGTTTTTATTTCTTTCCCCAAACCGCAATAAATCTTTGATTTTATCTGTTCATGATTTGCACAAGTCGCCATCAAAAAATCAAAATAAGCGATTTTGGTCAGAAAAAAATCTGATCTGGATATGGTTTGTTTTTTATATTGTCAAAAAACAGTTATGCCTATGCTTATAGGAATATTGTCTTGATTTTGTTACAAAAAATTGATAGCATTGGTCTGAAAAAAATGGGTGGTAAAGCGTGAGTAAAATACCATTTTATATGGGCAATTTTTTAGCGATTTTTGTTCCGGGCAGCGAACGTCGTTCTCGCGTTCGTGGTAATGTTAATGTGATATTGTACACTCCGCGCATCAAACGTTTTATCAAAAGAGTCTATCATGAACCGGTTAAAAGTGTAAAATTCATACGTCAAGTAACACTAAATCGCGTGTGTTGTATGGTGAATGATAAGTATTATGTAAAAGTGTTTCGTAACATAACACCAGAACGTGTGAAAAGTTATCAGAATTTAATAGAATTTCTTCAAAAACGTATAAGCGTTCGTATACCAACGGTATATGCGGACGATAAGATGGCGATGTATGTCAGCGAAAAGATCCCTGGGCGTGGCATTTATACTTTTGATAAAGCAACAATATTAAAAAACGAAAAAAAGATAAAAAAACAAGTTACTGACATTGTTACAGAAATTCAGAGTATAAAAATTACGGATATCCCGAATTACAAAAACTTTTTCCAAGGATTACAACCCAAACGTGCAACCGAACCAGTTATTCTTGAACCGCATATGGTACTTGCGCATTTTGATTTAAATGAAACGAATTTTTTGTTTGATGACAATATGAATATCATCGGTATTCTGGATTGGGATATGTGTTCAATAGCAAAAAATCCTGAAACAGATTTGTATGTTTTTAATCGTTTTTGGAACAATTTTATAAATAAAATAAAAAAATCTATATAAAACCCCGTCGTTTGGGGTTTTGTTTTGCGAATTTTTTAAATTGTTTCATTTATCTGCACTTTAATAAAACCATCCATTCCCAACGATTAATAAAAACTAAATCGTTTGATTGTTTTTCTATGTTTTTTGCATATGTCGACTAATTGATAATTGCCATTTATTCTGCGCATAAATATACGTCCGCGTTTGCATCTTTATCTGTGGCGATAAGATAGGTCGGCGAATACGAACCAAAGGTTACATTTCTTGTGGAATCATGATATTTCATGTCGTACAAAGCCTTGTAAAAATCTATTTGAACTGTCAATTTGATTTTTCTTGTATGGTTGTCGATAATATAACACAAAAGACATAAGTGTCAACAGGAGGGTGCGTGAGTGTTCTTTTTCAAAAGCGTCTTGATTTCTTGTCCAAATAACAATTCTTTGGCTTCATTGATGCGTGAATTACATAAAAACAGTCATTTCCCGGGTTTGTAAATCGTGTGACCGTTTGATACATAATCTTTTAAAACCTGTTCACCTGTGTCTTGTGCAATCTTGCCGTATACGGTTATTCCGCGTTTTTTAAATTCGGCTTGCCAGTTGGGTTTGAAACCTTCGTCAAAGCCAGTTATTTTTGTGACCCGTTCCGAAGGAACGCCATAATAAATCGCACGTATCCCAGACCATATAATCGCGCCAAGGCACATCATGCACGGTTCAGATGTTACATACATACTTAAATTATACGGCGACAAATCGTATGTGCCAAGTTTTTGTTCCGCCAATTTTATTGCGTTCATTTCGGCATGATTATTACTGCAAGATTTATTCACAACGCTGTTTGCGGCACGTGCAATCAGATTGCCATTAGAATCGTAAACGGCCGCCAAAAACGGACCATGCCCTTTATCAATGTGTTTTTTTAATTTCTGTTGCAAATCAAGAATAATTTTGGTGGCCTTGGCCAATTCCAAACTGTCAATTCTTTTATTAGAAATTACAGATGTTTTTGTGTTTTTTTGCACTTTTCTTCCTTTTAATGAATTATGCCAAATCTTTATAAAATTGCAACCTTTCTTTAATAAAACACCGCCAAGATGGCGGTGTTGATTTATGTGATATGTTATTTTTTCTTTATACCATATTGTTTCAATAATTCGTTGCGTCTTTGGTCGCACGCCTTGACAAATTCTTTGTAATCTTTGTTCTTCATAAAGAATTTATGGGATTCTTCGTCGTCGGCTTCGATTGAACGGACTTCACGCATATCAGAATAAATCGCGTAATCGCCAACAATCCACTTGATTGAACGAGAAAGCACTTTACCTTCGTATTTCAATTCGTCAACTTGTTTCCATACCGATACAGTCGGAATCAATTCCATTAATTCTTGTACATTCAGTTCGTATTCTTCTTTCATGTTTTGTTTGTGTTGATTTATCAATTTTGTTTTTGATTTACCTGGCATTTTAAAATCCTTTATATTGTATACAGTGTCATTATAGGGCCTGTTTATGTGTTTGTCAACTTTTTGTAGTGTTTATGGGTTTGACATCTTTTGTGAGCATGATATAATTGTGGTATGAAAAAGTTAATTTTGTTTTTGTTGTGTGTATTGTTGGTGTCGGCATGCGGGGTTAAATCAGGTCTTGAACGTCCGTCGGGGCCGTTGCGTGATTATCCGGTGTATTGATGTGTTTGATACACATAAAAAATTGCATTGAATTTGAATTTTGTTCTTGCTTTACATGACCATATTTTGATATTCTAAGAACGAACCAAATGGGAATTTGGTTCGGGGCTGTCCTAAGGCCCACACAAAAGGCGATATTATGTTGTCGCATATGCGCAATATTGGACGCCAAGGCGTCTTTTTATTTGCGTAATTTCCCCGACGCAAAAGTCGGGGTGCTGTTGGAAATACAAAAGGTTTTACCAAAGTCCAACAGAGTCATTCTTTTGTGTGATTTTAGGAACACCCCGACATGTCGCTTTGCGACAGTCGAGTTTTTGTATAACCAAGGGGGCAAATCATGAAAAAAATTATAATTGCGATTATGTGTGTATTCGGTATTACGACCGTGTATGCAGAAAATACGAATATATCAACATCGCAATATTATGTCGATACCAATGCCGCAACAAGGCAAGATGCGGTCCCGGTGCATAATACAAATACGGTTATGACTTATGATTCCACATCACCGGACGGTATCGGTGCAAAAGCCATTTATGATACGACCGCGTCATATGCGGATCAGACGGGCGCATTGATTACCGCGGATACAGCGAATGCCGCAATCCAAAACGGAATAAACAGCGAATTTACCTGTGCGAACCCGCCAAAATGCAATCTGTGGGATATAGTGCAAGTTGGTGAAACCAGTAAAAATTTATTTCGTGGACCGTATATTGGTCATTTAAGCACTAGCATAAGTTATGTGCAGTCTTCTTACAATTTGATTAGTTCGCCTTTTACGCCATCAGGGTGGTATACTGGTCCTGTGTTTGTTGCAAAAGTCACCCCAGGAGAAACTTACTATATTAGTGGTGAAACAGATGCGAAACATCGATTCTGTGCTTTTTATGCAAATGAAGCAGATATCACAGATAAGACAAAAGTTATTTCTTATTATGGCTGTTCAAATGGAGGATACATTGTTCCACAAGGTGCACATGTGATGCTTATGTCTTTCACCAACCCTAACACTAATCAAATCACTTGGTCGAATGTGCAATTGGAACTTGGCACAAGTCCAACCGCGTATCACCCATACGGTGAAAATACTTTTGTTCCACAAAATGTGCAATAAAAACAAGGCTGTTACGATATTTGGATTTATGTTGAATATCCAAAATACAGCCTTTGCGTGATGGATAATTTTCTTATTGTGCGGGGGCGTCGGTCGCGCGTTTGCGTTCAACAAATGTAATACGACCTTTGGCCAAATCATAAGGTGTCATTTCAACACGAACTTTTTCGCCAACATTGACCCATATGCGGGCCTTGCGCATTTTGCCGCACACGGTTGCCAAAACCTCGTGACCGTTTTCCAGTTTCACACGGAACATTGTGTTTGGTAATTTATCTTCGACTGTTCCGTTAAAAACAACAACATCATCTTTTGCCATATGTTTTCCTTTTATGATTTTTGCCAATAAATAATATGTTATGAAGTAAAAAAAATCAAGAATTTTTTGTTGCCCTTTGGGGCGGTTTCTGGTAAAATTGCAAGGAATATGTAGGGGTGAAAATATGAACAGAAAGATTTTATGGTTATGTTTTGCGGCATTGGTGCCGTGTTTGGCATTTGCTGCGGCGCGTGATGGCGTGGGGCGCGTTGGTGTTCGTGGTGCGGCTTCTTCTGTGGCGGCGACTCCAAAGACCCAAGCGGCGGTTCGGAATCCGATACCGGTGGTGCCGGTTGCGGAAAATAATCTTGTGCCAGAAGAGTCGGTTGTTGAGCAAACTAAATTAGATTCCGATGCGTGTCGTGATGCATATCGCGAATGTATGGATGAATTTTGCCAGTTAGATGAAAGTGAGGGTGGGCGTTGTTCTTGCTCTGATAATATCAAGCAGTCAAAAACACTGATTCAAGATATACAAACGATCCAGCAAGAAGCAGAAAAACTTTATACCGAAGGTGTCGAAAAAGAACGTTTGGGTGCAAAAGCAAAATTTGTGCAATTTGGTGAAAGTGATAGGGCGAAAAAATCTTCGCGTGCATCCGGTATTGATTTGGTCGCATGGATAAATGGTACGGGCAGTGCAAGTTTGTCGGCGGATGATGAAATTGGTGACAATCTTTATGCCTTGGCGGCGGAAAGTTGCGAATATGTCTTGACACAATGTGACGAAAATCGCGCAATGATGGAAGAAAGATTGTATCAACGCGAAATAGTTAAAGATTGTAAGGCTTTTGATGGATATTTGACCGAACAAAAAACGGCGGCAGAGTCAAATAAACGCACGGCCGAAGCCGCGGTACGTTCGGCGCGTGCAGAAATGTTGGCGGTGACAAATAAGTATCGGCGTGATGATTGTTTGACCGCAATTAAGGTTTGTGTGTCTGATAAAGGTGGCTGTGGGGTTAATTATGAAAACTGTTTGGATGCAGATTTGTTGATGCGCCGTGCAAATTCCTGTGAAAGTGTATTGGATCAATGTATGGCGGTTCGAGACATTGTTTTAGATGATTGGAAAGCGGAAATTGACAACATCTTGGCCAGAGGCGAAAAGTATGTTGATGAACATATGCGTATGACATGCAGAGCCAAAATAAGAAATTGTTTGGAAGAGGGTTGTTCTGCATCGATAGGTTTGGATAACAAAAACAGTGCCGCAACCAGTTCTGCGTGTTTGAGCAATATAAATGTTGCGGCCAACATTTGTCCGATTATAAATGAATGTAATGAAAAAATCCCGGGCATAAAAAATGAAGTCCAAGCAGAACTTGCAGAATTGCGGACAAGTTTCTGTCAAAATGATATTGATAAATGTTTGCGTGACAAATGTGGTTCAAATTTTACTGCGCCTGAATGTCTTGGGAAAAAGACTTCGGATATTACAGCATTGTGTCCAAAATCGCGCTTTGCGTCATGCAAAGACGAAAAACAATTTGATTTGCTTGTAAGCGCTGTCTTGTTGCAAATGGATTATCAAATGTTAGAAGGTTGCAAAAATTACTTCGCGAACGAATTGGGGCGTGTTTGCGGAACCGATATGAATTGTTTGCCAAAGAGTGATATAGTTGAATCTTTGAGAACTTTGCCATCAAATGAAGATGATTTGCGTGTTCGTGTTCGTGCCGAAAGCAAAAAGGCGGTTGACGAGTTCTTTAAACGCTTTGATAACGAAGCAACAATAGCGGCGTGCAAAAGCGCGCAACAGCCAAATGGGTCTGGGCGCAGAAGTTTAAAGGACAGTGTGTTTTTGGCGACCAAAATGGTTGCAGAAATTGGTGCCCAGAATCGGTATATGGCAGATTTAGAATCCAAGATTTTGCAATTGAAACGTGCAGATGCGCGTGTGAAATCTCGGGACGCTTGCTTGACAACGTACAAAGTTGAAACAAAGCCAAATGATACAGAAGAAAATCCGACTTATTCTTATATCAAGAGTGTGTCGTTTGAAGCTTCGCTGTGTAATTGCCATGTATGTCGTATGCAACGTGTGTGTGAGACAGGCGGGGAATCCAAGTGGACATCAGCGGCCAAGGGTGCGTTTGGTGGAATAACCAGTGGTGCATCAATTGGAACAATGGCCTATCCGGGATATGGAACAGCAATTGGTGCCGGACTGTTTGGTATAGCCGGAGGTTTGCTGGGGGCGGCATCTGGTGGAGAAAAAGATTTTTGCCAAGAAATTGAATCTTGTGAAGATATTGATGTAAGCGATGTAGAAGGCGGTTGTCGCGGGGAGAATTAAAGTATGAAAAAATTTCAATATATTTTAATTGCGGTTTTGGTTCCAACACTTGCCTTGGCGGCAACCACAGCCAAAAAGCAATCGGCAATTCAAAATGGCACGACCGTTCGCAACAAAACTGTGGCAACTGGTTTATATGATGCTGAATGTTATGATGCTTATTATGGTTGCATGGACCAGTTCTGTATTTCGGAAAATGCAAATGGGGGCAGTTGTCTTTGCAGTAATGATAACGAAAAATATGAAGCCGAATTGGAAGAAATTAATGCAATGGTTGCCGAAGCAGAACGCATACAAACAGTCGAAGTTGAAAAAATTCAAGCCGGTGCAAATGTGGATATTATCTTTGGTGGAGGTCGCAAATATGATGAAAAAGGTAACATCGTTTATGCAAATCAAAAAATTAAAGAAAATCCAAAAACAAATCGTGAAGATTTGATGAAATTGTTCGAAGTCAATTTAGATTTTGATGATGAAGAAAATGATGACGATATTATGTCAAAGACCGGTGCGGCGTTGTTTAATGCGGCGGATGCGACATGCAAAGCAATTGTTGATACAAAATGCGACAAAGATTTAAAACTTTTAAGACAAATGTATTTGCGCCAAATTGATTCTGATTGTCGTGGCTTTGCAAACAGCATCGCCCAGCAACGTGCGGCGGCGCAATCTGCGATGAACAGTGCGGAATCTGATGTTCGAAACGCATACAGGGAAAGTTTTGCCGCGGCAAATAAATATAACCTTGGCGAATGTATGGTCGAATTTAAAAAGTGTATGACGGGCGCGGATGCGTGTGGAACGGATTGGGTGAATTGTGTTTCAACAATCGCTTCGGAAAATATGCAAAATAAATCTGTCAAAGATAGTTATGCCGGAGACAAAGTTGCAACAACCGTTACATATGGTATAACCGCGTCGGTTATGGAACGCTTGAATTCTAAACGTACGATTTGTGAACGCGTGCTGGACAGTTGTATGGCGGTGCGTGATGAAGTATGGCCGGCATTCTTGCGTGAAGCCGCACCGACATTGAAATTGGCTGAATTGCGTGCAGAATCGAATATGCGGCAATCTTGTTTGACCAATATTACAAATTGTTTGCATACCGCGTGTCGTGATGATATTGCAAGCAAAGGTGTTGCGACAATGGACGCATGCTTGTCGCGACCGACGATGGCGCGTGATTTTTGTAAAGTGCAAATTGAACCCTGTGAGCGCATGGCGGGTGATAATTTGTGGAGTTATGTGACCGATAAATTATTGGCAATGCGTGTCGATGCTTGCACGACCGAGGTCAAAGAATGTCTGATGGATGAAATTCGTTGTGGACCAGACTTTATGAATTGTATTGGTATGGATTATGAATTTGTGCGTGGTTTGTGTCACGTGGATAAATTGCCCGTGTGCAAAGCGTATCATAAAGATAATGACAGCGAATTAAAAATGGATGATATTGATAATATCATTACTGGTTTATATCTGAACATTGATAATAAAGCATTAGAAAATTGCCAAAAATTGGTTGAAGATAAAATGACCGAAATTTGCGGTTCTACGACGGATTGCAATCGGTTCGCGTCCGATGATACAATCGGTACCGGGTCGTTGCGCAGCCAAAAAGACGGAAATGTTTATCGTATTACGGGTATGATTTCTTTTGGTTCTTTAAAGGTCGGTACGGGCAATGCTGCTGCTGGATTGATTGATATTACGGAATATATGGCCAATATAGCAGAAAATAACGAAAAAAATAAAATTGCAAATTATGACGGCATCGTATCATCTATTCGACAAGAATTGAGTGATGTTGCCGGAAATATAAATAATGTGATTAAAATGATTGAATCTGATCCGCAAATCCAATATTGCGTTTCGGGGCGTAGTTTGGAACAAATAACGGGTGAAGAAAACAAATCAACGGTTGCGCGGTTCCCGAATTTGCTGAACCAGGTCAAGATGCAGATTGCCATTGCGGCACTGCGCCAGGCACAAAATAATTATCAGGCAAAATATAACGAATATTTGACCAAGGCAACAAAAGATGCTTCGGCGGATATTGCGCAATATATGTGTCAAATGTTGCCAACAACGGGTGGAACACCGGTTGGCAGCAAGGGAATTGTTGACGAGCAAACAAGTCTTGCATCGCCTTATGCAATCAGTTATGAAATTGGTGCGGGTCTGAACAACAATTTGTTGACCCAGGGTGCTGGACACACTGCGTCATCGTCCAAAGGCAGTATAACGCGTGGAAAAAAGACAGTAGAGTTTCCCGGTGGTTCGCGTGAAATGTGGGCAACGTTTAATCGTGATACACGAATTTGCCGGCTTTGCACTTCGACGATAACGCGCGATTGTAATGCGTATATTCGGACTGGTTTTTGGGGCATAGGTGCGAAAAGCGAAACGGATTGCACCGAATCAGATCCAATCGAAAAATGCGATGATATTGAAATGTAAGGATTGAAAATTATGGAACATGAAATAGTTGATGGTGTTGTTGGTGATGCAGTCGAAGCTTTACAGGCTGTGCCCGACAAGGTTCATGCCAGCGCGTTGGAATTGCGGGATATGATTTCATCATTGACGGGGATGGCGGTTGATTTTGGCTTAAAGTTGCTTGCAGCGATTGTCGTTTTGGTCGGCGGAATGTGGATTGCACGGCGTTTGGCAAATGCGTTCAAGCGTGCATTGGCGCGACGAAATCTGGATGCGTCATTGATTTCATTTTTATCGTCGTTTGTGAATATTGTTCTGCGTGTGTTTGTGATAATCATATCACTGGCGACGGTCGGTGTGCAAATGACATCCATTGTTGCTGTTTTGGGTGCGGCTTCGTTGGCGGTTGGTATGGCTCTGTCGGGGACGATGCAGAACTTTGCCGGTGGTATTATCATAATGTTCCTTAAACCGTTCAAGGTTGGCGACATTATTACTTCGGCGGCCGGCAAAACAGGCATTGTTAAAAAGATTATGATTTTCACAACAGAAATTCATACTTTTGATAATCAAGTTGTGCTTTTGCCAAATGGGCCTTTGGCGAACGGTGAAATTATAAATGCGACAAATAATGATACGCGTCGTATGGATTTAGATGTCAGCATTTCTTATGGCGATAATATCGATGTCGCGCGCAAGGAAATTTTAGCGATATTGCATGCGGATTCGCGCGTTTTGCATGATCCGGAACCGATTGTGTTGGTCGCTAATTTGGCAGACAGTTCGGTAGTTTTGACCGTGCGGTATTGGACAAAAACCACCGATTGCATCCCATCCCGCGGAGATGTGTTGGAAGAAATTTATAAACGTTTGCCGAAAAAGAAAATACACTTTCCGTTCCCGCAAATGGATGTGCACGTATCGAAATAGTCGTAGGTGCATGTGGTTAGTGAAAAATAAATTAAAACCGGACTTGGCGACCGGTTTGAATTTGTGGCACGCCCGGCAGGACTCGAACCTGCAATCCACAGATTAGAAATCGTCTGAACCGAAACCGATTGTTCGCCCGATTTCCGCCCCTTTCCGCCATTTTACTCTTATATCAACCACCATACTATGTATCAAATATGTAACATTTTTGTGAAAATATCAAATTTTTATATTGTGTCTTTTTTAATGGACAAAATTTTTCCAAATGTAGATAAAATGATATTTTTTCTATTGACGCTGGGGGCAAAATATGACAAAATGTCAAAAAGTTGTCCTAGGGAGAAAAGATGAAAGAAGTGAATACAAAAATTAGCGATTTTTTAACGTATTTGTCTCGTCAAGAAATAGCGGATGCGTTGTCGGTTTCGTTACGTACAGTATCAAGATGGGAAAAAGGGGAATCAATACCGTCTGTTTCTGATATTTCTTTTCTAGAAAACATTATTGCAAAGAAAAAGAATAATGCGGATGATTGCGATTTCACGTTTATAGATTTGTTTGCTGGAATTGGTGGCACACGATTAGGATTTGAACGAAATGGCGGAAAATGTATTTTTACCAGTGAATGGGATTCGTATGCTCAAAAAACATACAAGGCCAATTTCGGTGATGATCATATAATAATCGGAGATATTGTACCATATGATGCAAATGATATCCCTGATCATGATGTTCTTGTTGCAGGCTTTCCGTGTCAACCGTTTTCGATAGCTGGTGTTTCTAAAAAGAATTCGTTAGGACGCCCCCATGGTTTTGAATGCACCACACAGGGAACATTATTTTTTGATGTAGCCAGAATAATTGCGGCAAAACGTCCAAAAGCTTTTTTCTTAGAAAATGTTAAGAATTTAATAAGCCACGATGGCGGGAACACTTTCAAAGTTATAATGGATGTGCTTCAAAATCAATTAGGATATACCGTTAAATACAAAGTAATAGATGGGCAATATTTTGTACCACAACACAGGGAACGTATAATAATAGTTGGTTTCAGAAAAGATGTCGGTTTTTCTTTTGATGATTTAAAATTACCTGATTTAAGTAAAAAAAGACCTCTTATTAAAGATATTTTACATCCACAAAACGGCTCAGAAGTTGCTGATGGTGTTTATACTATTGGGAAAAAAGCAAAAGTATTAAGCAAATACACACTTACGGATAATCTATGGAATTATTTACAGCATTATGCAGAAAAACATAGAGAAAAAGGGAATGGATTCGGATATGGTATGGTTTATGGCAATGACGTGTCAAGAACTCTATCTGCACGTTATTATAAAGACGGTTCAGAGATATTGGTTTATCAGGGTAAAAACAAAAATCCGCGCAGATTAACCCCGAGAGAGTGTGCTAGGTTAATGGGGTTCCCCGATAGTTTTAAGATACCTGTATCAGATACAAGGGCATACCATCAGTTTGGAAATTCTGTTGTCGTGCCAGTGATAGAAACAGTGGCTAAACATATGAAACCATTCATTATTAACATGAAGAAAGAAGAAGATTGTAAAAAGGAAAAAAATCTGTTAGACTCCGAGTAGTAAGCTAACGGAGTTATTATGAAACAAGGTTATTTATCACAATATTTTAAGGGCGTGGCAGTAAAGAAACTTAGTGAAGTTGAGATAAATCCCGCCAAATCCAATCAACATGAATTCAATGGTGTCGGGGATTTGAAACAATTATTAGGTTCAGAAAAAAGAACTTTTAGTGCTAAATGCGTGTACATGACAGATATTGATGAAGATCCTGTTTTTGAAGACACGTCGGTCACATGGTATGATGCAAGAGAAAATCATCCAACACGAACAGAGTGGCGGTTATATTTTAAATCAACACAAGCATTATCAAATTGCTCTGTTGGCGATACATTGATAATATGCCGAAATCAAGACGATTCTTTGTTAATGATCATAACAGAGAAAGATTCTACCATAGAACGCCAGATGTTGTGGTTGTTTGGAATAGTGGCTAGTGCTAGACCAATATTCACAGTGAAATCTACTTTGGAAACAGAACAAGATCGGTTACAATTTGCCTCTCGTATTATTCTTGAAAAAATCGGTATCAACAATCCTGCTGAGGATGATAATTTATTAGACGTGATGTTGGAGAGATTTGGCGGAATATTTCCAAACACAAAAGATTTTTCAGCATTTGCTAGAGAAACAGCAGGCGATGTAAATCTGTTGGAAGATCCAGATGGAACGTTGCTTGCTTGGATGGAACAAGAAGAAATATTGTTCAGAACACTTGAAAAACATCTTATTGCTGATAGATTGCAGCAAGGTTTTGCTGATAATGTTGAAGATTTCTTTACGTTTTCTTTAAGTGCCTTGAATAGACGAAAGGCGAGAGCTGGTGCTGCTTTTGAGAATCATGTAGAGTTTTTATTTGATCAGCATGGGTTACATTTTTCAAGAACACCAATGACAGAAAACAGAAAAAAACCGGATTTTATTTTCCCAGATATTGACTGTTATCATAATGTATCTTTCCCCGTAGATTTATTAACAATGCTAGGTGTAAAGACAACAAGTAAGGATAGATGGCGTCAAATTTGCTCAGAAGCAGACAAAATAGATGTAAAACATTTATTAACTCTTGAACCAAGCATAAGTGTGAATCAAACAAATGAAATGGAAGCGGCAAAAGTTCAACTGGTTATACCATCTGAAATAAAGAATACGTATACAGCACAACAACAAGAACGCATATTGACAGTTGCAAACTTTATTGAAATGGTTGCTGAAAAGCAAAAACACGCAGATATAATACTGTCAGTTGGTTCATAGATTAACCAAATGTCATTATTTTTGTTTTTTCCATAATGCAGCCATTTGGGATAATTTGTGCTGGATGCGGTGGAGCAGCCACGCCTGGCGGCAAGTCAATTTACCGCCATTTGTTCGGCGAATTGCGGCTTGTAACTCGCGTAAAGATCGACAGGCGGCAAAATACAGCATCACAAAATCTGTGCGATGGTTGGGGCAAATATCGTCAAAATGCATATATTTCATAGACAATCCTTTTTAAGGTTGTCGTATTTGTCCGTAAATTCTGCCAAAAGTCCAGTTTTTTCTTTTTACTGGCTATTTTAGGCGTATATGACTATACTTTTAGCAAAGGAAATGACGCGCGATGCAGAGGTTTGTTAATGCACGATATATGGAACCCTTGGCACGGTTGCACTAAAAAATCACCCGGGTGCGAACATTGCTATATGTATTTCTTAGATAAACAACGTGGGTACGATGGTGCCCATGTTTATCGTGTTAAAAATAACTTTGATTATCCGTTGCATAAAAATGCTGATGGAACATATAAAATCCAAAGTGGTGAAACTTTGCGTGTGTGTTTGACATCGGATTTTTTCCTGGATGCTGCAGACGATTGGCGCAATGAAGCATGGAGTATTATCAAACAACGCCCAGATGTAAAATTTCAATTATTGACCAAACGCCCAGAAAGAGTATCGGAACATTTGCCGGCCGATTGGGGTGATGGGTATGAAAATGTTATGCTATCTGTGACGGCTGAAAATCAAGAAATGGCGGATGAACGTATCCCGATTTTACTAAATCTGCCGTTCAAGCATATGGGTGTCATGGTTGCACCATTTATTGCACCTGTTGATATTACAAAATATTTACAGACTGGTAAAATAGAACAAGTTATCGCTGGTGGTGAAAATTATGATGGCGCACGCCCATTAAATTATGATTGGGTTAAATCACTATATGATTCTTGCGTTGCAAACAATACAACATTTTGTTTTATTGAAACAGGTAATAAATTTATCAAAAATGGTAAAGAATATGATATACCGTCAAAACGCCTGCAAAGTGAACAAGCGTATAAATCTGGTCTGCAATTTATAGGACGGGAAATTAAATGGAATTTGGTTGCCCCATCAGAATTGTTTGAAACAGAATGGTATAAACCATATTTTGGTAAAACTTGCGAAACTTGCGCATACAAAATGCTTTGTAATGGTTGTTCAAAATGTGGCAAGTGTGATATTTGATTCACTAGTTCAGTTGTTTCTCTTTACTGGCTTCTTTCGGCACATATCACATTAAAAATATTCTAAAAAATCATTGACTAGCAGTCAGCGAATTGTTATTATACTATTGTTTTAAGTAAGAGGAGAAAAATGAAATCCATATTAAAAACAATAGCAAGTTTGTCCATTGCGGGCCTGTGTGCCTGTGGTTCAGATTCATCCAACACAACAGATATAAAGGAGAAATGTATGAACAAAGATACCTGTGTAATTGAATTAAATAACGGTGTAAAAATGCCGGCTTTTGGGTTGGGTGTTTATAGTATCCCAGAAGGCGAAGTGACATATAATTCTGTTTTAACAGCTTTGCAAAACGGTTATCGCCACATAGATACTGCACACGCATATCAAAATGAACGTAGTGTTGGTCGTGCAATTAAAGACAGTGGTGTAGATAGAAAAGATATTTGGGTAACAAGTAAATTGTGGCCAAATGAATATGGCGAAGGGAAAACATTACCTGCAATTGACAGAATGTTAGGACGTTTGGGATTAGATTATATTGACTTGGTATATTTTCATCAACCTATGGGTGATTATGTAGGTGGCTGGAAAGAAATGGAAAAAGCGTTAAAATCAGGAAAGGTTCGTGCTATTGGTATTTCAAATTTTGATGCCAGTGACGAAATATTTGACTCTTTGGTTGATAGTGCGACAATAAAACCACAAATGATGCAGATTGAATGTCATCCGTATGCTCAACGTCATTATTGGCGTGACAAGGCAGAAAAAAACGGAATTCATATTGAATGCTGGTTTCCATTGGGTGGTCGTGACAGCAAAGGCGAAATTTTGCGTGACCCTGTGTTGAATGAAATAGCAGCTGCACATAATAAAACAGCAGCCCAAGTTATAATTCGCTGGCATATTCAAATGGGGGTATCTGTAATTCCTGGTTCTTCCAACCCAGAACATATCAAAGAAAATATAGACGTGTTTGATTTTGAATTAACCGACAGCGAGATGGCAAAAATAAAAGCACTGGATAAAGAACAGCGTTATTTTGTAATGCCGTATGAAGAACAAGTTAAATGGTTTAGTCAATATAACCCAGAAGATTAAGGAAACAATAATGAAAGCGATAGTTTTGTATTATTCGAAAGCTGGTCAGAATTATTCTGGCGGAAACATTATCAATCTTACAAAAGGTAATACCGAAGTGGTTGCCGAATATATTCGTGATATTACAGGGGCAGACTTGTTCAAAGTTGAACCAGTTAATGATTACCCGAATGATTATTATGAATGTACTGATGTGGCAAAAGATGAATTACGTAAAAACGCACGTCCAGATGTTAAGGCGTTTGCTGGTGATTTGTCTGAATATGATACTGTATTTATTGGTGGACCAATTTGGTGGGGAACTTACCCAATGCCAATGTTTACTGTATTAGAACAAATAGATTGGAACGGTAAAACTGTTATGCCTTTTTCAACCCACGAAGGTTCGGGACTTGGTAATGTTGTAGCCGATATGCGACGTGTTTGCGCTGGTGCAAATGTAAAGTCAGGCTTGTCAATACGCGGTTCATCCGTAAATGAATCCAAATCACAGATAGAAAAATGGATAAAATCTAATGCGTAAAATATTATTCGCTTTAATAATATGTATAGGGGGAATTATGTCCGGATTTGCATCAGATGAATCTGAAATTATGGCTGTATATGAAAATCTACAAAACGCCATGATAAACAAAGATATTGAGTATATGGATTCAATAATCGATGATACAGCCACCTTTACCCATATAACTGGCAAAGTTCAAACGAAAGAAGAATACCTGGGTGAAATAAAAGACGGCATATTGAATTATTTTGAATACGAAATCTTAGAACCAGATTTGTCTGTGGATGGCGATACTGCGTATTTAAAAGCAATAACGAAATTAACCGCACGTGTTTATGGCGCGTCTGGAACATGGCCACTGCGTACAGGTGTTCATTTTCGAAAAGACGACAATGGTTGGCGCATATCTGGATTTGATGCCGCAGGATATTAAAATAAAAAAAGGAGAAAATAAATGAAAAAAACTTTAACAGCAATTATCGCAACACTGGCAATTATTGGGGTAGCAGATGCAAAAAATCTGACGGTATATTTTTCTGTATCTGGGAATACTGAAAGATTGGCAAATGTGATTCATGAAAATGCTGGTGGTGATATTGTGCGTATTACCCCAGTAAATGCTTATCCTGTGGATGATTATCATAATAAAGATTTTACAGAAATGGCCCAACGTGAAAAAAATGAACAAGCTCGTCCAGAAATTCAAGATATGAACGTAAATTGGGAAGAATATGATACAATTTATGTCGGCTATCCAATCTGGTGGGGGTCAATGCCAATGGCGGTTTATACTTTCTTTGATAAATATGATTTGTCGAACAAGACAATTGCACCATTTAATACACACGAAGGTTCTGGTGCGGGTGATACACACAGTGAAATTGTACGTTTGGAACCAAATGCGACTGTTGTTGAAGGCTTACCAGTACGTGGAACCGACACCACAAACGACCAGACAGAAACAGTAAAATCATGGTTAGAACGCATAGGCAAATAAAATGACAAATCGTGAAATGGCCGCATTAGAAACGCGGGCAAAATTATTAAAGACAGGTCAAAAATTGATAATGAAACATGGCCTGTCTAATATATCTGTCGAAGATATTACAAATGCCGCGGGTGTAGCCAAGGGAACTTTCTATACATATTTCAAACGTAAAGAAGACATTGTTTTTGAAATTTGCCGTGAACCTTTTGCCCAGATTGCGGAACGTTTTCACGCAGACCTAGAGCAAGATATTATCAAAAGACTGGCAAATTATTTTAGTGATTTTATAAATGAAATAATGCGTTATGATGTAAACATTTGTCGTGAATGGTTGCGTGATGTTATAACACCTGCTACTGTCACCGACGCCAAAGATACACAAAAATGGCAATATGATATACAGACAATGCATAAGGTTTTAAAAGCCGCAGTTGAAAATGGTGAATTAAAACCAGACGCACCGATTGAAACATTGACTTATATTGCCACATCGCAAATGTATGGAATGATGTTGGGATGGTGTATGTCTGACGAAGAATTTAATCCGCGCGATTGGATAAAAAAGTTTTGTGATATCGAAATACGTGCAATTTTAACACCTTACATACTAATAAAATAAAGGTTGGTGTGGATAATGGCTAAATATTCAAACACATATACTATAATTGGGGATAATATGTATTCATATAATTACAGATTAACCCCTATTTCACTGTTGATGTTTATTCAAGACTCTTTTGCAAGGCTTACAACTGTAAATAATGTGGCAGCTTTTCATATTATCAAAGATAATTTGATTTGGGTTATTACAGAGATAAATGTTGAGTTTATAAAAGAATTACCTTTTTGGTCCGAAGATATAAATGTAGAAATCTGGGTTTCTGAGGTTTCTGGACTAAAAGTTTATACTGATTACAAGGTTTATAACAGGGGTGAAATTATTGCCATGGGAAACATGTTGTGGTTGGTAATTGATAAAGAATCTAAAAAAATATGTCGTGTGGATCAATTTGCTGATAAACTGGATCAATACGATGAATTGGTGCTTGGAAAGCATACTAAATTTATATTGCCAGAACAACGGAAAAAAATAGTAGAAATTACATATACTACTAACTATGCTGATGTTGATATGAATGACCATGTAAATAATAAAAGTTATATTCGTATTGCAGAGATGACAGCCCCCGAAAGTTTCGAACGTACACATATGCCAAAAATGTTAAAAGTGAAATTTAACAGAGAAACTTTTCTTGGTGATGTTTTAACGTGTACCGCATATGCCACAGACAAACAAAATAATTTTGTTCATAAAATAACCAAAGAAGGTATATCTGTTTGTGATATAGAAACCCTGTGGGCCGAAAGAACAGACAACACGAACATAGCAGATTTTAATTTGTATTTAACAAAAGGATAAAACATGAAAGTATTATTGGTAAATGGTTCGCCACATAAAAATGGTTGTACAAATGTTGCACTTGAAGAAATCGCAAAAACACTAACCGAAGAAGGTATAGAATCAGAAATCTTTCATATTGGTGTAAAACCTGTGCCTGCATGTATGGCGTGTTATGCGTGTCGTAATTTGGGACGTTGTTGCATTGACGATGTTGTAAATACTTTTGTTGAAAAAGCAAAAGATTTTGATGGCTTTATTTTCGGCAGCCCTGTTCATTATGCGTCTGCAGGTGGCAGTATTGCATCATTTATGGATCGTGTTTTCTTTTCCGCATTTGGTAATAAGGAAGTTTTTCTACATAAACCAGCCGCAGCGGTTGTCAGTGCCCGCCGTGCCGGAACAACAGCGGCCCTGGATCAGTTGAATAAATATTTCTTGATGACACAAATGCCGGTTATTTCTGGGCGGTATTGGAATATGGTTCATGGCGCGGTGCCAGAAGATGTTAAGCAAGATGCCGAAGGTCTGCAAAACATGCGCATTTTGGCACGCAATATGGCGTGGCATTTAAAATGTCAAGAAGCAGGCAAAAATGCTGGTATTCCTATGCCAGTGGAAGAAGAAATAACATTCACAAACTTTATAAGATAAAATATGAAACAAGACATCATTGATTTTATATTTAAAACTTATAAGGCAAAACCAGAATACCTGTGGAAGCGGTATCCAGCGTATTGCGTTTTCCGCCACAGCGACAATCGAAAATGGTTTGCGATTATAATGACTGTGCCACGTAAAATTTTGAAATTATCTGGCGATGGAAATATAGACGTCATAAATGTAAAATGTAGCACCGATGATATAGGATTCTTACGTGATATTCCTGGTATCTTACCAGCATATCACATGAGCAAGGCAAATTGGATATCGGTTGTCCTGGACGGCACAGTACCGCAAAAGAATGTAAAACAATTGATAAAAACATCTTTTGAATTAACAACAAAATAAGAAAACGGGGAATTATCCCCGTTTTCTTTACTGTTATATTATTTAGCAAATTTCTGCGTCACCAAAACCAAATTGTGTTAGCGAATTTTCTTTCGCTTGGATACAGATATACTGCATTTCTGTATTACCAGTATT
>JAZLAT010000019.1:0-13642 GCA_045613345.1 Candidatus Enterousia sp.
GAACAACAATTAATTTAGTATTAATAGTAATGTACATGGTATTTTTTATAATAGGTATAAGATCTGTTGTTATATTTGTAACAAGTAAATACTTACAAAATACTTCGTTTTTCTTTGCAGGAAGTTTAGTTATAATTACATGTTTAATAATTTGTTACAAATATTTAATAATTATGAAACTAAAATTTTAGATATGTTTGGTAATATAAACCTGGTATTAAATACGGTTGGCCCATCGACCGAAACCGGGGAGAAAGGGTTATATATGAGTCAATACATGGTAGTCAAGATATTTGCATCAGGTATGCAAACAGCAGAATTTTTCAATGATCGGAAATTAATGGAAGCGTATTTGCTATTTTTACGCGAAATCGAACAATCATATATTGTGTTTGTTTGGTCGGGTGATGCTTACACTATTTCGCGTGCCTGGAAAGAGGGGATGTGATTTTATATGTATTGGTTATATCAACCGGAACCGGCGCGGAAGCGCTGGTATGTAATTGATCGTGCAGGCAATAAATTGTATTATGGTACAAAGGAACAATGCAGGAAATTTATTAAATATATGAAAGGGGAATAACAACATGGCATATGTAAAATGGGATAGTAATAGCAAGGAAAAACCGTTGCTGAATTGCTGGTATCGGGTTATTGGTGGGCATAATCTTTCATATTGGAAGATAATGAAGGATTATTATAATCCGCGTTTAGGGCGTTGTTATTGGAAAATCGTTGATTATTATTCCGGTGATATTATCGTATGCGGAAAGGCGCTACATTATTGCCGCGATATGATCCGTGAGAATTGTTATAAGAAGGGATATGATGATTAATGTTCCGGTGTTTATTGCATGGTCATAGATGGTTAATTCGCCGGGATCGGCATGGTAACCAGGAAGAAAGATGTTTGTATTGCCGGAAGCGCCGGGCCATAAAGACGGTAATGATTTGCGATTACCAGGAAGCAAAATTAAAAATTGCTTCCGTTTATGGAAGAAGGTGTTATTAATGGATGATATGCGCGTTTTTGTCCGTGTTCCGCGCCGGTTTCGTGCAAAGGAAGGCAATTGGATTAGTTTAGCGAATTTTAACCGGATTATAGATTTATATAACGTGACAAAAACAAAATTGGGATTTTGGGAATATTTGTCAGATATGTGCCAGGTATCAATACTTGATTTTGATATGTCACGTAATATCGGAAATCCAGCTTTCAAGTATATTCATATTATTAAATTGAAAGGATGATTTGAAAATGGATATGGTTGATATTGTTCAAACGTTAACAACGATTTTGCTTACAATAGCATATAATCAACATGGAAATTTAATACCTGACCGGGAAAATGTTATTGATAAATTAGTGACAATTCTTGATAGTTTGGGATCATTAAGAAAGGATGATTAATAATGCGTCCATTTGATTACAAAGAATATAGCCGGTTGCGTTCAATAGCCCGGAAACGGATAGAACGTTCTTCGGCGGCAGGCGTTATTGAATATGTCCGTATTCCGACGGTTGCGGAAGTCAGGGCCAGCGGCAATCCGGCGGCATATATGTATCAGGTGAAAAAATACCTGGAAGCGCCGACGTTAAGTGATGTTCGGCGGAAAGGCGCCGAACCGGTTCGTGCTGAATTTTTGAGCGCTCCTGCGATTGAAACGCTTTCAGCAGAACAGAAACGTGCGCGCCGGAATGAGCAGAAGCGCCGCAGTAAAGCGAAACGCGCTGTTGAAAAGGAAGCCGCACGCCAGGGAAAAACGGAAGCGGAAACGCGGCGGCGCGTCGGTTATTTAAAGGCGCTTGAAACGGTTGCGGCAGAATGGCGGAAGGCCGGTGTTGATGCTGGATTTTGGTTGGGTGTTATGTCGCCCGGACAAAGTAAAGCATTTGTCGATTATATGGAATATCGGTTTGCGCAAGGTGATTATACCAATAAATATACGATTGATACATTCATTCGTGATTTTGGTGAAGCTGTTCATCGCGGTTTTAACCTGGACGCGATACAAAAAGATTTTGGCGTTTTTCTTGATAAACAAAATCAGCTTCAAAAGAATAAACGTCATGCAAACAGATACGGCGTTTCAACGGATGCGGTTGATCGTGCATGGCGCGAATTTGTAAACCGGGAACCGCCGGAATGATAGGTGGTGTTTGAATGTTGTACGTTGTAATAATTGGAATTGTACTATGTATTATTTTTATTTGTTGGGTGTTATTTAAAACATAATGGGAAGGTGTAATTATGAATATCAACTTCCGGGCGGTTGATTGGGTTAATTTTTTCAAAGGTTACGGATTGGTTCCGCGTGCAAAACGCCAGCGGAAAAATAAGGGGAATGAAGCGGTTAACGTATATGCGGCGTTTGATATTGAAACAACTACAGTATGGACGGGGCCGGAAAATGTTAATGCCCATAGTTTCATGTATATATGGCAATATCAGATTGAAGATTATACGATAAAAGGCCGTACCTGGGAAGAATGGTTTGAACTGCTGGCGTTATTGCAATCGGCGCTTGATGAATATGGGCGGATTGAAAAGCTATCTAAAATGCCGGTTATGATAACCTGGATACATAACGCGGCATTCGAATTTGCGTGGATAAGTGGTTTATATCCGTTTTCGGATGATGAATGTTTTTTCAGGGAAGCCCGGAAGCCTATTTATTTTCGGATGTTTGATTGTTTCGAATTCCGGTGTTCATACATTCAGACGAATTTATCATTAAAGGCATTATGTAAACAAACAGGCGTTAAACCGAAATTATCCGGTCAGGAATTTGATTATAATAAAATTCGTTTTCCCTGGACGGAATTAACCGCGTTTGAAGAGGAATATGCAACAACGGACGTTGAAAGTTTAGTGAAAGCAATGAAAATCAGAATACAGAAAGCCGGTGATACTTTATTGACGGTTCCGTTAACATCAACCGGATATGTCCGGCGCGATTGTAAGGAAGCGTTAAAGGATCGTTATTTGGAAATATCCGACTTGAAACCGTGGCGCGGTGAGAATGCGCAACGTGTTTATAAGTTGCTTCGGGCGGCGTTTCGCGGCGGCAATACTCACGCCAACCGGTATCGTGTTGGTGAAATATGTGATGATGTTTATTCGTATGATATTGCATCAAGTTACCCGACACAGCAATTAACGCATAGATTCCCTATGAAACCTTTCAAATGGTTGGACGGTGATTTAACAATTGAAAGAATATGTATGTTTATCGGTTTGGGATATGCTGTTGTTGGTGAATATCATTTTATTAATATCCGATTGAAAAATAAATTGGAACCAATACCATATATATCCCTTGCACGATGCGAAGCGAATAATTTTAGCCTGGACAACGGGCGCATTTTGCGTGCTGGATATTTAGAAATTAGTTTAACGGAAATTGATCTTGAAATAATATTAAACACATATGTGTTTGATAAAGTGGAAATAACACAAGCAATGATTAGCAAAAAAGATTATTTGCCGCCGGAATACCTGGAAGTAATAAAGGATTATTACCGAAAGAAAACCGCTTTAAAAGGTGATGAAACCGAAGAAGGGAAATATATGTATACCAAAAGTAAAAACAGCCTGAATTCGGTTTATGGAATGTCGGCAACGGATCCAATTCATCAGGAAGTAAAATATAATGGTGGGGATTACCTGGAATCGGGTTGGGATAATATGACCAATGAAGAGATTGAAAAAGCTTTAAAGCGTGCGGCATTTCCGTATCAATGGGGGGTATACACAACCGCATTAGCAAGAAAACAGTTACAATCCGCGATAGATTTATGCGTCAGGGAGATCGGGCCGGAAAGGGTATTGTACTGCGATACGGACAGTATAAAAACAATCGGCCCGGCGCCGGTTGATAAATTAAATGAACAGCTTCGTGCCAGGGCGGAAGCTGCTGGAGCTTTTGCGGATGATATGAAAGGCCGGAGGCATTATATCGGATTATTTGAAGCTGATGGTCATTATCAACAATTTATAACGCAAGGCGCAAAACGTTATGCGTTTATAAAAGATTCCGGGAAAATGGGTGTAACGGTTGCCGGTGTTTCAACCGCGATTGATGAAAAAACAGAATGGTTTGATAATGAAGGTAATAAATATAATCCAACATTTGCGGTTGAAGAGTTAAAAAGCCTTGATCGTTTTAAACCAGGAATGATTTGGAAAGATGCTGGCGGTACAACGGCGGTTTATAATGACCATGATGATTTTGATTATGTGGATGAAGCAACCGGCAAAAGTGTGCATATTGGTAAAAATGTTTCGATTATTCCGACAACGTATGAAATGACATATTCAAAGGATTATAAATTGTTATTGGACAGTATTCAGCTATATACAGAATTCAGAAAGGCAAGGGAGTAAAATGTCAAAAATTTATAATGCTGACGGTTGGTTTGATTGGGATTATATAATGAAACAGCAGGAAACCTTTTTCCCGGTTGTCGGGCCGCGTGGTGTTGGGAAAACATATGGCGGTTTTTCCTGGATGGTGGAACACGGTAAAAAATTTATATATGTTCGTCGGTTAAAATCACAATTGGAAGAATGTAAAAAGGAATCAGGCAATCCGTTTAAAAAATTGAATACAGATAAAGGATATAATATAAAACCTTTTACAGAAGGCGGAAGTATTATATTCAGAAAGGAAGATAAAAATGGTGATGTTGTCGCGGTTGGTATTGCTTTATCTGTTGTTGCTAATATTCGGGGTATTGATTTTAGCGATTACGATTATATTTTGTTTGATGAATTTATACCGGCGGATGGTGAAAGGCCGATTAAAAATGAATTTGAAGCGTTTTTAAATTTTTATGAAACTGTCAACCGTAACAGGGAATTGGAAGGCAATTCGCCGGTAAAGTGTTTCTTATTGGGAAATGCTAACAGGATCAGTAATCCATATTTTGCCGGTTGGAAAATCATGAAACGCGTTCTGAATATGATAAAGGGAAAACAGATGGTATGGCGCTCGGCGGATCATACTATGATGATTGTTTTATTATTACAATCTCCGGTTTCCGCCAGGAAGCGCGAAACGGTATTATATCAAAATGCGTCCAACAATTTCCTGGAAATGGCGCTGGATAATGTTTTTCGAACAGATGAAACTAATATAAAATCGGAACCGTTGAAAGAATATAATCATATTGTTTCAATTGGTGAGATTGGGATTTATTCTCATAAAAGTGAAAGAAAGTATTTTGTATCTTTTACTACAAGCAATAAACCGTATTATGATGCGTTTGGAATCGGTTTAAAGATGTTCCAGCAGGATTATTATATGCTTCGGATATATTACATGATACATAAAAACGTTTGGTTTGAATCTTTTGAAGTTGAATTATTGTTCAGGGAAATATTTGGTTTGTAAGATTTTGCCGATTGATTTATATTTTTGTAATATATTCGATTTATATTAATAGTGTAAATTATTGCCGGTTGAACCGGCGGAAAGGCGGTCTATATGGAACTTACAGCGGCGGAAAAATTCAAGGCAATGAATGACAAGCACACGAACGTTAAGGAATTGAACGGATCGGTACTGCATCCGGTTGCGGTGCATACGCACACGTACACGGCGGCGGATGGCTCTGAACATGAAGTGCTGGTTATTAAAGACGGCATTACCGGCGAATTCGTCAAAACCGAAGTGAAGGCGTTTATCGAAAAATTCATGAAGTACATGGAAGCCTTCGGCAGCCTGCCGGACGAACAGAAACCGAAGATTGTTATTAATAATCGCGTTTCGAAGAAAGGCAATCAGTATGCCAATTTCGACCTGGCGGAATAATCCGTTATTCTTCTATTGCCGGTATAACCGGTAATATGATAGAATATACAGGGCGGTTTTTTCCCTCCCCTACGCAAGGCCCGGAAGGCCGGGGATGCTTCGGCGGAAGTATGAAGGGAATAAACCGCCCGATTTTATTTAGAAGGGGGGATGCTCATGGAAACAGTTTTGCAGATTATCCAGCAATATGGTTTCCCTATTGCCGCTTGCGTTTTCCTTTTTATTCTTCTTCAGAACGAACAGAAACAGCATAAAGAAGAATCAGAAAAAAGCACAGCGGCAATCAACGATTTGAAACTTTCTTTTAATGAAGCAATTAACGAACAGCAGAAATGTTTCTCGGAAGCTATTAACAATAATACGTTAGTCATGCAACAACTAGTCGATATGTTACGGAAGGCGGAATAACTGATGAAAACCGGTATTGAATACGCGGAACAGGCCCGAAGTGATACATATAACAAGCTCAAGTATTCTCAAGTGGATTGTCAGGCCTTTTGCGAATTAGTTCTATCCGATATTGGCGTCAGGAAACCTGATGGACGTGCCTACAATTGGAAAGGTTCCAACGATATGGCGCGTAATGCTGTTTCCTGGATCGGTACAAAGGAAGAATGTATAAAGCAATTCGGTATGATTCCCCTGGGCGCTTGGGCGTTTATATGGGAAAATAAAACCGGGAATGAAAAATCACGCGGATATAATGACGGTAAAGGTAATTATTCGCATATCGGTATTTATGTTGGTAATGAAACTGTTCGTGATTCAACCAGGTATAAAAATTCTTCCGGGCAATATATCCGGGATGGTGTTGCGGATCGTTCATTAAACGCCTTCAATCGTATCGGTCTATGCAAGTTGCTTGATTTTGGAACAGATTCAAGTTACAATGAAACCGCCGGGATTGTAACTTTAATTTCTGAAATTCGTGAAAAGCTGAATGAAATGGAAAGGATGGTAACAAGATGAAAATCGGGGAAATCCTGGAACTTGGGCGAATGGGTTATACAAAGGAAGAAATTTTAAAAATGGACACAACTCCCCCTTCTGAAACCGCAGAAACTGAACAGCCTGCGGAAGTAACCGAAACGGAAACCGAACCGGCAACGGTTCCCGAAAAAGTACCTGAAACCGAACCGGTAAAACCGGATGCTGAAATCATGAAACGCCTGGATTCATTTGAACAGCGGTTAACGGATTTGCTGAAATCTATACAGGCGGAAAACGTAAAGCGCGATTCATTCGGGAATGCCGGCCCGGATATTGATGCGCAGGCAGATAAAGCAATGGCAAGCCTGATAACATCAGGTATTGAAAGAAAGGAATGATTTTATATGGCAGTTAACACTTTAACTTTTGAACAATGCGCGACAATTCTAACAAGTCTTGTTAAACAGGCCACTAATCAGACGGTTCTCACGCCAACCGATACAGGAAGTTTTGTTTCGGTTGCACAGATTGCTCTTCGGGCGGATCGTGACATTGTAATGAATGTACTTTCAAATCTGATTGGGCGTACGCTGTTCGCTGTTCGTCCGCTTGATAATGCGATGCCCGGGCTTGAAATGGATTCTTTCCGCTGGGGTAATGTTATGCGGAAACTGTCAATTGCCGATTCTGATTGGCAGGATGATCCGGCTTACGCATGGCCTGCGGCATATGACGCCGGACAGACTCCGCCTTCCGGTGATGGACAGGCAATTGATCCCTGGACAATCAAAAAGCCGAACATTCTTCAGACGAATTTTTACGGCGCGTCAATTTATTTCGACGAAATGTCAATTTTTGAAGATCAGATTGAAACCGCCTTCAGCGGCCCGGAAGAGTTTGCCAGCTTCCTTTCCCTGATTATGACGAATCTTTCTAACCGCCTGGTTATGTCTAATGAAGGGATTAAACGTGGCCTGGTATGTAACGCGATTGGTGCGCTTTATGAAGAAAACGCGTCTGATCGGGTAATTCATCTGTTGACAGAATATAACACGTTGTGCGGTTTCGGCACGCCGCTGACAAAACAGGATATTTTCCAGCCTGCTAATTTCCCGGCGTTTATGAAATGGATGTATTCGCGTATTGCTAATCTTACTGATTTGTTTAAAGCGAACAGCACGATGTTTCAGACGGTTATTACCGGCAAGCCGGTACTTCGGCACACTCCGCTTGAACTGCTTCGCGTTTATCTGTACAGCCCGATGCTTCAGCAGATGAGCGCACGCGTGCTTGCTGATACCTATCATGAAAACTTCCTGCGGTTCTCGGACGTTGAAGCGCTTCCGTATTGGCAGAGCATTTCCAGCCCGGATCGTGTTAAGGTAACGCCGATGTACACGGACACTTCCGGAGCGCTGGCAACTACAACCGCGCAGGATGTGGAAGATGTTGTCGGCCTGCTGTTTGATCGTGATGCGATGGGTATGACGGTTCTTGACCAGCGCGTCCTTTCAACGCCGCTGAATACTAAAGGTTTGTATCGGAATCTGCACGTGCATTGTAAACAGCGCGTATTTATGGATAATACTGAAAAAATGGCGCTGTTGCTCCTGGATTAATTGTCAGGGTTTCCGGGGAAGGGAATTTAATATTCCCTTCCCCCTTATTAATTTGAAGAAGGTGAAGATATGACGATTAAATTTTGGACGTTTGCGAAAAAGAATAATTCCTGCGCAGTACCGACAACCGGTTATACATCTCTGTCATGTGATATTAAAGAAGGTTGTAACATACTCGCGCCGGTTTTGATCCTGCGGAATGCGGCGGTTACGCTGACATGGAATTATTGTCAAATCGCGGCATTTAACCGTTATTATTTCATTAATGATTGGAAATGGGTGAATGGCTGCTGGGAATGCTATTGTGTTGTCGATGCGCTCGGAAGCTGGCGGAGCGATATTGGAAGCAGTACACAATATATTCTTAGAACAAACAGCCTTTCAACCGATTATAATCCAATGATAACGGATACGTTATATCCGGCAACGTGCGATATGTCATTGGCACAGTATTATTTAACAAGCGCGTTTGTATCAAGCATTTCAAGCGGTATTTATGTTGTGGGTGTTATATCCGGCAATAAACAAGACGCGGTTGGCGCTATTTCCTATTATGCTATGACCGCAACGGAATTTGGTGATTTAAAAGACGCTTTACTTTCCAATGACAACCTGGAAACCATGGAAATTATTGATAGTTATGGACAGATGTTGATAACGGATATGTCAAAAGAAGTATTTAAAGCAATGTATAATCCGTATCAATATATTGCTTCCTGTATGTGGTTTCCGTTTACAAAATCATCAATTTCAACTTCGCCGGTTACAAAAATAAAAATCGGTTGGTGGGAATATAATTTAAATGGTGACCTAATAACCGCACAAAATGTAACATTGTTTGAAGGCCCGACAACAATCCATCAGCATCCGCAGGCAAGTTATAGAGGAACATATTTAAATTATGCTCCTTATACACGTTGTACAGCATTTGGTATTTTCGGTACAATTCCGGTTGATTTGTCATATTTTGATATTGATGATAATACTTTAATTATCCGGTATATTATTGACCTGATTACCGGACAATGCCGCGTCAGAATTGAAAGTTATAATTCTTCTGAAATTTCGCCGGTACATCATAATGTTTCGGAACGTGATTTTTTGTGCGGTGTTCCGATACAGTTAGCGCAAATAGCAACGGATTACCTGGGCGCCGCGGTTGCCGCGGTTGATACGGTTGCGAACACAACTCAAAACCTTCTTTCATTAAATGTCGGCGGAGCATTGTCCAGCGCCGCGCATGGTATTTATAATACGATTGATGCCGCAATGCCGCAACTTTCAACTTCAGGAACAAACGGTTCCTTTATGATTACTAATTCCCATATGCAAACGGCATTTGTTTATCAGCATTTCACGATTGTTGATGAAGATATAGACCATAAAGGAAGGCCATTGTGTGAAACGCGGCAAATTAGTAGTCTATCCGGTTATGTGCTATGCGCTGACGGTGAAATTAGTATTGCCTGCACAGCAGATGAAAAAAATACTATTGCCAATTTCCTGACAACCGGTTTTTATTGGGAGTGATTAATATATGCCTTCTAATAATCCTGTTAAATATGACGGTTGGTGGGTGGAATTAAACGTATATTTTCGAACAACCGACGTCAATATCTATCCGCCGGAACAAGTACAGATTGATAATATGAACATGGTATATGATTATTTCCGGGCGCTGAATTGGACGCCTAACTCAATTGCCGGAATGCTCGGAAATATGATGGTAGAATCAACGGTCAATCCATGGCGTTTCCAGCATTCTTCCATTGATTGGTCTGATCCTGCCGCAATCCAGGCGGATAATGGCGGTATGGGCCTGACACAATGGACGCCTTGCCGGAAATATTATGACTGGGCGGTTTTGTCCGGGCTTGATCCGAAATCGGGAAATACTATGTGTGCGCGGATTAAATACGAATATGATAATAATTTGCAATGGTCACTTGATAATTATGGGCAACATACATGGAATGATTTTATTACAAGTACCGAAACGCCGGAAATATTAGCACGCGTTTTCTTATGGGCGTATGAACGGCCTGATTCACCGGATGTTTCACAGCGGCAACGAAATGCCCGATGGGTATTCGATAATATACATGGTAGCAAAAACAAAGCGGTTATGTTACAATTTATGCGGAAAAATCAAAGGAAAGGAGTTGGTAAAAGATGGCTCAGAATTTAATACCGGCTGAATATTCGTATGAAAACCTATACAACGCAAGCCGTTCACCATCAACCGTACACGTTAAAAATACGCGGCTTTACCGGTTTTTCAGGAAATACCTTTTACAGCGTGCCATTTCGGTTTTTAAGTGGGATATTCCTGAAACCTGGGATAAGGATTATTTTCTTTATACGTTATATGGTCGCGGTTTCCTGGCAATCCTGAACACGGATCGGTATGGTACAATTCCGCAGGAATGTGCGCCAGGTGGGTACAATTTGTATTACCGGCCTTCTTATGTCATTGTTACTAATCCGTTATTGGGAACATTGGAACGGAAAATTGATATTGATTGTGTTCTGTTAAAGCTACAGCCTGATTATCGGTCTATAATTGATTTAGTTGGTTTTTATGCCGATATGATGGCGCTTGCCGCTGAAGCGGTTGGTATGAATTTTATCAATGTAAAAACCGGTACAATTTTCGGCGCGGAATCTGAAGCGCAGGCACAGGCATATTATAAGATGTTCGATAAAATCGCGGACGGAAATCCGGCGGCGGTTATCGGGAAAAAGTTGCTGGATCCTGATGGAAAACCAACCTGGTTCCCGTTTACACAAAATGTAAAGGAAGCCTATATAGCTTCAGATGTTCTTTCCGATTTGCTGAAGATTCGCGCTATGTTTGATACTGAAATCGGTATTAATAACAGCAATACGCAAAAGAAAGAGCGGTTGATTGTTTCGGAAGTAAATTCAAACAACGCCGAAACGGCAGCGCTGGGAGAACTATGGTTAGAAACAATCCGAAAAGAATTAGACAAGGCAAATAAAATGTTTGATTTAAATCTTTCTGTTTCCTGGCGCGTTGATCCTAACCCGGAACAATTGCCGGACGCTTCCGAAGGTGGTGATATGTATGGAAGCTAAAATTTCAATTATGGGCCTGTATAATTGGGATAATACGATATTTGATAATATGAATTTTCCCTCTTTTACAGATGATGATGATAATATAGTTGAATTTTCGGATGAAGATAAAAATGTGACTATTGCTAATCTTTTATCGGAATGTGCAGGCCTTGAAATTTTATATCCTAACCCGAATATCATGAAACAAATGATTGAAGCATGGTCATATAAAGAATGTTTAACCTGGAACCGGCTTTTTAGGTTAATGATGGAAAAATATGATCCGCTTGAAAATTATCACAGAACAGAGCATCATACACAAACGCTTGATCATTCCGATACGCATTCGGGAACCGATAGCAACCAGGCCAGCGGCACAGATTCGGGAAATTCAACCGATACTAATTCAGGAACAGACACAACAACCGGACAAATGACCGGGTATGATTCCGGCGTGTTGGTCGATCATGATAAGACGTCATTATCTCATGGTCACGTTTTGACCAATTATAATTCAATGACGTATGGTAGAAAAGACAGCTTAACGCATGGTGAAAAAATAACTTACGGCGGAACAATCAAAAACGATACTGAAGCATTCGGGAATATCGGGGTTACAAGCTCCCAACAGATGGCCGAACAGGAATATTCCCTGGCGCCGAAAATGAACATTGCCAATTATATTATTGACAGTTTCAAGAATCGTTTCTGTTTGCTTGTATGGTAATGAAAGGAAGTGTGTTTTATGTTTGAAAATTGGCCTTATGCAGATTTACATGATTTGAATCTTGATTGGATAATCAAGGTAATGAAACAATTCCTGGATCAGTATTCGGGAATCGAAGAAACTGTTAATGATGGCGTTGAAGAAATCAACCAGGCAATCGAACAGATTGAAGAACTTCTTCAGCAAATCCCGGTTGATTATACTAAAATGTCCGCATTCATTAACAATATCGTAACGCCGGACAATTTTGCCGGTACTGATACGGTTAAATTACAAACCGCTATTGATTCCCTGGAAACAACCGGCGGTATTATCCTTTTGAACCGTACATACAATATTGAAGATCATCTTTATACGTCGCTTGATACAAATTACGATAGAGCAATTATCCTTATGGGTATTGGTAACCATGCGAAAATCGCATTAAATCAATACTCATTTAAAGGCACAATTCCCGGACGTTCAGGCGGTTTATGGTTTATGAATGTATTCTTTACCGGAACACAAACCGCGTTTGATGTTTCAGGGTTGATCCGTATGCATTATGATAATTGCTATTTCGTCGATTTTAATAATGTATTTTATGGCGGCGATGAACGAAATCCTTCCATGGTATTCCAAAGTATTTATATTGATCAATGCTATTTCCGCCGGATTGCAACAGCAGTTATTAACAATGTGTACAATGCAATGTATGATATTCATATTACAGCTTCAACGCTGGAAGCTGGCGGCGTTTTCTTCCTGTCAACCGGTCATGATTATATGGCGCTTGTAAGTATTACCGATTGTTGTATTGAAGGCTGCGACGGTGTTTTCAAGGCAAGCCCGAACCAGGCAATTGACCAATTCGTATTCAATAATAATTACATGGAAGATAATGATTATTATCTTGATTTGTCTGATATGCTGTTCAGCGCGAATATGTCAATTTGCGATAATATGATTGCAGAATCGGCGTCGATTCCCTTTGTTGACTTGCCTTCCGCCGTTGATCCGACGAACGGTTATATTACGGTTGAGCGCAATACACTTGCCGATAAAACGGCTCAAACGTATGTATTCGGTTTCCCGGTTGGCGCTACAGCAGGCAGTTACAAAGGCCTTATTTTCAAGCATAACCGCTTTAATAACCTGACCAACCATAATAATAATAACAATCTTTTGACGCCTGATGCGACGCGTAAAGTGGTTATTACCGGAACGGATTTTGCTGATTTTGTTGATAAGGCGCTGAAATACTTTGTGGCAACGCAGGCGAATAATACGCAAACGTATGATGTACAATGGCAGGGCGCAGGCAACTATACAGCGGTTGTTACGATTTATACAGCAGGCCAGGCATCAGCGTTGTTCTTTAACGTTGCGAAAATGATTGTGGCACAGTATAACGGAAACGTAACCACAACAAAAGAAGTAACACTAAACTAATCACATAACAAATAGCATCCTGGATAATTCCGGGATG
>JAZLAT010000020.1:0-15710 GCA_045613345.1 Candidatus Enterousia sp.
TCCCCCGAAGTGCCGGATAACTTTTGCTGTTTATCACTTAATCCCGTATTTACCGCCCCAACGGTTGGTAAAGCATCAGACGCACCCGATAAAGATGTCACAATTGCACGTTTGTTGATTTCACCCGCTTCGTCATGCGCAGTATCACCACCAGTACTGTTTGGATACACGACGACATAGTCGCCAGATTCCGCGCCGATTTTTGCTTGTTTGTCGGCGACGGCGTCATCAACATACGCCTGGGATGTAACCCTTTGATACCGTGGATCCGGGTCAGCATAGGCAACGGACACCGCCACAATTCCCGCCATCGGCACAAATAATTTTTTATTTATCATCTTTTTCTCCTTTCGTTTTTTTATTGCAACAAATGAACCGCCCTTTCTTTGACGGTCGGGGTGTTGAGAAATCACCATAAAGCATGACTCTGTTGGACTTTGGCAATGCCTGTTCTATCTTCCAACAGCACCCCGACTTTTATGTCGGGGGTTGCACAAATAAAAGACGCCGCAGCGTCCCATTCGCGCGGATCACGACAAAACTATGTCGTCTTTATGGAAGGCTTCTCACAGCCCCGAACCGATTTTCCATTCGGTTCGTTTTTTATCATAACAAAATTTCAATTGTCATGTCAATATAATTATCTTGGGCTATATTTTCCCCTTGCCTTGAATGCCCGTTTTTTGATAAAATATGCACCAAGGAAGGATGCGCAAATATGCGGGCGAGAAACAAATTTATACCAAAACATGCCGACACATTGGAGCAAGTTGGTGATACTGCGATACGGGTCGCAGATTCTGTGCGTAATGGTATGCGTTTTACTGGCGCGATCTTTTGTTCCTTGGGGCGTATGCTGCGCGGACGCGCGATATTCCGGCGCATCGATTTTATGCGCGAACTGGACGACGCGGGGCCACGCGCAGTACCTATTGTTTGTTTAATCAGTTTTATGGTGGGACTTATTATCGCCTTTGTTGGGAATATGCAATTAAAAATGTTCGGTGCAGAAATATATGTTGCGGCTTTGGTTGCCATATCTATGATACGGATTTTGGGTGCGGTTATGACAGGAATAATTATGGCGGGACGCACAGGTGCCGCGTATGCCGCTGAAATTGGATCTATGCGCACAAACCAAGAAATTGACGCGTTGACAACTATGGGCGTATCACCGGTGGACTTTTTGGTGTTGCCACGGGTTTTGGCGCTGACGATTGCTATGCCGATTCTTACGATTTTGGCGGACATCGTCGCAATATTTGGTGGAATGTGTGTCGCGGTCATGATTATGAATGTATCTGTTGC
The DNA here is from genome assembly GCA_045613345.1 of Candidatus Enterousia sp. Taxonomy (GTDB): domain Bacteria; phylum Pseudomonadota; class Alphaproteobacteria; order Rs-D84; family Rs-D84; genus Enterousia. The sequence continues at coordinate 1,309 of JAZLAT010000020.1, forward strand.
CGAATATTGGCATACGACGCTGGATTGGTTGACATTTAATAACTTTATTATTGGCGTGCTGCATGGGTGGCTGTTTGGTTGGGTGATCGCAATAATTGGGTGTATGTGTGGCATGCGCGCAGAACGCACCGCCGACGGAATCGGGCGTGCAACAACCCGCGCAGTGGTTTTGGGTATTGTCGGATGTGTGGTGGTGACGGCAATACTGACCGTGATATTTAACTGGATTGATATATAATGGTAACAACAAAGCGCGATTTTATTCAAATAGAGAATCTGACACTGGGCTATAACGGTGTCGATGTTGTGCGCAATATCAATTTTTCCATCAATGCCGGGGATATATTTGTGATTATGGGGCCTTCGGGCTGTGGTAAAAGCACAATTATGCGATCCATGATTGGTCTTTTGCGTCCGGGATGTGGGCGAATTATTGTTGGGGGCAATGATTTATGGAAAATGTCTGATGCGGCACGCGCAAGTGTCATTGAAACATTCGGAATTTCTTTCCAAGGTGGCGCATTATTTTCATCCATGACAGTGCATGAAAATGTGGCATTGCCTTTACAATTAAAGACAGGTTTAAGTCGTGCAGAAATCAAACGGCGTGTCGATGAAAAAATGCAACTGGTTGGACTTGGCGGATGTGCCAACCTTTACCCAAACGAAATAAGCGGTGGTATGATAAAGCGCGCCGCATTGGCACGGGCGATGATATTGAACCCGCGCGTATTGTTCTTTGATGAACCGTCCGCGGGGCTGGATCCGGTGCGATCGGCGGAATTGGACACACTGGTTCTTGACATCAATCGCAAAACAAACACAACCATTGTTATGGTAACACACGATTTGCCGTCAATTATGACAATCGCAACAAATTCGGTCTATATTGACGCAAAGACACATACTGTGGGGGCAACGGGCGCACCAAAAAGCATATTAAAGACAACAAAAAACAAAAATATTATTGACTTTTTAACACGAAACAAAACTTATGGAGAAACAAAATGAGGCAACCAAGTAAACGCACAATCGGTGGATTTTTAGTTTTTGGACTTATATTGATTATCGGGGCATTTTTGTTCTTTTTTGGTGGCAATTTTGACCGAAACTATGTGACGCCGGTTTTGTTCTTTGAAGGTTCGGTCAAGGGGCTTAATGTTGGTTCAAATGTATACTTTCGCGGTGTGCCAATTGGGCGCGTGGATAAAATTCAACTTATTCCAAACAACCAAGATAAAATCGTTATCCCGGTATATGTGCGAATTGACCCACGTATGACGGCAAACGGCGAGATGACCAAGAGTGAGATGGAAAATTGGTTGCGCGATTTAATTAAACATGGCTTAAAAGGCAAGTTACAAACACAAAGTGTTTTGACCGGTCAAATGACAATCGAACTTGATTTCTATCCACACTATCCGTCGCGATTCCAAGCCGAAAAGTACGACATAGACGACCTTGAAATTCCAACCATCCCGTCCATGTTGGACGAGCTTTCCCAGAATTTAGAGAAAATACCATTATCAGATATTTCAAGTAATGTTAATACACTATTACAACAACTTAATACAGATATTCCGGATTTAATGCGGCAGTCGACCGCGGCGGTCACAAGTATAAATCGATTGGCAGATTCCTTGGCTGGCCCGGGTACAAATACTATCAATGACCTTAATAAAATGATTCGTGACGTCAGCGATGCAGCAAAATCAGTATCACGACTTAGCGATTATTTGGAACGCCACCCCGAGGCATTATTAAAAGGAAAAGGAGGATATTAAAATGAATATAAGAAATATTAGTTTGGCATTATCACTAACAATTTTGGCGGCGTGTGGATTCGGTCGAACCAGTGACCCAGCGCGGTTTTATGCGATAACAACACCTGATGTATCCCAAGTTCGGGGTCCCGAAAAACCGGTCAATGTGGTTATTGAAAATGTGTCGGTGCCTCAATCGGTTGACCGCCCACAAATAGTTATAAAAGAACAAAATTCTAATATGATGACGGTTTCAGAATTTGATCGATGGATCGAAGGCTTAAATACCGCCCTGCCCGTTGCTATATCAGAAAACATAAACATATATGCCAAAAATATCAACGCAAGACCGGGACGAAATGCCGCGTTTGCAAACAATGCAAAATACATAGTTTCGGTTGATTTTGTCCGTTTTGAAACAGAACTGGGTGGTGATATCGCCATTTCGGCATGGTGGACGGTGTCAAATAATCGTGGAGATATTTTGGTGCAAAAGAAAACTAACCTGAGTGCGCCGACACCAGACGCAGAAGACAAAATTGATTATGATGCGATTGTCGCAGAACAGAGCAAACTGATTGCCCGCCTGGCCTATAAAATCGCAGATGTGATAAGTGAATTGAAATAAAAATCCCCCACATGGGGGATTTTGAGTTTACAACTATAAACAACGTCGTCAAGAATAACGAAAAATCTCTAATCTAATCAGCCAACTAATTTTTGCCAAAGACTTTTCTTTTTGCCGCGCTGGTTTGCACGACGACGGGCGCGACGCGGCGCGTTCATCGTTATCTTTTTTGCATCCATGTGTTGGGCGTTCTTTTTCTTGGCATCCGTCGACGGCGAATTTGCCATCAAAACTTCATCAGTTTTGACTTGCTCTGGTGCGACACGTTGGATTGAATATTGATCAATATTCATTAAACTGTCGTCACCAACAATCACGATTTCTGTACCAAATTCGTTTTCCATCGCGTTTAATTCCGCGCGTTTATGGTTCAAGATATAGACCGCGATATCCGTCGGAACCGTCATGATTATCTTTTGCGCCGCCTTGGCCAGTAATTTTTCTTGCAGATGACGGAACAATATAATCGAGGCAGTTTGAATACTGGGCACTACACCCGCCCCCATACAGTGCGGACACGCAACGTACGAAGATTCGATAAAGCTGCTGCGCAATCTTTGGCGCGACAACATCAAAACACCGAATGCATTTATCTTTGCCACTTGGGTACGGGCGCGGTCATGCTTCATCACTTCACGCATTTTCATTTCCAGTTTGCGGTTATTGCGTTCTTCTTCCATATCGATAAAGTCAATCGCGACAATACCCGCCAAATCGCGCAACCGTAATTGCAAGGCGATTTCTTCCGCCGCCTCTAAATTAGTATTCAGTGCGGTCTGTTCGATATCTTTTTCCTTTATCGCGCGCGAAGAGTTCACGTCGATTGTCACCATCGCTTCGGTTTGATTTATAACCAACGACCCCCCCGAAGGCAATTGGACATATGGTCCATGCAATCCTTCAAGTTGTTTTTCAACACCCGCCTTGACCATCAACGGCACCGCGGCATCTTTGTATAAAACAAGTTGCTTTTTCGGCGCACGACCATACATTTGTTGAAAATATGTTTTGGCGGCTTCAAAAGCTTCTTCGCCTTGGATAGTCAAAACATCGTCTTTATCGGTCAAGAAATCACGAACAACACGACGCAACAGAGAATCTTCGGTATGAATAATCACCGGCGCAACCGATTCCAATGTGGTCTTGCGAATTTCGTTCCAAAGATTGACCAAGTAATCATAATCTGCGGCAATTTCCGCCGGTGTTGCACCAAACGCCGCCGTACGCAGAACAACCGTCATACCTTTGGGAATTTTCAATGTATGCAAAATTTCACGCAGACGCGCGCGTTCCCCACGATCGGAAATCTTTTTTGAAATACCATAACTGTTCCTTTTGCGCGAATTTGGCATCAAAACCGCAAAACGCCCCGCCAACGACAAGAAAGTCGTCATTGACGCGCCTTTTTGACCGCGTTCTTCTTTGACCCCTTGGACCAATAAGATTTGTTTCGGTTTTATAACATCTTGGATTTTGAATTCGCGTGCGCGTTTTTCAAATTCCTTGTTGTCTTCACCCGCACTGTGATCGTCATAATCCGCCACTTCATCCATTTCGTCGTCGGGGTCAGTGTCATCGTCAACGATGTTCGCATGCGCCAATTCAAGCAACTTCTTTTTCTGTTCGGGGGTGATTTGGTAATAATCTGGATGGATTTCTGCAAAAGGCAAGAACCCATTTTTACCCGTTCCATAATCAACAAACGCCGCCTGTAACGATGGTTCAACCCGAATAACCTTGGCCAGATAGATATTACCTTTTATCTGGGGCTTGGTGGTTGTTTCAACATCAAAATCAGACACACGATTGTTTGTGGAATCAACAACGACAACGCGTGTTTCTTCCGGGTGGACTGCGTCCACATATATCTTTTTTGACATTTGATAATCCTTTATTTTGTGGAACATACATACGGGCAATAATCCGTCCCCGTGGGGCGTCCAAGCCCATGCCAAGGGATAACACCACGAACCCAATCAGTGTCCACCAGATTAAAGAAAAAAGTGACAATACAAACACTTTTACAACCCCATAATGATATGTCTGGGTTATCTTAGCATGCTGTAAAATAATTCGCAAGGTATTTTATTCGTCTGTGTTTTTATTCTTGATAACATGTGGAAAATGCGGGATTTTTTGTTTCGCTTCTTCCAACCAACGACGCATGCGCGCACGTAACCAACGTTCATAAACAAAGAACAAGCCACCAACACCAATCAGTGGTAAAACATAATAAATTATACGATACGCCAATAACGCGCCAAAAATGCTTGCTTTGTCCGCACCATCCGGTAAAGCCAACAGAAATACACTTTCAAATACACCTATACCACCGGGCACTTGGCTGAACACACCCGTAGTTTGTGCGACCACGAATAAACCAATAAATGTTCCAAATGGAATATGAACAAATGGAATCATACAAAAATACAATACCAGCCCCGCCAAAACACTGTCCGTCATGCCAAGCAATGTTTGGTAAAACGCCATCTTGGTTGATGGAATATCGAATCGCAGTTGACCTATTCTGACGCTTTTGTGACGAAATACCACCGTTATTGCAAAATACGACAATAGTGCCGCAAGACAGAAAATAAACAGTGTATTCAACCCAACCGCGGCACCAACCGATTCGGCAAATATATCATGCGGAATAAGAAAATACCCAACAACCGCAATCGCGGTCGCCCCCAAGAAATAAGTAAAACCGTTGATTGTAACAATTTTGACTATGTCACCACCACGAATACGCCAACGTGTATAAAGACGATATCGAATTGCGCCACCACTGACCACTGCGTGTCCGGCATTGTTGCTTATTGCGAACCCCAACATGCCTGCCAGCATCCATTTCCACCAAGAAACCTTGTCGCGCGCCCCAACATAATTTAATGCCAAATAATCATACAATGCCAAAGCAACATAACCCGCCAAACATGCGCACGATGCCGCAACCAGATTTATCAATGGAATATCCATTAATGCACGAACAATATCGGCCAAAGAATAATTACGCAACTGGTACCACAACATTCCGGCCGCCAAACAGAAAAAGACTATACCGGAATAGCCCAATAATTTCTTAAAAACTTTCTTTGATGACATAAATTCCTTCTTGCAGAGTCAAATCTTATCACTGGCAAATATAAAATTCAAGTGCTTATGTTGCACCCTAAAAAAACTCTTGACCGCAAACGGCAATTTTTGTTAGAGTCTTGATATACGAAAGGAAAAAGGGAATGGATATGAAAAAACTTTGGATATTTGGGTTGTTTTTTGTCACAGCGATCGAATCGGCAATGGCGACGGTCGACGACGGAGAGGTAGTTACATCAAAATTATATGTCGACATGGCGGTGGAAGCAAAACAGGACGCAATCGGCAACGGTGCCAATGGGGGCAGCGGCGCAAATGGCGATGTTGTCACTTATACTGGGACGGCCGGAACGGTGTCTTCAAAACCGGTTTATGACGAGACAGGAAGTTATACATCGGCACAACAAAATGCGCTTATCGAAGCCAAAAATGTCAATGCTGCGGTGCAAAATGGTTTGAACCAACATGTCACATGTCGCGATTGGGCGGGTAATAACCCAAGCAGCGGCGATTGTTGGATTTGGCAAATCAACACCAACCTGAACGGAACTTATGTTCCGTACAATGTGTCGATACAATAGTGGCAAACATCTTGGAACTTAATGCGAATATTCCGTGAAACAATCATAAAGTGCACCAATGTATTGGTCCATGCGTGTATCGTATCGCCCTGCGCGCGGTTGCAGTATGTAATCTGGGCGCAAACCACAATCCAAAAAATCAAATATATCGCAAGTATTCACACGGCGCACGGCTAAATCATTTGGCATGTTTGCACGCGAAGCCACGGTTTCGATGCTGTTTTTCGGTGGCAAGAACCATGCAATCTTGAAGGCATATATACTGTCCAATCCGTGCATATTAAACCAATCTATCATTTGGCGTGCATATTTGGGTTCAATTACATCATATGTAAAATTCCGCCCCATATTTTGAAAAACTTCACTTTCGGGCACCCCATATAACCATTTTTTATCACCCGGTTGCCAAAAATCACGGTTCACCCACAAATGCGTTACCAAATTTGCGCTTTCAAAATATTTTTCATCACGAAAAAAGTATTTTTCACCGTCAACCTCTCCATCACGCGGGATTCGCGTTGTCGCCGATTTAAGGTTATAAAACAGACCCGCCGGCAAAACATTTTCTATAAAATATGTTTTACCTGATCCCGATAGTCCGGTACAAATTAGAACTGATTTTTTCATGTGCGACTCCTTTGGTTTTTACAAAAAATGGCCGCAAAAAGCGACCATGATTTAATCTTCCAAGAAACTGCGAAGTTTACGCGCCCGGGTTGGATGCTTTAACTTGTTCAGTGCCTTTTGTTCAATTTGACGGATGCGTTCACGCGTAACACCAATATATTCACCAACTTCTTCCAATGTGCTGGTCTTATTATTGCTCATACCGAAACGCTGGCGAATAACGGTTTCTTCCTTGGGATCCAATTCAGACAAAATTTGCGTAACAATCTTGCGCAGATTTTTTTGCGCCGCTGATGTGAATGGATTTTTTGCGGTTTCGTCCGCGATAATTTCCATACGCGAACTGTCATCTTCGCTGCCCACGGGGGCTTCCAACGATATTGGCTTAAGGTTCACTTTCATCGCCTTGTGGATCTTGTCAACCGGCAAGTATATAATTTTGGACAATTCTTCGGCGGTCGGTTGGCGACCATACTTGTGCATAAATTGGCGTGAAGCACGTTGAATCTTGTGTATATTGTCAATCATATGCACCGGAATACGAATGGTGCGCGCCTGGTCCGCGATGCTGCGCAGGATCGCCTGTTGTATCCAATTTGTGGCATATGTTGAAAATTTGTTCCCCAAACGATAGTCAAATTTATCAACCGCCTTCATCAAGCCGATATTGCCGTCTTGGACTAAATCAGAAAAATCTAACCCTAAACCGCGATTGCTACTTTTTTTGGCAAATTTGATAACAAGACGCAAGTTTGCCTCTATCATTTCGCGTTTTGCACGGGCGGCTTCGGATTGACCGCGGCGCACCAATTCTACAACCTTTTTGTATTCTGATGTTGGTTGACCGGTCTCCGCCGCAATCGCCGCAATATCTGATTGAATTTTCATGATATCATCGCCATGCTTTTCGGCAAACTTGACCCATGCGTTGCTTTTATGCTTCAACAACTTTTTGACCCAGTTGCGATTCAATTCGTTACCCACATATTCCACCAAGAAATCTTCACGTTTAATCTTGTTCGCCAACGCAAGACGCAACATTTTACCTTCAAGTCCCATCAACAATTGATCACGTTCGGTCAATTTTTCCATAATTTCATTGATACGGTCATCGTTAAGGCGAATCTTGCTTACGTGTTCAAACAAGTTCAGACGCATTTTATTGTATTTCTTTTCTAAATCAGCATCAGGTTTCGACGAAGTCTGCAATTTTTCCATACGCAAAGATTGCAATTTCTGCATACTGTTAAATGTGCGTTTAATTTTGGCAAACAAATCCATAACCGTTGGCATCAATGCTTCTTCCATAACCGGAATCGGAACACCCGAAGTCCCACGCGAAGAATCTTCTTTCTTCATTTCTTCGTCCATGTCATCGTCGTCATCATCGTCGTCGTCATCGGTACTGACCGAATTTTCCAAATCGTCTAAATCGTCATCGTCCAAATCGTCAACCTGGTCCACGCCTTTGGATTTCAATGTTTCCGAAATTGCCGCCAACGATTTCTGTTCATTTTCCGAAGAATACATTGCTTCCAAATTTACAATATAGCGCAAACGAATTTCTTCATTTTGTAATTGATTATACCAATCCAACATAGCTTGGATAGTCATTGGGCTTTCGCACAAACCGTACACCATCAATCGCGACGCGGCCTCGATACGTTGGGCAATTGCAACCTCACCTTCGGCGGTCAGCAATTGGACACCACCAATTTGTTTCAAATATGATTGAACCGTATCTTGGATTCCCAAAACCAGTGTTCCGGTTTGGCTGCGTTCCAACTGTTTTGCATAATGTTCATAATCTTCGTCATTGATATCAACTTGTTCCGCATCGGAATTCAGCATATTACGGTATTTTTCAGCATTTTCATCTGCATCTTCGTCATAATACTTTTCCAAATCTTTGGAATAATTGCCGGTTTCCAAAAATTCCAGTCCTAAATCTTGCTTGAAAAAATCCAAGATTTCATTATTTTCTTCGGTCGGAATTTCATCCGCCGCCGCCGCGGCATTAAAATCCATTTGAGACAAATACCCGTTTTCCAACGAAGAAGCCGCCAGTTTCTGTAAGTTTTCTGGCAAAGATTCAACCAGTAATCTGGTCGCGTCATCAATTTTTTTTGACATCAAAACACCTGTGGCTTATGGGTTTGAATGTTATTTCTTGTTTTCTGTTTTGCCGGCTTTGGCAATCGCTTCGTGCAGTGCAGTTTCCGAAAGCAATCCCAAAACAATCGGACTTTGAATCTGGATATCCGCATAGTGCTTGTGCGTTTTGTTACGAACCGATGTCACGGTTGTATTCGTACTGCCCATCAATCGCGCAATTTGACCATCAGACAATTCCGGATAATTCCGCACGACCCACAAAATTCCGCCCAAACGATTTTGGCGATGCAATTTCGGTGTATAACTGCCCTTTTTCTTGTTTTGAGCATTTTGCGCATCAACAATACCCTGGAGCAGGGTCAGGCGCGCATTTGAATCGGCTTCACAGTTTTTAATATCTTCGCGGGTCAATTGACCATTTAAAATCGGATCCAAGCCTTGGATTTTTTGGGTTTCGGCATCCGCGATATTTTTAACTTCTAATTCATGCAGACCACAAAACTCTGCAATCTGTTCAAAAGTCAGTGCAGTATTTTCAATCAACCACAAAGCAGTGGATTTCGGCATATATGGGTAATTCATTCAATATCCTCTTGTTCACCGGGGCTAAATATAGCCCAAGACAGCCAAAATTTCAAGTCATTTTTTATGTTTTTTATCTTTTGACCTTAAAATTTTACATCCCATTCAGTGCCAGATGGCGTATCTCGAATTTCAAGTCCCATATCAACCAATTCTTTTCTGATTTCATCAGCCATCGCAAAATCACGATTTTTCTTGGCATTTGCGCGTGCAGAAATGCGTTCTGTGATAAATTCGGCCGTCATATTATGACTTTTCAAGAAATCGTCTTTGATTTTTGCAATGTATTGTTCAGGCTGGGTCCCCAATATGTTCAAAACACTAAACAGTGTCACAATGTGCGCCGCAATCCGCGGTAAGTCATATTCAGAACGTGGGCGACGCAATTCGGCTTCCATAAAATCAAACCAACTAAATGATTTTGCCAACATATGTGCCGTATTAAAGTTATCATCCATCGCAGATTCAAAATCCACGGTAATTTCGGCAAGTTTTGCATCCGTCTTTGCCGCATTTGCGTTTGTATTGTCGGCATGCTTTGCCGCATTTAATGTTGAATACATACGGTACACATGCCGTGCAGCATCAGGGAAAAATGAATCTGTGATATCTATGTCATTTGCATATGTATTACGCAACAGCGCAAACCTTATGGTATCTGCATCATACTTTGCCAACATGTCGCGTAACAATATACCGTTACCCAAAGATTTACTCATCTTTTGACCATTTATTTTGACCAAACCACAATGTACCCAATACTTTGCAAATGGTTTCCCTGTTAACGATTCTGTTTGTGCAATTTCGTTTTCATGATGCGGAAAAATCAAATCGCGACCACCACCATGAATATCAATCTGTTCGCCCAAAAAGCGCATATTCATCGCACTGCATTCAATATGCCAACCGGGACGACCATGTCCCCATGGGGATTCCCAATAAATTTCCCCCGGCTTTGCAGATTTCCAAAGTGCGAAGTCCAAATCGTTTTCTTTTCCTGGCTCTAAATCTTTACGGACCGCAACTTCATTTTGGTCTGGCTTAATATGAGACAATTTGCCGTATCCCGAAAAAGTTCCCAATTTGAAATACACATCGCCCGTATCCGACACATAAGCATGACCAGAAGCAATCAGTTTTTCAATGAATTTTATAATATCATCTATACAATGTGTCGCACGTGCCATAGTTGTTGGTCTGTTATTTCCCAAAGCGTCCATTTGGGCATCTGTGGCAACAATATGATCTTCGGCAAATTGCATCGGATCTTGACCTGCGGCATTCGCATTTTTAATAATGTTGTCATCAACATCCGTATAGTTACGAACATAGTTCACATCAAAACCACGATAACGCAAATATCGTGTGATAACATCAAAAACCACTGATTGATAAGCATGTCCAACATGTGCGTCACCCGATACGGTTATACCGCACGCATACATCTTGACACGACCCGGTTCCAACGGTACAAAGTCTTCTTTGGTTCGCGTCATAACATTGTAAATCTTTAAAGCCATGATATTTACCTTTTGTCTGTATTGGTGGCATAATAAACCAATAAAAAACTTTTTTCAACAATGAAACAAACTATTCCCCTGCCCTTGGGTGACAATGTTCATAGATATTCATAATCTCGGCGGTATTCACGCGTGTATATAATTGTGTTGTGGACAGTGACGCGTGGCCCAATAATTCTTGGATGCTGCGCAGGTCTGCGCCATCCGCCAACAGTGCCGTTGCAAAAGTATGGCGTAATGCGTGTGGCGTCACATAATCCGGCAGTTGCAAATAATGCCGCAATTTTTCCACAACTTTTTCCGCCATGCGCGCCGACATAGGCAGACCGCGCACACTGCGGAACAATTCGTCTTCGGGCGCATTCCCAAATGGGCGCAGTTCAATATATTTCTTTATCGCATTATAAACCGCGGGCAAAACAGGAACAATGCGTTCTTTATTGCCCTTGCCCACTATGCGAATGGTTTCCGGTGCGCCCGCAATATCACGATTAGTCAGACCCAATGCTTCGGATATTCGCAAACCACAACCGAACAGCAACGCCACCAAAGCCCAATCACGCGCCGCGACCCACGGGTCATCGCCTTCGATTTCCCGAATTGCACCACGCATATCGGCAACATCAGACGCATCAATCGCCTTGGACAGTTTTTTTGGAATTTTCGGTGAAGATATAAGCCCAATCGCATCATTTTTAATTCCATGATACTTTGCCAAATACTTATAAAAACCACGCAACGACGAAAGCGCCCGCGCCGTGGACTTAAACGAAAGACCGCGCGATTGCCGATCCGCCAGCCATGAACGCAGGCAAATCGTATCCACGCGCGCAATCGCCGCCAAATCCGGTACCGCACCAGCAAATTTTTCACAAAAATTCAAAAAATCAGTAATATCCATTCGGTATGCGGCAGCGGTATGTTCGGAATAGTTACGCGCGCGCATCAAATGTTCGGTAAATTCGTCCACCAATTCCTGCATATCATTACCTTATTTCAAAAATCGCAGAAACATTAACCGAAACATCGGTATCTTTACCCGTGATTGCACCGCCAGCATATGCGTCCGCCGTTGCCATTTCCATTTTTGCCATGCGGAAGTTCGCGGTTGGTGCCGCGCTGTATCCGCCGGTACCATAAGATGCCGCAATCATTTTACCGGCACGTTTCCCAACGCCTGCGGCAATTGCGTCGGCGCGGGTGCGCGCATTTGCAATCGCATCCCCAAGGCACGATTCTAAAATTGGTTTCATGGTTTCCGCCGAAGTGAACATGCGCAAGTTTGTGACGAACACATCGGGTTGCCCCGCAAAGCGCGTCAAAACTGTTTCAATTGTATCAACATTTGCCGCCGAAACTTCCAGTGCGATATTCGTTTCAATACCAACAAATTCGGACTTTTGTGCGGCGTGGTTCCATTCATTTTTCTCGTACGAATTGAACTCGGTCGTTTGCACCATAACGTCCAGTGTTTTCAAATATGCATTGATTTCTGCGATTTTTTCAGACGCGGCGCGCATAGATTTTGCGGCACTTTTATCCGTGACACTTACGCGGATTGTAATTGCGGTTCGATCTTTTGGTGCGGTGGTCAGGCATTCACCACTTACCGAAATTGTCCGCGGTTCGGCAACACGTTCAATCGCCCACCAACCAAAAACAAGCGCGCATAAAACAATTGCCAAAATTCCAACAGTTTTTTCTTTCATTTTTTCTCCTTTTTTGTTTGATGGCATTATACACCAAACGCGAAGACAAAGCAAAGAAAATCCGCCGTGCGGCGGATTTTCGGAACATTTCCCAAATAATAATCTTAACGAGAATAGAATTCGACGACCAATTCCGGGGACATTTGCACCGGATATGGAACATCTGCAAACGCCGGCACGCGTGTAAAGGTCGCAACGAAATTCGCACTGTCCAAATTGATATAGTCCGGAACATTGCGTTCGCCCGATTCCAATGCCAACACGACCAATGGCATTTGTTTTGCTTTTTCGCCGACGGTGATAACATCACCCGGTTTAACCTGGTACGAAGCGATTTTCACGCGTTTATCATTGACCAAGATATGACCGTGGCTTACCAATTGACGCGCCGCGAAAACGGTCGGAGCCAATTTTGCACGATACACAACCGCGTCCAAACGACGTTCCAGCAAACCAATCAAGTTTTCCGGAGTATCGCCACGCATATTGTTTGCTTCCAGATAATATGCACGGAACTTCTTTTCGCCGATATTACCATAATAACCTTTCAACGTTTGTTTTGCGCGCATCTGCTTTGCATAGTCGGTCATATTGCCACCACGCGAAGTCGGTCCATGTTGGCCCGGTTTATATTTGCGCTTGTTAAACGGTGATTTCGCCTGGCCCCAAAGGTTGACACCCAACCGGCGGCCGATTTTCAATTTACGGGTATTACGTTTTGCCCCATCTCTTGCCATAATTTTATCCTTTTGGTTTTTTAATTGTGCCGGGCGTTTAACAGAATCCTTATCGCGCGCGGGACCAAAAAGCACCGCGGCTTAATCAGTTCTGGGCTTACCCAGCGACGCGTATGTTATAACATTTATTTTGGAAAATCAAGCGAAAAGTGGGTGTTAGTGGTTAGTGTTAGTGGGCTCTGGAATAATTTTGTCATTGCGGACGCCGTTCCGCAACGCAATGACAGTTTCTGGAATACGTTCTATAAACAATAATTTTTTGGAATATTTATAATTTTGGGAATTTAAAAACCGCCGCGGGGGCGGTTTTTGTTGGGGTAAATATATTGTTATTGTTGCACAGCCCCAAAGACGCCCGAGCGGAAACCGGAGTCGAAACGGACGCCGAGATCGCAGCGGCCCGCACAGAAAAGCGAACAATCGGATGCCGACGAGTACGAGTAGTTGAACACCCAACGGGACACAACATTATTTCCATCAACATTCGTCACTTTGCAATGGCAATTGCCCCCGGCGGGGCTGGACGTTGGTGCCGCGCCACGTTGGGTGGCATATTCCGTGTCAATTGTTGACTGATTTGGGGATACTTCGCCCCGTGTCCCGCCTACACTACTGCATGCGCTGGTTCCTGTTACATATACCGTTTCATTGTTCACCGTAAATGGAACCGCCCAATCACCGTATGATAAATTATTATATGTTGTGGAATTACAACCATCCTCACGCATATCACCCGCATCAAGCGATTTATTGCAAAAACCACTGCCGGGGGTTGTCAGTAAACTCATATCATAACCACCGCTTGCGGCGGGACCCAGCAGGGTTAAATTCGCCGCCGTGTTCAGTTTCCACAGGACGCCACTGGCACTTGGTTGACCGTCCAGGCCGACCTGAATTAGTTCGCTGTTCACCGCATCAACAATCGCACTGTTTAATGTGCCCGCCTCGACCAGTGTGTCCAGGTCCGTCAGGCTGCTTGCATTATATATACCCTTGGATCCGCCGGTCATATGCGCATTCGAATCATACATCGCAACATAATTT
>JAZLAT010000021.1:0-4491 GCA_045613345.1 Candidatus Enterousia sp.
GATCCGAACGGAAAGCACGTTAAAATTGCCGTTGAATATTGCGCAGAAATGGACAGGAAAAGCAAAACGAAAACATCAAAAGTTGATCTGTTTTGTTTTGACAATCCGCATTTGCAGATGATCACGGGCGGCGCGTGGGAAATTGAGATTTACCCGCATTGCCCAACAAAATACAAAAGCACCGAAATAATATTTAACTTTTTTGTTAATTTCAAAAATGACGTTTTGCATTGCGAAGTAATCGCGCATGATGATTTATTGTTTATTTTTGTCCATCCGAAAACAAGCAAATTGAAGAACACCGAAAAAGATTTGATTTATACAACGGATTATTCGCCGCGACCAAATTACCGACGCAACATAACGCGGCCGATAACAGATACGGAACGTAAAATTTACGCGCTGTTTCTTGCTGATAAAGTATTTTATTCCGATAATCAAACCGGCGAAATCATGCGAAATTATTTATTGTGGTGTAAATCGGCATAAAAAAGGCCGGCCATTATGGCCGGTCTTTTATTAAAGATATTCGCTTTGCATTTGTTTAAAGAAATTCAAATATTCGCTTGCAAGTGATAAATTATATTCGGTCGGTTCAAGATGGACAAATGATAATTCATGATAATGCGCTTTGCGTCCGGTGTAATCGGTTAAAAATCCGTCAATTTCATCATCAACATACGTATGCGTATTTTTGCCGGCCGGATGTTCAACAGTAAATTTCGCGTTGGGATCAAGTTTTGAATCTTCAATTATATTTCCGTTTTCATCAATTGCAATTTCCGACGGAATAAATAAATCATTCGTGAAAGCGTTAAACACTTTAACGTTTGTTTTATATTTCTGCTTTAAATATTTTACGGCGTTTTGCTTATGCAGGCCGGCAACGGTCAAGTGTAAACCGCCGTCGCGATCCTGCAACAAATAACGTTTTGCGCCTAAAAATTTCATTTTTGTGTATTCGCCGTCATCATCCCATACGCCTATTATTTTTTGCTTTCCGTCTTTAGTATACGGCATTACATCATCAATTGATATTCCATGATGATTACATGCTAATTTCAACAAATAAATAACTTCTTGATTGTACCGGTCGAAAAACGGCCGGTGCTTTTCGTAATTCAAAAGTTTAATGCTGTCGGTATCGCTGTAAATATAATCTTCTTTGCACTCAAGAATTGCGCGCCATAATGACATACGAGCCGCGGACGTGCAACGGATTCCCCATAAATATGACGTAAAACGTGATTTTGATTTATTATATTCATCTATACATTTTTCCATTTCAACAGGATTTTGCCGCCATATTTCACCGGTGTATTCGATTTCCGGCCGGCATATATCCGTAACACACATGCCGTACAAACTATTTAAATTTTCTTTTGCCGCGGCATATTCTCTTTCAAAACCGGAAACGCCTTTTAATATAGTTTTCTTTTTATACAAATCGACAACCGTTTTTATAAAGTTCGTCGGTAAATAATACATTTTGTAACGTCGGAAATTATAAATTGTGAAATGTTTCCATTTGTATGTTGCGGCAATGATTTTAAAATCATCAGAAGAAACTGACGTTAATAAATACTTTGCGCATACAACGCGGCCGTTATCAACAGTTTCGCCGCGGATATCAAGACATTTTGATTTTGATATATAATGATCGTAATAAAATGTTGCTTCAATGCCTGTAAATTCAACGTCGAACATGCAATAATAATATTGTATTTGTTTTTGAAAATCTGCAATATCAACCGGTGTATAATCTTCACCGGCCGACATTGGATATTTGTACGCGA
This sequence comes from Candidatus Enterousia sp., assembly GCA_045613345.1. Lineage (GTDB taxonomy): Bacteria > Pseudomonadota > Alphaproteobacteria > Rs-D84 > Rs-D84 > Enterousia. Next base: position 1,797 of record JAZLAT010000021.1, read on the forward strand.
TCAAATGATACGGATATGATGATGTAAAATCTTTGCTTATTATATCCGCGTCAATTGTGCGATCCGTATAAAAACTGTTACCGTGCGTAAAACCGCCTTGATATACTCTTTTGGATAATTCATATTCACTTGATATTAACGTCAATTGATTCATCAATGCGCGATACCGCGTATATTTTTTACCTGCCGCGTACGTTTTATGATTGCCATTATCGTATAAACAGTTATCGCGGCATAGCCGGCGCACGTAACCGGTTTTTGTCAGCGGTATCTTATTGATGCCGCCGTCATTTTGGATTTTTTCAAATATATACGATTGCAAAACTAAAACGTCATTTATGCAATATTGCATTTCCTGCGGCGTGATCGGCGTTTCGCTATGCCGCATCAAACTGTAATCAAGATCGCCGGCAAGTTTTTTAACCGGATATAACGTCAATGTTTTTGCGATTCCGGCAAGACTTGTACCACTCAAATATTGCGCACAACGGAATTCAATGCCGTATTCACATAACGCTTTAACCGGCCGACGTAATTCCATTGCGAACAATTCCGGCCATTTAAAGCGGTTTTTCATAAACTGAAATTCAAACGCCATATTTTCTATATAGCATATTAAACGGCGGTTTTCGGATAAATTATATTGCGCCTGTAATGCATAAATCAACGTTTCAAATTCTTCCCATTTTCGACCGATAATAACCGCGCCGTTTATCGAAAACATCCAAATGTACATGATCGCGGCTTTGCTGTTTTCGCGGTAAAATGATGTTGTTTCAATGTCAAAACTACACGGTACGTTAAAATATTCCTTTTTTCGCGCTTTTATGATCGGCGTTTCCGGCGGCAAGGCCGCCGCGAAAAATTCAAAAATTTCATTTGATTTGAAAAATTCACCGGCGGCCGCCTTGTTAAAATTTTGTTCAAAAAGATTTTTTATTTCCGCGTCGGATCGCGGCGATTGTTTCAACGTCTTTTGCTCGTTGCTGTTCATACTCTTCTTTTGCCTTTTTTTCTAATTCTTTCAACGCGGCATCAACCGTTATATTCGGATTCTCTTTAAACATTTGCGAAATTGAATCAAACGTCAATTCCCTGTTATATTGGCCGGAAACAAACTTTGCCGGCTGTTTTTCTTGCATTTTGTGAAAGATTTCCCAAAATTTAATTATTTGCCGCCGCGTCATTGTCGGCACGTTTCGACGTTTTGCGACGGATTCCGGAATAACATTACCGTCGATTGTATACCGATAACGCGTATACGTGCGACCGTATTCCTTTTCAATTTTTGCGCTAACTTTACCCCATTCGCCGCCTGTACTGTATTTGCTTTTTAAATATACCTGTTGCGATTGAATTAGCGCGATTGTCTGCGCTTTCGACGCGGATTTTGCAACGGTGAATTTTTCTTGTTTTCGTACCGATGCCGGCAAACTTTGAAACGCCGGTGAATATGTACCACCGGCCTTGATCAATCCGGACAAACGCCGGTTTGACAATGCCGCGCCATTGCGCACAAGACGATGTAAATCTTCGCGCGACATTTTCGCAAGATCGGCCGGTGAAACGTTCGTAAATTCTTTAATTTTCATCTTCTTCACTCCTGTTTTCCGGTCTTGTTATTTCATACACCGGATCGAAACCGCAATGAATATACGCTGATAAAATATAAAGCGATTTTATACGGCCGGTTTCAAACTTGTAAATTGACGTGTAATCAAGATCGGTGATTTTTGCCATATCGCGCCGGCTGATTTTGCACCGTGCGCGCCATTTTGCCGCGTATTCTCCAAAAGCAATACTTTTAAACTTTCCTGTTTTACGTTTCATTTTGTTTTTTCTCCTTAAATTGTTGTTTTGTTTTTTCATTGTTTATAATCTTTTAGTAATCTTCTTTGTGCATGGCTTCCGTCATCTAATATTGTTTTAAAAAGAAATCCGAATTGTAAATCATTTATAATACGACATGAACGTAACGTATAACATACTTCAGTAAAGTATTTTATTTGATATGATAGTGTTAATATATTCGGCGCTCGCATCAAACTTGTTTCAATATGATTTGTTATTTTTTCAAATTCATCTTTACGCATTTGTTTAATCCTTTCTTAAAAATGCCGGCTTATTTCAGCCGGCATATTTCGGTGTGCAATAATTAAAGATGTTCAGCGTCGGTGATCATTAACGCGATACCATTCGTTTTAACGTCGTCTTTTATTGACGTGCGAACGGTTAAAAACGCGTTTTTAATATTGATCTTGTTTTTACCTTCTTCAAGCGTGATTTCACATTTTTTCGAAAACAGGACAGGAAGATAAAAATTTTCCCATTCATTTTTTTCATTTTTCGTGCCGATCGAAATCGACGTTGACGCTTTCCCGTTTTCAAACACTTTTACGAAAACCGTTACCGTGCCTGTAATGTTGTTCCATGTTTCGCGCTCGATCTGTGCGCCGTCCGCGGCCTGCGTGGCCTTTTTGTTGATGGTTGCCATTTGTTATATATCCTTTCTTTTATCGCGCTTTGCGCGTTTATTTAACGATCATACGGCCGCGCGTAATAGCGTCCGAAACGGTTAATACTTGTTTGACGGACGGCACGCCATCGTAATACCGCATTTTTATAATACCATCGTCAAGTACGTAATACGTTCTCACAATGATATCATTTTTGTTTTTTGCCTGCGACGTTACGT
>JAZLAT010000022.1:0-58605 GCA_045613345.1 Candidatus Enterousia sp.
TCGACCCAGCAAAGGTTGTAAAAACCGCGATTATGGCGGCGGCATCCACGGCGGGCGTTATGTTGACAACCGGCGCAGTGATGTCGGAAATTCCCGAAGAAAAATCGGCAAACAACCAAATGCCGGCGGGTATGCCCGGAATGATGTAGTGACCGGTGTTAGTGGTTTGTATTAGTGCGGGCGGCATTTGCCGCCCGTTAAAGCCATGGAACCTAAGGCTTTTAAGCATCCTTGTAACCCCTTGGTGTTTGGTATATTTTATCGTCTTTCGGGGCGGGTGGATCAAAAAAATTTATAAAAAATTATTTTTTGGCCATTTTAAACACTAATACACGGATTGTGTGGCTCATGTCGTGGTCGGCACGCACAAATGTCCAACCCGCGTCGCGGAAAATTTTGCGCACGGTGCGCATCGCCCCGCGCCCAATTTCAACATATATTCTGGCATCGGGCTTTATCCAATTCTTTGCGTTTTTCGCAATTTGTTCGTATGCCGCATTGCCGCCATGCCGCGCATACAGCGCAATTCGTGGGTCGTGCCTTGCGCCCGCATCGACACGTGGGTCACCGTATGCTATGTATGGTGGGTTTGATACGATAATGTCAAAGCGTTCGCGCATCGCGCATGGGTTATTAAAAGATGCGCGAATTATTTTGATTTTGTCGTTCAATCCCAAATCACGAACATTTCGGCGCGCAACGCGAATTGCCCCACGCGATATGTCCATTCCAATGCCGTGTGCGCCGGGTATGTTTTTAACCAATGAGGCAATTATGCACCCCGTGCCGGTGCCGATGTCCAGTATGTTTGGCGCGGGTGCGCCGTCCGCAATTACTGATTCAACCAGTGTTTCTGTATCGGGGCGCGGGTCCAATGTATGTTTATTAGTATAGAATTTCAGTCCATAGAACCACTTTGCGTGAATAATTTTTGCCACCGGCACCCCGAGCCGCAAAGCCCGAGCCGCACGCCATATGCCGAATCGTGATATGTGTGGCATATTGTCGGTAATCACGCGGGCGGCACGAATGCCACCGGCGGCGCTCAGGATTTCAAAGGCTTGATTTATTGTCATAAAACTATTATAATGGACGCCATGGAAAAAGCAAAAAATATTCTTAAATCTAAATTGGCTGTGCGTATTGTTTTAGGAATCGCCGCCGTTATGGCATTGGTTGCCGTCACGGTCGTTATTGTCTTTGGTGGACGCACTGTAAATGTTGTCGAACCGGTTGTGCCCGATAATACGGTCGTTGTAAATGTTGCGTCGGGTGATACTTTGTCCAAGATTTTATCGGCAAATGGTATTGGTGGTGCCGATATAAATAAAATTGCCGATGTATTAAAGTCCAAGGCGGGTATTACGGGGCTTCGCGCGGACCGCGATAAAATAGAGTTCGTGCACGATGGCGGAATGGACGCGCCTTTGTCCAAGATTGTTGTTGTGCCGGGACCATGGCGTCGTGTGGAATTGACTTGCGATGATGCCGGGGTGTGGAATTGTAACGCAATTGATATAGAACGTGACACGCGTATGGTATATCGTACGGGTGAAATTTTGGACGGCGATAGTTTTTATCTTGCGGGAATGCGCGCAGGGATTCCGGCGGGCATTTTGGCGGATGTCTATGATTTGTTGGCGTTTGAAATGGACTTTGAACGCGATGTCCGCGCGGGTCAGCAGTTTTCGGTCGTATACGAAGAAAATTGGCACGAAGGCAAGATGATTGATACGGGTTCGGTTGTGCTTGTTTCTTTTGATGCGCTGCGCGGGAATGTCAAAATGTATCGGTTCCGCAAATCTGATAATACTGTGGGATACTATGACCCGAACGGAAACGGCGCAATTAAATCACTGAAGCGCACACCAATCAATAACGCCAAAGTGACAAGCAGTTTTTCTATAAAACGCAAGCATCCGGTTTTGGGATTTACCCGTGCACACAAAGGTGTTGATTTTCGTGCTTCGACCGGAACGCCGATTCCGGCGGCGGGCGCGGGTCGCGTGGTCGCGCGTGGGTTTAATCGCGGACATGGAAACTATGTCAAGATTCGGCATAACGGGTCTTTTGAAACATTGTATGCCCATATGTCAAAATTCGCAAAAAATGTCAATGTTGGAACGGTCGTAAAACAAGGTCAAACTATTGGTTATGTTGGTTCAACGGGGCTGTCTACGGGACCGCATTTGCATTATGAAATTATCAAAGATGGCAAACATGTGAACCCGATGACCGTCAAATTGCCGGCGATAAATAACTTGGACGCGGCAAATAAAAAGAAATTTATGGAATATCGCGAAAACTTGGACAAAGCGGTCGAAGGATTACAGAAAAACCCCGATGCATTTATCCAAATGTAATTAAAATCTTACTTGCCCCAAAATGGCGCAATGACATAGTCCGCGCGCAACGGTACAGAAATATGGGCAATGTTTTCCATCAATGATTTTATTTCTTTGGCGAATTTTTCCGCCGATTCCGTGTCGCATTCAAAAATCATTTCATCATGAACTTGCATGATCATTTTGATTTTTGCGGCGTTCGGTATAACGATTTCATTATACACGCGTGTCATAGCAAGTCGCATAAGGTCGGCTTCGAACCCTTGGATTGGAGCATTGATAGCGGCGCGCATCGCATAAGCGTGCATACGTGGATTTTTTACGCCCGGCAATTCAATGCGACGTCCCCACGGGGTATAGACGCATTCGTGTTCGGTTGCAAATTTTTTGACTTCGTCCATATACTTTTTTATTTCGGGCAATCCTGCTAAATATGTATTTATAATTTCGCTGGCACGTGCGCGGGAAATATTCAGCTGGGCCGCCAATCCAAATGACGAAATCCCGTAAATAATTGAAAAGTTCACCGTTTTGGCTGCGCGGCGCAAATCTTTGGGAACGATAGTTGATTCCGGAATATTGAAAATTTTGCGCGCGGTTTGTTCATGGATGTCCGCACCTGCGATAAATGTATCTTTGAAAGTTTTAATGTTCGCGATATCCGCAAGCAATCGTAACTGGATTTGTGAATAGTCCACCGAAATCAAGACGCGACCCGCGGGCGCAATAAAGCATTTTCGAATTTCTTCGCCAAGTTCGGTTTTAATCGGAATGTTTTGCAGGTTTGGATCACGACTGGAAAGACGACCTGTGTTCGTGCTGGTTTGTAAATATGTCGTGTGAATGCGCCCGTCGCGCCCAATTTCGTGGGGAAGGGCGTCTGCATAAGTTCCCGCCAATTTCGCAATTGACCGCCAATTCAAAATCTTTTCAATAATTGCATGATGTTCGATTAAATCATTTAAACTGTCTGCATCGGTTGAATGCTTTTTATTTGTTGGTAAATGCAGTTCATCATAAAGTACCGTTGCCAATTGCTTTGGACTGGCGATATTAAATTCATGCCCCGCAAGTTCGTATATTTCTGCACTAATTTTGTCCAGTTGCCGATGAAATACGCCCGACAGTTGCGCAAGTTTTGCCCGATCAACCAAAACACCCGCGCGTTCCATCATCGTCAGAATCATAATCAGTGGGCGATCACATTCCGCGTAAAGTTTTGCAAGTTTCTTGTCGCGTTCCAACCGCGGGTGCATATAGTTGTAAAGAGCCATGGTTACGGCGGCATCTTCGGCGGCATACGGATACGCCACATCAATCGGCAACATATCAAAGTGCATATCTGCATCGCGCGTTTTGGGCGGAAACAGTGACGCAAAGGTTATATTGTAATGGTTCAAATATTTTGCCGCCAATTCATCCATGCCATGTGAATGCCGCGTACCATATAAATCATATGACATAAGCATAGTATCATCAATTGGCGAAATTTTTTCGATGTCCCAACCTTCGTTCGCCATAATATGCAGGTCGAATTTTATGTTATGTCCGACCTTGGTAATATTTTTGTTGGTAAGAACAGGCCAGATTTTTTTATATAAATCATTGATGGAAATTTGACCCGTGACCAATTCAGCCCCGCCGAACAAGTCGCCCGCCGATGCACGATGTCGCAATGGTATATAAACGCCGTATGTTCCGTCTGTTGACAAAGACATGCCAACCATTTTATCGGTCATTTGGTTTAATCCCGTGGTTTCGGTGTCCAATGCGACAATATCTTTGATGGTCGCCAAGAATTTATCCAAAGCGTTTAATGTTGTGATTTTTTCGAACTTCATTTCATGTGTTGCAACATGTTGAGTTGTTTCGTTTGCCTTGTCGTCAATGGCACATTCAGAACCGGGAAATTCAAATGCCGGCGCGGGCGCGGAATCATCTTGTGGAAACGATCGCATAATTTTATCCGCCAAAGACGTACTTTCCAATGTTCCGCGCACAAATTCCAGTGCGCCCAAGCGATTGAACCGAAACGGTGATAATTTCAAGCCCGTTAAATCCACATCGCGTCGCAGAGTTACCAAATCGCGTGAAATATAAGCGGCGTCTTTGTCACGTACCAACATGTCGCGCGTGCGTTCATTTTTTACATCGTTGATATGTGCATAAAGTTCATCCAATGACCCAAATTGATTGATAAGTTCTGCGGCCTTTTTGGGACCGATTCCGTGCACGCCGGGAACATTGTCCGAAGAATCGCCCATCAACGATTGCACATCAACCACGTGTTCGGGTGGAACACCAAATTTTTCAATAACTGCGTCGCGATTGATAGTCTTCTGTTTCATGCCATCATACAAGAACACGCAATCAGACACCAATTGCATAAGGTCTTTGTCACCCGTCATAATTCGTGTCTTGTCGGCAATTTCACAGTTTTGTGTTGCGATGGTTGCAATAACATCATCGGCTTCGACCCCGGGAATACACAGCACGGGGACCCCCATATCACTTAATCCGCGTTGCACCAAAATTGATTGAGAAATAAGGTCGGCGGGTGTTTCTGTGCGATTTGCCTTGTATTCAGGATAAATGTCTTGGCGGAAAGTTCTGCGCGATGCGTCAAAGACACAAACGAAAATATCTTCGGGTTTTGCCGCCGCCAACACCGGCAGAATCATGTTAAAGAAAGCAAAAGCCGCCCCCGTTGGTGTTCCGTCGGCACGTGTCAGTGCGCTGTGCACACCATAATAGGCGCGAAATAAAATCGAATTTCCGTCAATCAGTGTAAGCATTTTATTCCCATTTGTTAAATGTGGGGCGCCCGCGCCCCAATGTTAAAACATGTATCGTAATTTTATACGCGCTTCGTAATGCAGCAAATCTGGTTTTTTTGCATTATAGTTGTAAATGTCGGGGGCATAAAGTGCATGGCCTTCGACATCAAATTTAAACGGCAATTTTGGAACATCCAAAGTCACACCTAACATGGCTTGGTACGCCAATTTTGTATTAAACGATACATCGTGTTTCGAATCGCGTCCCGCAAAAAGCATTCCAACACCACCCCCAACATACGGCTTGATAACCAATGATGGAATTTTGAAATAAGCATTGAACATACCCAAATTTGCCCGTGAATCATAGGCGTGAAGATAGTTATATTCTAATTCTGTACGGACAAAAGGAATGTCGATTCCGAACGAACCGCCAAAAGATTGCGCCGAATGAGTATCTTTACTTGCCGATTGAAAAAGCGTCTGGGCACCGATACCCATTGAAACGCCGGCATACATGTCCCACAAGAATTCTGCGTGTGCCGAACATGCGATTCCGGTGGCGGCGATTGAACATAAAAATGCAGATGCTTTTAACTTCATATTTTTCTCCTTTGTGTGATAACACTTTGTATGATAATATAATAGAAAAAGAGATTACAATATGCAAGAAAATAAACCCCTTTTAATTGTCGGGTTGGGAAACCCAGGTAAAGAGTATGAACATACGCGTCATAATGTTGGTTTTATGGCGATTATGCAATTGGTTGGTGCGGATGCTCGGTGGCGCACCGAACATTTTGCGCGAACATTTGCAACCGATGTTGATGGGCGACGTGTGATTTTCGCAATGCCACAAACATATATGAATGACAGTGGTCGTGCCGTGCGTGCGATAATGGATTTTTATAAAATACCGATTGAAAACTTGATAGTGATTCATGACGATATGGATTTAAAACTTGGTGATGTTCGAACCAAGGTCGGTGGCACCAGTGCGGGGCATAATGGAATAAAATCAATAGATACAAATGTTGGGCGCGAATATACACGTGTCAGAATAGGTATTGATCACCCACGAAATCTTGGGTTGCCAATAGATGCCGCAGATTGGGTGCTTGGTCGATTCACACCTGACCAGTTAAAAACAATAAAAGAAGTTATCGATAAAATTACGGTTATGGATTAGGTTTTAATCCCCATTCAGCCAATTGCCCTTCGGTCAGTGTAAAACACCCCTTGGCATCACAGAATTTTGTTTGATTGGAATAGTGGCAATCGTCGCTTGATATTGAACCCCCAGATGTTGTTGTTTGACCCATTGGACAAGCCTTTTTGCAAGCGGTTAACTCTTTCGTGCTGTCCCATATACATGAACCATAATATCCTTTTTGAATTTCCTCACATTTGCACGCTTTGTGGTGCCCATTGTTTGGGTTGTTGCATGTGGGAAAACCATTTGGTTGGTCGGTGGTTGGATAATATCTGGAATTTGTGCATTGTTTACAATAATAGCTACTAGTGTTGACATTATACACTATTGGATTGGATGCTTTTGATATTTGGGTGTCATATGATTGGTATTTTTGATGTGTTTCGCACTGTATTTCGGTGGAGGAATAAATGCGTTCATATGTGCAATCTGTTGTCGAATAATAATAATCGTTTCCAGACTCATTTGTCCATATCGCGTTACCGGTGAAAGTGTCGGTTGTATTTGGGGTTATACTTTCTATGTTGTTGCCTTTTTTTAACACTACACCGAATTTCTCACAAGGTCTGGTGTTCAAATAACATGTAAAATCATTTCTGCTTTCGGCATGATATAATTCATTGTTGTCATACCAAGTAAGTGCGCCATTATCACCAATACAACTTACAACGTAGTTTGCTTTATCGTCATCACTGTAAATTCCGACACTTGTGTCATATTGTATTTTTGTGATACCACAGTTTGTAACAGTATTATCGGGGTCATCGCTGCCATCGGTGCATGGCGCATAACAATCCCAATCGGTTTCTCTTCCTGGGGTGCTGAACGGGAATTGTGTCGGGCAGTGACACACACCGGCATTGGCTTCCCAATCTGAACATTTATTGGTGTCGTTTACACCTGGACAATAATTTCCTGATTTACATGGACCACAATATTGGACAAATTCATCATTATAGTATTGACAACCCGCGGTATTTTTGCAATCGGTTTGGTTTTTGTCTGCACAATTGTCTCCGTAAACATAGTGCGGTATTAATAAAAACATAAACAGAAATAGTACTCTCTTTCTCATGGTGTTAAGCATAAAATAATATAATTTTTTTTGCAATAAAAATCGGCATTGTTATGCCGATAATAGATTGTTTTTTTAATATGGGGGCCTTCCAGATTTCACATTAAAGCCAAGGGCAGTATACCCCACACTGTCAACTAAAGCCATGCCACAAGTATTTGTTGCTTCTGGGTCTGGCAGTTGTGCTCCACCAGCTTTATTTACAAAAATTGTGCCAGAACCGATTGTGTTACTTGGACTTATAGAAAAAAATTTCTTTTTAATATTATTGTATGCCATATGGAACATAATTGGATAGAATGATAGAGCGGTAGTAGAGGGAAGCAAATTCAATACAATTGTTCTTGTTGTTGGGTCGTTTGCATATTGTCTTATTAGATTAGTGTCAGGTGCGTTTTCCCACTCCCAATCTATTACCCAATCTTTCGTTGGAATGATTTGTGGAATTGTGTCTGTGGGAACAGGGGTCGGCGTTGGGGTTGGATTTGGCACAGGGTCTTTGGTGCATGCGTTTGCAATCGCCATCAGTGTCGCCAGTGATAAAACTTTTCCGATTTTATATTTCTGTTTCAATTTCATAATGAATCCTTTTGGCTTCTCTATAATTATAATCAAAAATATAATTTTGTCAATATATGGGTTCTTTTTCCGCTTTTTTACGGCGTGTCGTAATGTATGAAATAAGGTGTCATTGTCGTTTGTATGGGGGTTGCGTGTTCGTCGTCGTTTTGACCATAATATACGGTGCTGACGCTGTATTTTACGCCGCCGGTATTGCTTGTGCCTGCATTATAATTCATGTTGGTGTAATTATTGTTGGCGACTTTTATAAACGTTCCGTTACAATGGACTTGGTCGCCACCTGGAAAATCGCCATTGGTATTGCCACCACTGGTAAAGTTGCCAGATGACCCGACGCATATTATTTGCGAACCATCATTTTTTTCTGCCAATTGCTTGTAATCCGATGTCGGAAGGCATATTCCATTTCCTTCAATGGTCGTCCCTTCGCAACAGGTGTTCGTATCACTCATCCATGTATGACCCCAATACGAAGAACCATCAAAACAACAATTTGTGGTTCCGTTTGTTATGTTCATGATGTGATACGGGTCGGGGCAATACATTCCATCGCTTGTTATATCGGGACCATTTAATGTATCGTCTGGAAGACATACTGGCTTACCTGTGCCTGACATTACATAATTTTGTGCGCTGCAGCGGGTGTTGACGCAGCTGCGTGCGACGCTTTGAGTGGTAGAGCCAGAAACCATTGTGCCCGTGTTATATGCAAACCAAGACAAAAGTGTCGTTTCGCCATTTGTTGGAATATGTATTTTGTTATGCATGTCGTTTACATTGTTTCCAAGTGTAACGGTTGGTAATGCTTCGCAATTACCCCATATGCGTTCCGCAATTCGGCATGTGGCACAAGTGGCATCGTTACCGCCCATGTCGCATTTTTGGTCGTATGCGCAAATGTCAAATATTGGGCTTTGGTTTCCGTATAATTCCGTATAGAAATCGTCTGTTGGATTTTTGCCCAACAATGTCATAACTTTTAATATTGCTTCGTCGCCTGCCGCCGCAACACAGTTTAACACCTCGGACCAGCATGCGGTGCGTTCCAATATTGCGTGTCGATTTGCAGAAAAATCGATGTCGTCGCACAAGTCAAAGTTGCCCGATATAGATCGACAAGATTCAACAATACAATTACGTCCAACCTGGGTACAGCTTTCCAATATAGTTTGGTATGTTTTGTCTGTGGCGATTTCTGACATGCCGGTTGCCCATATTGTGTCTGAATCCCCAATGCCAGCCATCAAGTTGCCACATGCCGTGTTCACATCGGCGCACATTGCATTAGCCGTCCGGTCCGCCGTTACACCAAATACCGAAAGTGCACGTGCATCAAAGTCGCCAATCGAATCGGATGCCGAATTTAAACATTCAGTGCTTAGTGTTGTGCATGCAGTGCGTATTTCTTGTAATTTTGCGGTTTGTGCCAATTTTATTTGGGCCAATGCATCTTCGATAAAAGCGTCCCAAACCGAATCGGCAACGTCGACACAATTTTCGGTTGCGGTGTCAAGATATTTCCGCTTGTTTTTCAAGTAAGACAAAAATGCGCTGTTTGCATTGGTTGCTGTCCATGTTTGTCCCGTTGCTGGTCGCGTAATCATATTGTTTAAGTCAGACAAATTTGCCGTCAAAAATGCCGCACCTGTTGTCGGGTCTATATATTTACCTGTTACATCAAGGCACTTTTCCATGTTTGCACCGCATACCGTTGTGTCGGTCAACATCTCTAACATTTTTGCCTTGCACGTCAAAATGTCATCAGAATTTCGTGTTTGATATGCGTCAAGTCGCGACATATCAAGCAACGCGCCGCTTTCAAAGACTTTGGTTCTGGCGGTGTCAACTTGGGCTTGGTATGCTTTGTACACCGTGTTACAGTCTTGTTCAATTTGCATTTGATATCCGCTGATTGCCAATTCTAATTCGGAATCAGAACATACCTCGGTTGCGATTTCGCGGCATACCGGAATCGCCGCATTATAAAGTGCGACCCCGGATTTTGCGGTCGTTTGTGCGCCCAACATCGAATCCACAGTGTCAAATGCAGAATCAATATTTAATGACCACGTGATGGGACTTAATCCCGTACCATTTGTGTCTTCGCCAAATGTAGTGTTCAGTTTTTTTGCGATATCGTCCAATGCGCGTTTTGATTTTGTTTTGTCCGTGGTTGCATAGAATGCGTTTTCGCCTTCGGTTGCGGTGTTTATTGCCGCGACATCTGCCGCATCCATATTCACGGTCAGCAATCGTTCGTTAAAGTCCAACATTTTTTCTTCAAATTTGTCGAACTGTTTCTGCATGCCGTCAAATTCATGCGCGCGCGACGAACACGCACACCGGCGCAGGTTTGCATCCTTGGTCGCACAGAATTCGTCCATGCATTCGTAATAAATCGTTCGACACTTTGCAAGGTTTATCGGGGCATTGACCGATTCGGTTGTTGCCGCGCGCCCCAATGTTTGCCCCGCGCGAGTTCCCGTTATCGCGCGCGCGTTTCGTGCGCCGGCGATTCGTTGAGTCCCGCTTTGGCGGGTGGCTGTGCGTGCAGCCGCCACAGATGTTGTCCGTCGAGGTGCTTCCACGGTGCGCGTGACCGTATCGCCAGAACCCCGATTCGCAACATTTGCCGTCGCGCGCGACGCAACCGTTGAATTTGTCCGTGGCGCAACGTTTTTTGTTGCGCGCGATTCGGTCGAAGTTCTTTCGCGTGGCGCGGCATTTGTTGCATTTGTTCGTGATGTATTGGGGATTGTTGGTCTTGTTGAATTTGTGCGAGATGCCGTGTTTGTGGCAGCCCCACGAACCGCGGCACGAACCGTGTCGTTTGAATCCATGGCGCCCGCGCCCCAAAACGCAAGCACACCAAGGCATACACCAAAAAGCAGCCTTTGACCTTTCATTCCTGAATATAATGCTAGCAAATTTATTGAATTTTGGGCAAGCAGAAAATGCAATCATAGCCACAAAATCTTGGTGCGGATAGGGGGACTTGAACCCCCACGGATTGCTCCACAGCATCCTTAGTGCTGAGCGTCTACCAATTCCGCCATATCCGCACTTGGGTTATTAAACCGGTAGCATTTTACACAATATTGTTTTTTTTTCAATCTTTTTGTGATAAAATAAAGCAGATATGTATTAGGGAGTTTTAAATGAACAGAAAAGTATCTTTGGTTGTTTTGCTTGGTATTTTTTCCGCGCTTGGTGCGAATGCGGCGGGAACGTATTACAGTGGAAATTATACATCGCCCCAACGAAATTATGCAACATCATCGTATGCCACACGCGCCCAGAACGCAAACTATTCGCGCGATACTACTTACACGCGGACACGGACTGTGACCCCGAATGCGAATGCCTATGTTGGTGGTGCTTATCAAAATTACAGTCGTGTTGTCGGAACCCAGCCCGTGGGAAATACTGCATCACAAGCAACAATACAAAAAAAGCAAGCAAATGATTCAGGATTTTATCTTAATGCCGGATTGTCGCATGAATTTGCGGCGTGGAATTTTGATATGAATACAGCGGGCAGTAAGTTGCATTATGACAACATTCGTTGGAATGTGTTTGATATCGGTGCAAAGTATAAGTTTGGCGCGGGCAGTACGCCTTTACAGATTGATGCAGGCTTTAAGTATGGTATTCAATTTGGTGATTCAACCATGATTGATGACGATATTACGAATGGCGGGTATTTTGCTTCCCAATGGTACAATTGGGACGACATTAATCATAACGAAACTGTTGATGAAGGAGAGTTAGTATATCTTGGGGATCAATATGGACATTCTTTGTCAATTGGATCAAGCAGCAGTGGAAATATGATGGGTTTTTATGCGGGATTCGGTCTAACCGATGCGTTTAAGTTTGGCGGTGCAAAAATTACTCCGTCAATTGGTTATCGGTATTTGCGTCATAAATTGGAAACCAAAAATGATTACGGTTTGACTGTGGATACGGGATATTGCGAGACGGTAAACGGTGGCGACGAAACCCAGTGTGACCCGATAGTGATATTTTTAGATTCTTCGGGCGAGAACCAACAAGTTATGTGGGGACATGAATCGGACGATGGTTTTTGGAATGGTTATTGGTATTGGAATGTGCCGTCTGGCTATCCTTATATGACCACAGCAGGGACATATATGTTCCGGTTACCGGGAACCAGCCATTCTTATGAAACAACTTGGGCGGGCCCATATATCGCAATGGATTTAAATTATGATATAAATGTTTATAATTCGATAAACGCGCGGGTCGAATTTGGGTTGCCTTTATACACATCGACCGGTGACCAGCCATATCGTCCCGATTGGCAACATCCAAAAAGTGTCGAAGACAAGGGTGGTTTCGGTGATGCGTGGCATTTTGGATTTGGCGCAAATTATATGACCGCATTGACCGAATCGGTGTCGTTATCTTTGGGGTTCACGTTTGATTATTACAGTCTGTCTGGTGGTGAAGCCAGTACTTATTGGAACAGTGCCTATTGGACCGATGTGTATAATGAATTATTCGCATATTATCAAGATTTGTATCCCGATGAAACTGCGGCAAATATTAAGGCGTGGATGGATGAAAATGATCCAACGGCAATCGGTATTATTGAAAAACAAGCCAGCGGTTGGGTAAGCAAGGTTGACAATGAAATTGAATCGATATATAAATCTTTGGGGATAAGAATCGGAATCAATGCGCGGTTCTAGTGATGGTGTGAAATGAATTTAAAGAAAATATTTTTTGTGGTGTCTTTTATGTCTGGCGCGGTTGGTGCCGCGGTTGCGGGGGACTTGGTTGGTTCCGCATTTGTGAATATTACCAGTGATACGGCTGCAACTGCCAAGAAAATGGCAATGGACGAAGCGCGCCGCCAGATATTAAATGAAACATTGTCGCCTTATTCTGATTCAGCCGCGTTGCGGACGGCAATTGCAAATGAAACCTCTTTGGCTTTGACAGATTTGATTGCAAGTTCTGGGATAAGTGGTGAACGACTTTCTGATACAACTTATTCGGCAAAGATTACAATGACCGTGAACAAGGTCGCGGCAAAAAATTGGCTGAATATGAATGAAATACAAAACTGGATTCCGATGGATGAGGCATCAGGAGATGTTTTTGGTGCAGTTTTGGTTTTGAACGACCGGATTTCTGATTGGGCGGCTTTGCATCGTGCGGCGGCGAATGCCAAGATCGACATGGATACGGTCGCAATAAAAGATGGTCAAATTTTGTTTAATGTGCCACGCGGACGCCGTGGGGCGTTGACGTTGGCGGTTCGTGATGCGGGCTTTCGTTATGCTGATCGTGACGGGGTTTTGTATATCTTTAAATAAAATTCGATAAATAAAGGGGAAAATTATGAAAAAAGTTGCGTTGTTTTTATGTGTATTGTCTTTGCCGTTTGCCGCGTTTGCAGATGACCTTGATTTGGCGGGTAAAGAATTAGTGCTGAATATTCGGCGCATCGGGTTGGATTTATCAAAAACCGAAATTCGTCATGCAACGGATTATTTGAATTCGCCGATTACAGCACTGAATACGGACGGACAAAATTTTATCAAAGGTGTTTTTGATACGGTTTTGGAATATAATCATAATCGGTTCAATTGGGATAATGGTCTGTTTATGGAATATGGCAAGACGACGCTTCGACCGCATGATGGACGACCAAAAACCACGAACGAAAATGCAGATAAAATTTTAGCGTCAAGTAATTTGTCTTATGCATGTTGGGATTTTGGCAGTTTCAAATTGGGACCGACCGTGCGCGCGGCGTATGAAACAGAATTCGAACCCGCAAACAGCACAGATAATCGCTTAAAGATTTTGCGTGGCACGGGTGGTATATCTTTGTTCGATAACCCAATTATAAAATCATTGTATGTCGCAGGTGTTTACGAATATGATTTTACTTATGGTCATCAACAAGTAAGTAAATTAGCAACAGAGCTTGGGTGGCGTTTGGAATACGTGGTGCGCGAAGGTGTTAAATTTTCCACCGATGGATATTATCGTGAATATTTGAATTATTCGCAATATGTTGGCACAGATTTGGAACGTGATTTGAATGTGACGGGGCGCATGGATACAAACCTTTGGGGCGCGTTCACAATGGGACCTTATGTGCAATATCGTCGTGCCAAGGCGCGTGATGCCGAATATTACGGAAGCAACCTGACCATTGGCGTATCTTTTAATTATATTACAAAATATGGATTGTATTAAGGCGATATGAAAAAAGCATCGCAAGGTTTTTGGGGACTGTATTGTTTTGGCATGATGTTTGCATCGTGTGCGTCGATGGCAGATTGTTCGCCCACGGTAACTAATTGTTCACAAGGTCAATATAATAAGTATGGTTGCCATGGGCAAGGTGCTATGACGGGTTATACAGGATATGAATGTGAACCTTGTCCGGCAAAGTTTCCTTATAGTGCGGGTGGGTCTGTTTTTATAGATTCGTGTTATGTGACAACAAATGTGTGTGGCCAGTCCACTTGTCGGCTTTACGGGGACGGGCATTCTGATTGTTCAGATTCACATCCAGAATATATAAATAATGTCTTGACTTGTTTGCCAAAGACGCGTGCATGTTCTGATTTTGAGTTAAGCTCAGTGTATAATATCGATGCGCGTTTCGGTAATCTTGGTCAATGGTACCAATCTGATCAGATGGGTAATGCTGTGTGGAATGGTACCGGTTGGGTGGCGGACGGATGCAGTCTGACAAGGACGGTATCTAATATAACAACATCTCACCCTGCGACGTGTGACGAAGGTGTAATTTGGCGACGTGGTCCCAATGTTGTATGGGATGCATCGCGTGGATATTATAATATAAATTATTCTAATGGGGTTGATTGGTATTATTGCACCCAGTGTGGTGCGGGTAAAGCGCCTGTGATTTTATCTTTTGGTGAAGCTTTTGATGATTGGGCGTGTAATCGGTTAGAAGGAACAAATCCATATATGGCTTGTTCTTGTGAAAATGTATCAAGTGGATTTTATTCTACGGGTTGCACAATTGATTATCCTTTGAACAATTCTGTTGTTCCAATCGGATGTACATGCGGTTTGAATACGGGCTTTGTTCTATCTGCAAATGGCAATTCCTGTGTGCCCGACAGCACGGAATATTGTGATTCTGTTGGTTGTTTTATGTTGGGTTCTGATTTATGTGAATAATCATTATTTCACTATACTGAATTTTATTTCGCTGGTTGGACCGGTGGTATCTGTGACGCGGACGGTATGATCACCCATTGGAACATTATATTTCAATGTTTCGCCACTTTTGGTGGTGCCTAATGTCGTGTCATCCAAAAACCATATTAACTTTGCGTTCGGTGTATTTCCAAATGCCATAAAACCAACCGGTTCAAAATCATTTTCTGATGTTATAACTATTCGTGTATCCGCAATTGGATATGTAATCAATGGTGCATTTTCTTCATCCATTGTATCGTCAATTGTGCACCCTGGCATAAATGCGGGCGGAGTTTTGCGTTTGATTCCCGCGTGCCGAAACATATCAATATATTCGCCGTCCCAAAATTCAAATACGCCGTTATGAGTTGTCTTGGCGTCTGGTCGACATGCGCGCAGCCCCGTTTTGTTGTCAATCGGAATGCTGCGATGGACAGTGTTTCGTGTTATTGGCGATTTGCCCGGAATGAAATAAGTCGGCGATTTTTTTGGACAATATGGACCTGCGATGTTACCGCCAATTTCACACATTTCAACGGTGATTATATTCATATTATCGGTTAAAAAATTATTATTCGTAATTTCATGTCCGTTTTGTGTGTAATAATTTTCGATTGTATCCGCCAAAGCAAAATATATTGGTGCCGCGGCGCGCGCGCCACTGAACGCATTGTTTGGTGTGCCGTCAAAGTTTCCGACCCATACAATTAAAACAAAGTCGCCAAAAATCCCCGCAGTCCATGCGTCGCGATATGATGAAGATGTGCCGGTTTTCCAATAATGTCGAATGGGATTTTTCTTGGCTTTTGTAAATGGAATCTTGCGTGTTGGTTGTGATTGGTGGGATAACATATCCATTGTTAAAAAGAACGCTTCGGGTGACAAAATTTGTGCGATTTTTGTGTCGGGTGTGTCGGTTGTGAACTTTATTCTGTTGCGACTTCCCATATTTGCCATAGTTGCGTAAATGTCTGCCAATTCCATCATTGAAACTTCGGCACCGCCAAGCGCGATGGATATACCGTAATGTTCGGGCGATTGCAAATTCGCAACCCCCGAATCCGCCAGAATTTTATAAAAGTTTTTTACGCCGATTTCGCGCAACAAATTTATTGCCGGAATATTTCGCGAATGTGTCAATGCGTCACGCGCAAGAATTGGACCTGAAAATTCACTGTCTGAATTTTCGGGGGCATATACCCCAAATCGAACCGGCGTGTCGCGCAATAATGTCATTCCATGAATCAATCCGTTATCAACCGCGGATGCGTAAATAAGTGGCTTTAATGTTGAACCGGGGCTGCGTCTTGCGCGAACGCCATCGTTTTCACCAAAGATATCGCGATTAAAATAATCTGCGGAACCGATATAGGCCAAAGTTTCCATCGTTTTATAGTTTATTAAAAGTGCCGCTGCATTTGTGATGCCAACTGATTTTCGTGATTCGATCTCGGTTTGCAAAGTCTTTTCCATTTTGGACTGTAATGCGCCGTCAATGGTTGTGGTTATGGTGGACATTTGGCGTGGCATTTTTTGCGTATTCATAAAATCGGTAAAGTGCGGAGTTGAAAAGGGCAGGTTATCCAAGCCTTGTGCCGCCAATGGCATTTGCGCCAATGTAATTAAATTCGTATCTTTGGGGTGACTATCAATCCACTTTTGTACAAATCCCATGCGCATCTTTTGAATGTTTGTGATTCCGTGTGGTGTGTTCAGACCGCGTTTAGTCGGGTTTTGCGGAATAGTCGCCAATGTTATTGATTCTATTTTCGATAAATCGCGGGCAGCGCGATTGAAATATACAGCCGATGCCGCACCGATTCCTTCGATGTTTCCGCCATACGGTGCCATGTTCAAGTATGCTTCCATAATTTCATCTTTGGAATGGAACAGTTCAATATATATTGCCAATGCAATTTGCGCGAATTTTCCGCCGATGGTTTTACTGTTTAAATCATATTTAATTCGTGCAAGTTGCATCGTGATTGTTGACGCGCCCACGGGGTGGGGTGTGTTCCCCAGATATTGCCGTGCCGCACGTACCAATGATGCAGGATTGATTCCAATGTGGTGATAGAAATGTTTGTCTTCGTATAATATGACTGCGTCAATTATGTGCGGGCTGATTTCAGACAGAGGCGTAAAAATACGATATTTTTCGTCTGCGCTAAGTGTCAATCGCAACAATTTTCCATCGCGGTCATAATATGCGCGTGAAAAAGATACGTTATTTAATAATGGCGCGGTAAAAAACAATCTGATTATTGCCCATACGATAAGTAATGCGCCAAGTACCAACCCCGCGTTTATGAAAAATTTCTTAGTGCGCCGCATTTGTTACCGTAAATTTGCCTGTCGTGCCGACCGCATTCAGTGCCGAATTATACATATCGTTTGCCACAATCGGAGGCACGGTAAATTCGCCCGCCGATGTCAATTGTGCGCGGTAAGTAAATGTTTTTGGTGTGCGTGAAAGGTCGGTATAAATCAAGACGCGATCTTCACGAATTTCACTGAATTCCATATTGCCTGTGATACTGTCGGTGACCGGAACGAAACCACCCGGCAAAAGGTCCAAAACCACCGCGTTTGATATTTTGTCAATAGCGCGATTCGTTCGCACAGTGATTTTTACATCGACCATGTCGCCGATTGCACCACCGTGGATTTCATCGCCGTTTATGTCGTAATAGCGACGAGATACTTCAATTCCGTTTGATGATGTCGCAAGGTGTTTGGGGAATCCCGATGAAACAAATGTATAGAACATCGGATTCTTGGATTTACATGTTGCGCAATTTATACGAATCTTTTTTGTTCCAAACGGAATATTTGCAACCAATGAACCAGAATCCGTTGTTGATTCAATTTCTTTATCATCGGCAAACACGGATATATTGTCATTAGTTTCATTGTCGGATGTTTCGCCCGCTAAATCCATTACTATTGCCGCCGCAGTAAAAGCATCGTACTTCCCCGCATTGATATAATTCATAATTTCGGGCGATATAGTATCGGGCTTCATATCGAAATATTTTCGTGCAATAAATTCATATATTGCGTCATTTGCAACCTTAGATTCTTGGCGACGATATTTTGTAATAATGTTAAATCCGCGGTCATTTTGTTTTAACATTTTATAAGATGCGGCGATATATGCGCCAATTATGTCGCTTTCCCAATTTTGAATATTTTCGTTCGCGTATTCTTGCAAAGAATCAATATAGCTTGTCGTGACATAGTCGTTCAATGTCAAGACATATATCGCAAATGCGTGTGCGCGTGCATCTTGCTCGGATATCGCATTTTCAGAAGCTGCCATGCGCAAAAAGTCTATGCCCCGCGCAAACATCGATTGTGGAACATTGAATCCTTGGTTGCGTGCCATACTTAAAAAGTTCATCACATATGCCGAAATATTAACCGTGTCAGCGTTTGATATGTTTTCAATTGATGATGTCCCCGATGTCCACATGCCGAAAGAACCGTCACTGTTTTGGCGATTTGATAAAGTGCGAATCGCCCCATCAAAAACCTTGTTAGATTTTGCGGATGTTGTGCCAATGATTTTATCATCTGGAATAAGAATATATGGAATCGTGCGCGAAACAATCTGTTCCGAACAATCGTATTCGTAATTGTCAAGGTATTTGACCAATGGTCGAACCAACACAGATGGCGATTTCGAAATGTACAAGGTTCGTTGCGATTCCGCATCATAAAAATTATTATCAATGTTCTTTATCGTTGTGGTTGCGTTGGTCATGGTATCTGTCTTGATTTCAAAACTGATTGGTGACGCGGGACGCACAGAAATCGATGTTCCGCTGCGACGTGATGCGACGGGTATATCTTGGTCATTAAATAAAGTCGTTGAAACATTTATTTCTCCAATTCCGGGTGTTGATTTTGCGGTCACATCAAAAGTCCATAATCGTTCTGTGTTTTCGGGTATTTCAATAGTTCCTGCGTTATTTAGTGTCGCACTGATTGGCCCAGAAACAGATGCGTCGTTTCGCGCAGTTGCCGCCGCGCCCGATTCAGGGGTAAGGTTCGATATAATCGTGTTCACGGTAAATTTATCTTTGGGTGCAACAAATGTTGGTGCCGATAAAGATATTATGACCGGCGATTGAACGCGTGTGTTCGTATGTGCGGAACCGATGCGGTCTGTATTTGCGGCTATGGCATATATGCTAAGTCCGCCATTAAAATATTCTGGGATATCAAACGTTATTGTTTCGGGTTTGTTTGCGCGCGTTTCAATAATTCCGGAATAAAATGCGACCGATGGAATATTCTTGCGTGCAAAAGGATTGACCAATGGTATATCAAGACCGCCTGTGTCATCGGCAAAATCACTTCCCCCGGTTTTGGCGACTTCGCGTAATATTTTGTATTCTGGTAATAACAAAGAAAGAATCTGTGCGGTTTCAACTTGCAAGGCCGCCTTTTGGAAAAAGTGTTTTATTGGGTTTGGAATTTTAAAGTTTGCAACTTGTAATATTCCCGTGTTTATCGCAAACACCATCAAGTGTGCATCGCGGTCGGTCACATATTCTATTTCAAGTTTATTGTCGCGCACTATATCGGGAGCATTTAATTTTACATTTATTGTGCGATTATCTAATTTAGTAGCAAACGGCGCAACCGCATATGTATATGGGGTTGTAAATATGTCGCGGCTGTTGATATCGCGGACAAAAGAAACATTTACATAACCGGTGCCTTCAAAGTCTTTTGGAATTGTGATTTTTTGTATCGAACTTGTGGTTTTGGCATTAAACCATTGATAGGCATAAACTTTGTCACGTTCAATAGTAATAAGTCCTGTTCCTGCATATGGTGCGGTTATGCCAATATTGATTGTATCGCCAGGATTGTATTCCGCAGCATCCAATTTTATTTTTAATTCCGCGTTTGTCAGTGTTTGCAAGTCTATATCTTCATCCGAAGCAACAAAGTATTCTAAATTTGCCAATATGTTATCATTCGCATCAACCAATTCCAGATAATAAGTTCCGCCGTTCTTTGTATCTAATTCAAAATCTGTCCCTTTGGTCGGTATTGTTATTTGGGATTCGCGAATTACGGTATCGCGCGTTACGGTTTGATATTTGTATTGGTTATGATAGTCCTTGATCAGACTTGTTAAATTATCGCGTCGCACCAATTTTATGCCGATGTTATTCGCATCGATTGTGTTGCCTGAATTATCAATAGCAACGAAATTCACAACATGGCGCGAATTACGTTTTATGTACCCAAGGTCGGAATTTGTACGATACCCGACCAAAAAGTCCAAATTTGAAAATCTTGAATTTATTGTGGTTTGTATACTTTTCCCGTCGCCGGCTTCAAAACCATGAATGTTTAATGATAACATGTATGTTCCGGTCGGAATTTCACGATTAAAATCGATTTTTATTGTGGCATTTCCGTTTTCGTCTGTGCGTGAATCATCGATAGTGTGTGTAAATGTTTGGGCATTGCGTGCAAATCCGTTTGATATTGCCGTCTTTGATGTGAAATTATTTGTGAACTTGTAATCGGGGTATTCCGGGAAATTAAATTCCATTGGTCGTAAAGTTGCATTCACAGATATCTTGCGATCTGTGGCGGGGGTGCCATAAAGATTATTCAATGATATATTCGCGGTTATGTCATCGGGCAAAATCCAACCGTTATCACTTGAATCGTTTAATGTCGCGATGATTTTCATTGTGTCCGGTACAAATTCTTGAACTGTGAATTTACCGGTGCCGATTGTATCTTGGATACGACCGCGATTGTTCAGCGAATAAAGGTTTATGTCATATTGTCCAACAGACGCATCAATTGATAGTTTATATTCTGTATCAATCATGCCGTCGGCGGCAAGTGATAACTTTTTATCCAATATTGTTCGCCCGCGTGCGTCGGTGATTTCCATCTTGATTGGAATCCCCGCCACCGATGTAAAGTTATTGTTTTTTATGATGGCGCCAATTGTCACAGATTCCCCAGGACGGTAAATTCCACGGTCAGAAAATACCAAAGACTTTAATGGTGTTTGCGCCGAAGCAAATGCGCCACCCGTATCAAATTTTGAATATTCGGCGACTTCGGGACCGTTTGCATTATAAGGTATAAATGACACATCATTATCGTGGCGCGCGATTATTGCCACAGGTTCTTTTTCGTTTTTATATTCAGACCATGCAAAGTCAGGAATTTCGACCATGCCGGTTGCATTTGTTGTCCCCGCCCATATTGGATATCCATTGCGCCCCAATACACTTACATCTGTGTCGGTTGCGGGTTCACCATTTGATATATGTGATACAAACACAACCGAAGTTCTGTTAAGGTTTATTTTGCGTATAATTCCCAAATCGGTCAGCAATATTAAACGCGCATCGCCATATTCTGCATCGTTTTCGTTCGCGCCGGTTTTGACGATAAAGATTCCAGTCTTGTCATTGTATGTCCGGTCAAGGTATTCGCCAAGATTTACCGAAGCATAATTCACGTTCGCCATAGAAGTATTTGAAAAAGGTATTTTCTTTTGAAACACGGTTGACATATCATATGCGTTAAATACCCATGGTGCCCGAAAATCCAAATCT
Source organism: Candidatus Enterousia sp. (assembly GCA_045613345.1). Lineage (GTDB taxonomy): Bacteria > Pseudomonadota > Alphaproteobacteria > Rs-D84 > Rs-D84 > Enterousia. The sequence goes on from JAZLAT010000022.1 coordinate 21,819, forward strand.
GAAAATAAATTGTATGTTTGTGTGACAAGGTGATTGATTTGGCTTGATTCGACTTTGGCAAGGTTTATATAAGCCGTATCCACACCACCGCGCGCAACAATACCCAATTGCTTGTCGCCCGCCAAAGATAACAGCGCGCCGCGTCCCGCAATTTTTACACTGCGTTCAGGGTAAGCAACCGACAATACCGTTGAAATACCGTTTCGTGTTGTGAAGCCGTTCGCGGACTTGATGTCGGGACGCACAGTCACGTATATATATCTTTCCACGTTATCTGATACTTCATAAGCAAATGCATATTGATATGTGCCCGCAGGATTCACAAAATCCACCCGATCAAGATCAAGTTTCTTTGATTCGCGTATGATTTCGGGGGTTACTTCGTCATTTGCCCATACGTGTGGTTCGGTGGTATCTTCATCCGTCTTTGTGTTTCGTGGTAACAAGTACGCGTCGATGTATTTATTCCAATTCGTATTATCACGAACCGCCGCAGTCATATTTAACAATAACAACTGTTGCGGATTTCCAAGTTTATTGTCCGCAGTTATTGTCGTTAAATCAGATATTTTGAAAAAATCGTCTGATGCACTGATTATCACTTTGGCGGTTATTTTATCGGTCTTGGAATCGCCACCCGCGTCGTCAATACGATTTATTTTAAGACGCAAGGTTTGTGGTTCGTCAATGACTTGGATTGGGGCGGTTTGCACAATTGCGGTTCGCATATACCGGTCGAACTTTACATTAAAATCAATTTTGCGACCATCCAACCGGACCAGGACTTTGTCCGTAAAATCACGCGTTTGTATCGGATAATTAAAAGATATAACCGCAACGCCAACTACATATTTATCACCACCGGGCAGGGGATATATATTAAAGGTGTCCACAGTTGCGGCGACTGGCGCGGTTTTAAAAGATATTTTACGTGTGTTTGGTCGCACATCGCGCGCAAACAGTTTTTCACCAATTTTGACATCAAAATTTGTCGCACTGGGCCAATCTTGATCGGGTGTGAAAACAATATCATATGGTCCGGTCATATTCCATCGACCGCGTATCGCAGGGGTTATTTTTATGCTCTGTGCCAATTCAGACGCGGACACATCAGCATTAAATGCGGGATTATATGGGCCCGATGATACATCATAAGAAATTCGCAGTGGTGTTGCCGCAACCAAATTACGATTGTTGTTCACATCAGGCACAGTTTCTGTAATTATCGTTGACTTGTCGTCGTCCAAATGTGCCGCGATCGGTGCAGAAACATACACATCAAGTCGGGTTATATCCGAATCGACGCGTCCCAACCAAAAATATGCCAAAGACACAAATACCGCCGCGGCTGCAATAATGCCTGCGATTCGTGATAACCGTACGACCATCAAACCGGTCTTTTTCAACATGATTTTTCCCCATTCCTGTTTGTTATGAGTATATATTAGAATATAAATATCAAAACACAAGTTTTTTATTTCCTGAATTTTCAATTTTTACTTGCTTTTTTTGTTTTTTTGTCATATCATGCGGGCACGCCCCAACGGGCGAAGAACACAACCACCATGGGAATTTCTGTCCGGACTTCCGGTTTTGCGTCCCCGGGTGGCGAGGATAACAACAGAAATAAAAGGATAAATCATGGCATTGCCAACTTTTACTATGCAACAACTGATGGAAGCGGGTGTTCACTTTGGACATCATACTCGTCGTTGGAACCCGTTGATGACACCGTATGTTTATGGCGTCAAAGACAAAATTCACATTATCAATTTGAATAAAACTGCGCCGCTTTTGCACCGTGCACTGGTCGCACTGGAGGCGATTGCCGCCGCCGGGGGCAAGGTTTTGTTCGTTGCCACCAAGCACCAGGCCAAAGACATTGTCAAAGATGCCGCGGAACGCTGTGGGCAATTTTATGTAAATAATCGTTGGTTGGGCGGTATGCTGACCAATTGGACAACTGTTTCTCAATCTATTCGCCGTCTGAAAAAGATGGAGGCGGATATTGCGAACGCCGATAAATTGGGTCTTACCAAGAAAGAAGTCGGTGTCATGACCAAAGAAGTCGCAAAGCTTCGTGATATTTTCGGTGGCATCTTGGATATGCATGGTGTGCCCCAGGTTATGATCGTTATCGATGTGCCGCGTGAAATGAACGCCGTACGCGAGGCGAAAAACTTGGACATTCCGACGATTGCGATTTGCGATACCAATGCGAACCCAGAAATGGTTGACTATCCGGTTCCGGGTAATGACGATGCGTCACGTGCGACCCAGCTGTATTGTGACTTGTTCGTTGATGCGATTTTGTCTGGTTTGGAAAAGCGCCTTGGCGGTGCGGCCGGCAAAAAGGTCGAAGCGTCCATGGACGACGAACATGATGCGATGGAAGACGAAATGAAAGATAAAGAAGCAAAACAAAAATCCAAGGCTTCTGCGTCACGTGCCGAACGTCGCGAAAAAATGGCAGACAAGGCCGAAAAAGCAAAATAATTAAGGAAATCAAAGGAGATAAAAATGGCAGAAGTAACCGCAAAACTGATTCAAGAGCTGCGTGAAAAAACGTCCGCAGGTATGATGGATTGCAAAAAAGCGTTGATGGAAAACAATGGTGATATTGATGCCGCGGCTGATTGGTTGCGCCAGAAAGGTATCGTCAAAGCCGCGTCCAAGGCGGGTCGTGTGGCGGCATCGGGCTTGGTCACGGTTGTAAAATGTGACAATATGGGTTGTGTCGTGGAATTGAATGCAGAAACCGACTTTGTCGCGAAAAATGACAAGTTCCAAAAATTGGTTGCTGATGTGGCGAACAAGGCATTGGAATTGTCAGGGGACTTTGATGCGACATTGAACGCGGTGCGTGAAGATATTGCTGCAACAATCGCGACGATTGGTGAAAATATGAACTTGCGCCGTATTGCAAAGGTTTCTGGTCAGCATATTTTCAGCTATATTCACAACGCATTGGTTCCGGGCATGGGGCAAATTGGTGTGGTTGTTGCAATTGACGGCGATGGCGAAAAAATTGCCGAAGTCGGACCGAAAATTGCGATGCATATTGCTGCGAACAAGCCTGAATTTATGACGATTGCCGACGTTGATCCGACGGCGGTTGAACGTGAAAAACGGGTCTTTATCGAATCGGGTGCTACCGCGGGCAAACCGGAAAACATCGTCGAAAAGATGGTCGAAGGTCGTATGAAGAAATACTATGCCGAATCGGTTTTGGAAGAACAGCCGTTCGTTATGGACGCGTCGAAAACCGTAAAGCAGGTGTTGGACGAAGCTGGCGGCAAATTGGCGGGCTTTGCGTATTTCGTGTTGGGCGAAGGTATTGAAAAACGCGAAGACAACTTGGCGGATGAAGTCGCAAAAATGCTTGGCTAATGTGTTTTTGTTATGTGAATAAACGGGCGCGATTGCGCCCGTTTGCTTTATCTCCAGCGAAGACCAAAATCCAATCAGTGTTCCGGATAACTGCCATGGTGGACGGGCGTTTGGTGCGTTTTTGACGTATATAAAGTGGTATAAATTAAACCAAGGTTTAAAGTCAACCACTTTTTTCAATATTTAAAAAAACAAATTTTATCAATAAAAACAATACATAAACCGTAAATAGCGGATTTCGAAAACAAGGTGGTATAAAAACATTGGTTTTTTATACAGTTTTCTATAGGGAAATTCTTGAATAAATTGGTATCCGGTGTGAAGTAAAATGAGAGAAATATTAGAGATAAAGAGATTATTCCAGAAACTGTCATTCCGGACTTGGTCCGGAACAGGGCTAAGCAGTTTAGGACGGATTGTTCAGAATAATTCTGAAAACACCGGCTCGCATTTCCTGGCCCTATTGCGGACCGGGTCCGCAATGACAGTATCAGGAGTAACAAAGATAGAACCTAAAAAACAAAGGGAGAAAAACATGAAAAAATTTATAATTGCAATTACATTGGCATTATGTGCGACCGTTGTGCGGGCGGAAAACGAAACGCAAATTGCGACATCCGTGGGCTATGTTGCCGAAGAATTGGAAACACGACAAGACAAATTCAATAAATTGGGTGCCGATACCGCGATGACTTACAGTGGTACAACCGATGGTGCGGTTGGTTCGCGTACTATTACGGGCGATTTGGGTGCGGAAACGAATACAAGTGCCACGACTTTACCGACGGTGGGTGCGGTAAATACAAAAGTTGCAAACAAACAAGACGAATTAAATTTACCCGCAAATACGGTTTTGATGGATACCGGTATTTCGGGCGCACCGGCGGCAAAGGGCATATACGATGATTCGGGTTCTTATGTCGAACAGACTGATTCTTTGATTGAAGCGGCAACATTTAATGCGGCACTGCAAAATGCAATAAACAGTGAATTTACATGCGCCCAACGCAAAGACCCAAATGACCCAACCAGTAAATGTTTGCTGTTCAATATCTTTGCACCGACAACAAACCTGATTATCCCTGCCGAATATACAAGGTTGGAATATTTGGAATCGACAGGAACGCAGTATATTGATACAGGTGTTGTACCAACATTAAATTCGGGGGTATCTGTGCGCGCGTCTTTGGTAAAGCGTAATAGCCGAGGTTCTGATAATGTAATATTTGGTGCGACCAACGAATACGTTTATGCAAATGGAAGCGCTTTTTCTATAGATGTTTTCACTAACCAAGTGGCATTACCACATGGAGGTGTTAATAATTCTGGGTACAATGGAAATTGGATAGATATTCCAAATATGCTGGAACAAGTTTATGAATATAAAATAAATTATATGGATGATGGCTATGCGTGGGTCGATAATTTATCAATGAAGCTTTCTGAATCAAATACAATAACTACGTTATCATTATATTTGTTTGGGGACAATTCAGTGTATGGTTACAGCAACCAATGGGCTCCGGATGGTCTGCGTATATATGATGTTGTGTTAACTTCTGGTACATCTATATCACACTATTATATTCCCGCAAAGCGCAACAGTGATGGAGTTTTAGGAATGTATGATACGGTTACAAATACATTTTATACAAATGCCGGCAGTGGAACATTTATCGCCGGTCCGGAACTTAGTTCGAATATCTATTTGCCGATGAATTAGTGTTAGTGATTAGCAGTATCTGAAACTAATCTATAATTACGAAATAATTCCAGAGCCTACTAACCACTAACACTGACACTAACCACCGGCCACTAACACCGCAATCCTACCGCCGTGGATTTCCCTTTGCGCGGTCAATCATAATATTCTGTAAATTGTGCCACGCGGTAAATGACGGTGTTATTCCACGACGTTCACATTCCCGCCACAATGCAACCTTGAACATGGCACGGTCCAATCGCCCATAATCAAACAGCCCCGGCAAATTATCAATATACATTTTGCACGAATAACTGTCCATCCATGCCGGCCAAGTTTTCATATAAAACCCGCCACGATACAAATAGACATAATCTTCTATCGACAAAAACTTGTCGCGCAACACCCATATATGATTTCCTGCATGCAATTCATCGGTTGCCGGATTCTTGCCCAACATCAGGCTAGTTCGTTCGGCGGCGCCATGTTTCAGGTTTAATTTACACCAATGCGCTGCATCATATTTTCGTTCTATTTTATACCGTTTCATTTTTGTTCCTTTGTCTAAGGCACCCCAGTATAAAACATAAAAAAATTATTTCAAGTTTTCTGCGGCACCACGCGCCAAAGTATCACAGCGTTCATTAAATTCTTCGCCGTTGTGACCACGAACCCATACCCAATGGATTTTGGTTTTTGTTGCTAATTCGTCCAAAGCCATCCACAGGTCTTGGTTTTTTACGGGCTTGCGATCCGCGGTGCGCCAATTGTTTTTGCGCCAATTTTTTATCCAAACCTGCATACCATTTTTTACATATTGGCTGTCGGTGTGAATTTCAACCTCATCATGGCGGCGCGCCGCGGTTATTGCGCGCATTACCGCCATAAGTTCCATACGATTATTTGTAGTGTTCTTTTCACCGCCGCTGCGTTCGGCGATATTTTTCCCGTCGGTTGCAACAAAAGCCCAACCGCCCGGACCGGGGTTTCCCAAACAACTGCCATCTGTCCATATTTTTAGCATTTTAATTCACCTTTATTTATGATATAATACCATAAAATGACAGCAGATGCCAAAATTTTACGCGAAATGTCAAATGTCGTGCGCGCAGACGCTTTGCGCGCGATTCGTCATGCGAAAAGCGGACATATCGGAATTGCACTTGGCGCCGCAGATATTATAACGATTATTTATGCCGTTTTATTGAATCCGACGCGCGACAAGTTTGTGCTTTCGGCGGGGCATGGTTCAGCAATGCTGTATGCGACATTAAAATTGGCGGGATATCGAATTGGCGATTTGGATTCTTTCCGTCGTCTGCGCGGGTTGCCGGGACACCCAGAATTTGGCATTGACGGCGTTTCTGCGACCACGGGACCTTTGGGTCAAGGTGTTGCAAATGCGGTTGGTATGGCAATTGCCGCAAAGCACAACGGTATGGACGGCCGTATTTATTGCCTTTGTTCAGACGGCGATTTGATGGAAGGTGTTGCCCAAGAAGCAATTGGTTTTGCCGGACGATATAAATTGGATAACCTTGTTTTGATATGGGATAATAATGGACGCAGCATGCAGGGCGTGGCGCAAACCGACATAAATATTCCAATGCGTATGCGTGCCGCAAATTGGACGGTACGCACTGCAAATGGTCATGACTTTGATGAAATGTATGATGCGATTTCACCACATACAGACGGACCGTTGTTCGTGGCATGCGAAACTGTGCTTGGCGCAGGATCGTCGCTTGCGGGTTCATCGCGCGCGCACGGTTTCGAAATTGATGAAGATGAAATTGTCGACTTAATAGATATTCTTGATTCGCCACGCGGTCGTGAACATTGGCGAACTTTGGCGCGGACACATCATTCAATGCCGCGACCAAGGTACAGTGTCATTCCGCGTGTCGGTTTGCCGGATGTACCGCACTTTATATCTACGCGGGAAATGTCGGGAATATATTTGGAACGACTGATGCGGCGTGGTGCAAATTTAATACTGGGCAGTGCGGATTTAGGACCAAATACAAATGTGCGTATAGCAAACGTGCGTGATATTACCACAAACGATTTTTCGGGAAATTATATAGATTATGGTGTACGTGAACACGCGATGGCGGCGATTATGAACGGTTTGGCATACAGTGGGCTGCGCGCGGTTGGTTCGACTTTCTTGGTGTTCAGTGATTATATGCGTGGTGCGATGCGGCTTAGTGCTTTGTCGGGTTTGCCGGTTGTATACGTATTGACCCACGACAGTATCGCGGTTGGCGCGGATGGTCCGACACATCAACCGGTTGAGCAATTGGCGGGATTGCGTTTAATTCCGAATATGAATGTGTTTCGACCGTGCAATATGGCAGAGGTCGCATGGTCTTGGCGCACCGCGCTGTCCGAAACAAATCGTCCGTCGTGCATTGTGCTGTCGCGACAAAAGATTGCGCGTATCGGCGATTCAGTGTGCGATGAAATGGATATGGGCGGATACGTGATTTATCGCAGTTCGTATGGTCGTGTTAAATTGACGTTGATTGCCACCGGATCCGAAGTTCCTTTGGCGACGGCGGTTGCGCGCCGAATCGGCGGTGGCGTCCAAGTCGTCAGTGTTCCGTCTGTATCGCATTTTCGTGCGGCGCCGGCGGAATATCGCGCAAATATCTTGCGGGGGCGCGTGATTGCAATCGAAGCCGGCGCAACCGCATCTTGGTTTGAATTTGCCGATGAAGTAATCGGAATCGACGAATTCGGAACATCGGGTTCGGGTGATATGGTTTATCGTGAATATGGGTTTGATGCAGACGCAATTGTTGCGGCAATTCGTGCAAAGTTGAAAAATGCAAGATAATGAATTCATCACTTTGACGGGCGAAAGAATCCCAATAGTTATAACCGTGCGGCGCGGCCTGCGCAATATCACGTTGCGTCCGCGTGCGGGTGACGCGCGGCGAATCGATGTATCGCGTCCGTGGCTGGTATCTAATGCGGCGGTGATGAAGTTTATTGAACAAAAGCGGCGATGGCTGAATCGGTTCTTTATGAATGCTCCCGTGAAAAAGCATTTGCAATCGGGCGACAGTTTCTGTTTCTTGGATCGCGATGTCACGGTTGTTTATGATGCGACCACCCGCGGAACGCAGTTCGTCTTGAATGATAATGGTTTTTATACATTGTTCGTTGGTGGTGATGCGGGATTGATTGAAAATCGCGTTCGCACTTTTATCAAGGCGGAATTATTAAAAGAAATTCGTAAATTGATTCATGGTGCGCCACGTGAATTTTGGCCGCGGCGGATTTGCCTGCGCGATACGACTTCGCGGTGGGGTTCGTGTTCAACCACAGGAACGATTTCTTTTTCTTGGCGATTGGCGTTTGCACCGTATGACGTGATGCGATATGTTGTTATGCACGAATTAGCACACATGAAACACATGGATCATTCACCAGAGTTTTGGGCGACGGTGCGCACTCTTTACGGATTTGGTGTAGAACGTGCAAAGCGTTGGCTGAATACGGATGGTGCAAAACTGCACAGTTTGCTGTGACGGCGCGGATTTGCGAAACCATACCTAAATATTTTTGTTTGCTTTTGGGGTATAATTGTGATGTGCGAAAAGCACAAAAAACAAATAAACCAAAAGGAAAAAAAATGAAGAAAATATCACTCTTGGCGGTTGTTGGGGCAATTGCGTCAACTGCTGCTTTTGCTGGTTCGGGAAATATGGCAAAGAACAATATGAACAACAATATGAACAACGTCAATGAAGTTGTGACCGTTGAACAAGTCCGCGCGATGCCGGATAATTCACCGGTGATAATTCGCGGATACTTGTTGCGTCAAAATGGTGAAAACTCTTATGTGTTCCAAGACACAACCGGAACAATCAATTTGGAAATTGATGACAGTGATTGGGGTGGTTTGACGGTTTCGCCGAACGACTACGTCGAGGTCTGGGGCGAAGTAGACCGTAACGGTATGACGATGGTCGAAGTCGATGTTTCGGCAATGAAAAAGTTATAAAAAAATCCGCCGTTTGGCGGATTTTTTATAAGTGGTTAGTGTCAGTGTTAGTGGTTAGTATTCTCTGGAATAATTCCGTAATTATAGATTAGTTTCAGATACTGCTAATCACTAACACTAATTCATCGGCAAATAAATATTTGAACTTAATTCCGGTCCGGCGATAAATGTTCCGCTGCCCGCATTGGTATAAAATGTATTTGTGACAGTATCATACATGCCCAACACACCATCACTGTTGCGTTTCGCGGGGATAAAATTGCGAACAATACTCGAACCTTCGGTTAAAATAGCATCATAAATTCGTGCACCATTAGAAGAAAAATCCCATGAATATCCATACGGTGATGAATTCAGCCCAAAAAGGTACAAAGGTAAACTGGTTATTGTATTTGATTCAGAAAGCTTCCTTGATAAATTATCGACCCACGCATAGCCATCATCCATATAATTTATTTTATATTCATAAACTTGTTCCAGCATATTTGGAATATCTATCCAATTTCCATTGTACCCAGAATTATTAACACCTCCATGTGGTAATGCCACTAGGTTAGTGAAAACATCTATAGAAAAGGCGCTTCCATTTGCATAAGCGTATGAGTTGGTCGCACCAAATATTACATTATCAGAGTTCCGACTTGTTGTCAAGGATGCGCGCATAGATACACCCGAATTTAATCTTGATACAACACCTGTATCAATATACTGCGTTCCTGTCGATTCCAAATATTCCAACCTTGTATATTCGGCAGGGATAATCAGGTTTGTTGTTGGCGCAAAAATATTGAACAACAAACATTTGCTGGTTGGGTCGTTTGGGTCTTTGCGTTGGGCGCAAGTAAATTCGCTGTTGATTGCGGTTTGTAACGCCGCATTAAATGTCGCCGCTTCAATCAAAGAATCAGTCTGTTCCGCATAAGAACCCGAATCATCATATATGCCTTTTGCCGCCGGTGCGCCCGCCGTGCCAGTATTCATCAAAACCGTATTCGCCGCAAAGTCCAATTTATCTTGTTTGTTTGCAACTTTTGTATTCACACCGCCAACCGTCGGTAAAGTCGTGGCACCTGTATTTGTTTCCGCGCCCAAATCGCCCGTAATTGCGCGCGAGCCAACCGCACCATCGGTTGTGCCACTGTAAGTCATAGCTGTGTCCGCACCCAATTTATTGAATTTGTCTTGTCGCGTTTCCAATTCTTCGGCAACATAGCCCACCGAAGTTGCGCGTTCGTTTTCCCCCGCGGCGTATGCACCCACTACACAGAACGCACACATAACCGCAATTATAATTTTTTTCATGATTTAACTCCCTTTGTTCTTTTTGTTAACCATTAAACAAACACGTCGAACGACATGTCGGGGTGTTAGCAAATCAGTGTTCTATTGATTCTTGGGGTCTTTATATATACCCCCCAAGCACCCCAACACGGGGTATCAAATCATAAAACGGTGCAAAACAACGGAAACCAAACGGATAACGATGCCATGCACCGAGAACACTGGGACTGCTATATCCCCGAATCAAAATAAATTTCGATCCATGTCAAGGTTAGCAAAAATCGTAAATTTGCGTCAAGAGTTTTTTTATGTGGCTTTGTTTCCTGTGTACGCCGTGACAGCGCATGTGGTATAATTTTTGCATAATATAAAGGAGTTTTTTATGAAACGTTGTTTTCAATTTATTATTGCAATGATAATTTCTTTCTTGCCGGGTGTGTTTGGTGTGTTCTTTACTCCGCATGGCGATTCGAATTTATGGTACATGGATTTAGTTAAATCAGGTCTTACTCCGCCGGGATGGGTGTTCAGTGTTGCATGGACAATTCTTTATGCGTTGTTGGGTGTGGCATTGTATTTAATTATTCGTGCTACGCGGAATACCAAAAACAAGATGCGTGCTTATGCGCTTTTCGGGGCCCAAATGTTATTGAATGCGTGTTGGTCTTTGGTGTTCTTTGGTTTGCATTTTCCGGCGTTTGGTTTGATTATATTGATGTTCTTGTTCATTGTGTCCGCATTGATGGCGCGTGTATTTGATGGCATAGATCGCCGCGCGGCTTATTTGGTTATACCTTATTTGTTGTGGATGATGTTTGCCTTCTATATGAATGCGTTTATAGTGATGATGAATTAAATCTTTAAAATTTTGAACTTTGCATCGCCAATGTTCAGGTATTTCAGCCCCAGTTCTTCAACGTAATCGGGGCTGTAATTTTGCAGCAATTTTATATGCCCGCGAATCGTTTCTAGTTCCGCCGTCTTGGTTGTCAATTCCCGTTGGTCTGTGTTAAGGTGCCATATGTTTGCAATAAACCGCGGAAGGTTCACATCACCCCAAAATATCCGCGCAAACATAAATGTTGCAAAAATTGCAAAGAATACTCCGATTTTGCCGCGGACACCACCGCGCCATGCGCGACCCATAAACATAAATAAATTTTTGATTTTGTCTTTCATACGTGGCATTATATCACAAATGTATACCAAGAATCAAATTTTTGCTGCACCGATGGCGGGAATTACAGATTTGCCTTTTCGGCGGATTGTGCGCGAATTTGCGCCGAACCTTGCCATGGTGACGGAAATGATATCGTGTCATTCTTTGACCGCAGGGCATAAAAATTGTTTGCGGAATTTTGATGATTATGGTGCCGAGCCAAATACAGGTGCACAAATTTTTGGTGCAGTTCCAAATCTTATGGCGGATGCGGCGCGAATCTTGGCGGATGCCGGGGCCGCATGGATTGATATAAATATGGGATGTCCCGTACCAAAAGTTGCGACGCGTGCGGGCGCAGGAGCTTTTCTTATGCGAAATCATGTTTTGGCGGGCAAGATAATCGATGCGGTTGTGCGTGCAGTAAAAATTCCGGTATCAATCAAGACGCGTCTTGGGTGGGACAACGAAAGTATGAATTGGGCGGATTTAGTAAAAATTGCCGCCGATAATGGCGCGGCTTTTGCTGTGTTGCATGGGCGGACACGTGCCGCAGGGTATATTGGTGCGGCAATTCATCCCGAAATTCGCGATATGCCGATACCGATTGTTGCCAATGGCGATATCAAAACCCCATCAGATGTGGATGCTGTGCAAAATTTGGGATACAGTGGGGCGATGATAGGGCGTGCTATGCTTGGTCGCCCGTGGCTTTTTGGTGAAATCTTGGGTGTGGCGGGTGCACCACGTAATATCGGTACGGTTGCGTTGCGGCATTTAGAATATATGATAGAATACTATGGCGCGCAAACCGCAATTCCAATGTTTCGCAAGCATTTGGCATGGTATTCTGCCGGAATGCATAATTCAAGTGAATTTCGTACTAAAATCAATACGATGACTGACGAAAAGCAAATTAAACAAGAAATTTTGCAATTTTGGGGTTGCGTTGGGGATTTATAGGTTTATGATATAGACAACAAGAGGTGCACACTATGGCAGAAGAAATCCAAGAAACACAAGAAGTTCGTAATGATGCAAATATGACCGCGGGTGAAATGCTACGTGCGGCACGGACTACGGGTCGTCGCAAGCGTGAAATTCCGACAATATCAAAACAATTGTGTATTCGTGAAGAATTTTTAGAAGCATTGGAAAACGGTGATTATACTGTTCTGCCCGAAGCCGTGTATATTTTGGGTTTTGCACGGAATTATGCGATGGAATTGGGTTTGGACCCTGATTTAATCGTTGCAAAAATTAAAAAAGAAATGGGAATTGTGCCGACCGAGGTACCTGTTGTGCATCCCCAGGTTGCGCCCGAAAAAAAAGAAAACGAATCCGTGGGAATAACGGAAGCTTTTGCAAAAAAATTGAACAGCGTGCGTCAAACAAAGTCCGGGAAATTTATCGTTAAATATTGGAAGTGGTTCGTTGGCGGTATTGCGGCACTTGTTGTTTTAACCATAGTTATTACTGTGATTGTCGGTTCAAAGTCTGGGGATGAAACTGCACCATCATTGGTACTGGAAACTCCGGCAGAGCCAGTTAAAACAGAACCTGCATATAAACAGGCTGTGCGTGAAAGATTTGGCACAGAAAACAGTGAAAATGCCGAAGTAATATTGCAAGCCGTGCAAGAATCTTGGGTCAAGGTCGAAGATGCGCGTGGAAAAACTGTATTTAGTCGCGTTTTGGTTGCGGGTGATGTTTACTATGTGCCCGCGAATGGTAAACCCAAGGCTACATTCGGTAATGCCGGCGCAATTGATATATGGGTAAATGGTGAATTGGTTCCCAAGGCAGGCGCCGCCAACACAAGAAAATCGGGAATTGCGTTGGATGCTGATAGTTTAAAAGGCGCAAAAAAGACCGATAAATAGGCATAATTTGGAATTTTTTACCGTTTGGTATTGAAAATCTGTATACAGATGCTATATTTTATACACTATGGGTGGCGTGATAAAAATTCGCGGTGCGCGCGAAAACAATCTTAAAAATATTGACCTTGACATACCAAAGAACAAATTGGTGGTCTTTACAGGCGTATCTGGGTCGGGCAAATCTTCGTTGGCATTTAATACAATTTATGCCGAAGGGCAACGCCGATATGTTGAATCTTTGTCAAGTTACGCACGGCAATTTTTGGATATGCAAAAAAAGCCCGATGTCGATTTGATTGAAGGGTTGGCGCCGGCGATTTCAATCGAGCAAAAAACTACTTCGAAAAATCCGCGTTCTACCGTTGGGACCGTGACCGAAGTTTATGATTACTTGCGTTTGCTTTGGGCACGAATTGGGGTGCCTTATTCGCCGGTGACGGGTTTGCCGATTAAATCAACATCGATTGCAGAAATGGTCGATATGACCATGAATATTCCGTCGGGGGTGCGTGCGTATATTATGGCGCCTTTGGTTCGTGACCGCAAAGGCGAATATAAAAAAGAAATTGCTTTTTTGATAAAGCAAGGCTATCAACGCGCAATCATAGATAATGAGTTATATGACTTGTTGGCGGTGCCACCGTTGGACAAGAATAAAAAGCATAATATTTTTGTTATTGTTGACCGGATACAAATGCCCGATTCAAATGCGGATGCGGCGGATGTTGCGGAATTTCGGTCGCGTGTGTATTCTTCATTTGAAGGCGCGCTTCGATTGGTCCCGGGTTCGGTTCTGGTGCGTCGTTTGGATACAGGTGAAGACATTTTATATTCGCAAAATTATGCGTGCCCAATAAGTGGTTTTGCAGTCCCAAAAATTGAACCAAGACTGTTTTCATTTAATGCGCCGATTGGTGCGTGCAGTGCTTGTGATGGGCTTGGGATGCAATTAAATATGTCGCCTGATTTGATTATTCCAGATCCTTCGCGTTCAATATTGGACGGTGCAATTGCGCCGTGGTCACGTGGTGGCATGCTTAGTCAATTTGATCATCTTTTAACTGCGTTGCATAAACAATACAAGATTCCTTTGTCAAAACCGTGGCATACATTGACCGAAGAACAAAAAAATATCGTTCTTTATGGAACTGGGGACACACCAATCAAGATAAACTGGAATGGTTTCGTTTATGAAAAGCCTTTTGAAGGCGTTGTGAATAATATTGAACGGCGCTGGCGCGAATCAGAATCCGAGGCAATGCGTACAGAATTGGCAAAGTATCAATCGCAAAAGCCTTGTCCGGTTTGTCATGGCAAACGTTTAAATGTCCAAGCATTATGTATCAAGATAAATGGTGCCGATATTATCGATGTTTGTGATATGTCGATTGATGATTCTTATGATTGGTTTACGGATTTGCCGAATCATTTAACACAGAAAGAAAATGATATTGCAAGAATGGTCTTGCGTGAAATAACAAGTCGTTTGTCTTTTTTAAAAAATGTTGGTTTGGGATATTTGACGCTGTCGCGTATGTCGGGAACGCTTTCGGGTGGTGAAGCACAACGGATACGACTTGCATCGCAAATAGGCAGCGGGCTGTCCGGTGTTTTATATGTCTTGGATGAACCGTCAATTGGTTTGCACCAAAGCGACAACGATAAACTTTTGGATACATTGAAAACTTTGCGTGACAAAGACAACAGTGTCATCGTGGTTGAACATGACGAAGATGCTATGCGTGCTGCAGATTATTTGGTTGATATCGGTCGTGGTGCGGGTGTGAATGGTGGAAATATTATTGCGGCGGGAACGCCAGACCAAGTTATAAAAAATCCGGATTCTTTGACGGGACAATATTTGTCGGGCAAAAAGAAAATCCCGGTGCCGAAAAAGCGGCGCGCGGGTAATGGTCAATCGATTATCGTTCGTGGTGCGCGTGGAAACAATCTTAAAAATATTGATGTGGAATTTCCTTTGGGTAAGTTTATTGCACTGACGGGTGTGTCGGGTTCGGGTAAGTCTACATTATTGTTGAATACACTTTATCCGGCTTTGATGCGCGCACTTTATAATTCCAAGTTGGAATGTGGTGCGCACGATATTATTCGTGGTATGGAAAACATAGACAAAGTTGTAGACATAGACCAATCGCCAATCGGGCGCAGCCCTCGCAGTAATCCGGCGACTTATACTGGTGTGTTTTCTAATATTCGTGACTTTTTTGCCGAATTGCCTGAATCCAAGGCTCGTGGATACGGGCCGGGGCGTTTTTCGTTTAATGTTCGTGGTGGTCGGTGCGAAGCATGTCAAGGCGACGGTCAAATTAAAATCGAAATGAATTTCTTGGCGGATGTATATGTAGAATGTGATAAATGTCACGGTACACGATATAATGAAGAAACACTGGCGGTAAAATACAAAGGCAAATCGATTGCCGATGTTTTGAATATGACCGTGGACGAAGCGTATCGGTTCTTTATAAATCATCCGCAAATAAGTCGCAAGTTGGAATTGTTAAAGCGCGTCGGTTTGGATTATATAAAACTGGGGCAAAGTTCGCTTGATTTGTCGGGGGGCGAAGCGCAACGAATAAAATTGTCCAAAGAACTTGCGGCACGCAGCACAGGGCAAACATTGTATATTTTGGATGAGCCAACAACGGGTCTGCATTTTGAAGATATAAAGCAGTTGCTGGCGGTTTTGCACGAATTTGTAGAGCAGGGCAATACCGTAATAGTCATCGAACATAATTTGGAAGTGATTAAAACCGCAGATTGGATAATTGACCTTGGACCGACCGGGGGTGCGGGTGGTGGTCGTGTCGTTGCAACCGGGACCCCGGAACAGATTGCGGCAAACCCAGAATCACTTACGGGAAAATATCTTAAGAAGTATCTGGACAAACGGTAAAAAATATACATAATATAAATCAGAATATAACATAACATAAGGAGCAAAAAATGTTTGGTTTTGGACGCAAGAAAAAAGAAGAAAAAATCGAAAATATTGAAGAACCAAAAGTGCCAAAAGGTATGCGGGAAATGGCGGACCGCATGATGTCGGGTCAATTTGATATGAATGATATGCTTGCCCAGTTGAAACAGATTAAAAAAATGAGCAATTTCAGTGGTCTGTTGAAAATGGTTCCGGGGATGTCTGGCGCGGTAAATGCGATGAAAGAAAAAATCAAGGACGGCAGCGTCGATGCACAAATAAATATACTGGAAGCGATGACCCCATCAGAACGTGCCGAACCGGAAAAAATTTTTGCTAATGCCAAGACGCGTATTGCTGAAACTGCGGGCGTTACGGTACGCGATGTAGAACACATTATTAAACAATACCTTAAAATGAAACAGCAATTTGCTGCGATTCAAAAAATGGGTGGAGTTGAAGAAATGATGAAACGTATGCAAAATTCCGGTGGGGTTCCGGGTGCAAAATAAAAGGTTTAAGTTATGGAAAATTATACCGATATAAAATGTGCGCCAATGTATTCCAAGAAAACCAACAAATTGGTTGGCTGGGAAATGTGGTGGACTGTGTTAACGGATTATTATGATATAGACGCCTATCGTTTTTTCAAAGAAACATTGTTCCGAAACAGTTATCGTGCAATGCGTCGATTCCAAAATAAATTGTTAAAACGTAATGAAAATAACAAATAAAAAAATTGCAAAGCATAAATCTTCGGTCGCATGGTTGACACGCCAAGCCGCTGACCCATATGTTGCGCGTGCGCATGCCGATGGATATCGTGCGCGCGCCGCGTATAAACTGATTGAAATAAACGATAAATATAAATTTTTAAAGAATGGTCAAACGGTTGTTGATTTGGGCGCGGCACCGGGATCTTGGTCACAATTTATTGCGCGGGAATTTCCAAAGACAAAAATCTTTGCGATGGATTTATTGGAAATTGACCCGATAAATAATGTGGAATTTTATCAAGGCGACTTTACAACTGATGCGGCGTTGGATTGGCTGAATGAAAAATTAAATTTGGCCAAGAATACAAACGGTGCGGCGGATGTTGTGGTTTCGGATATGGCACCGAATACTGTGGGGCATCAAAAGACCGACCATTTGCGTCAAATGGTTTTGTTGGAATACGCCTTTGATTTTGCGCGGCGCGCATTAAAGCCGGGCGGGGCATTCGTTGCAAAGTCTTTTACGGGTGGAACAACAAATGAATTGTTGAAACAAATAAAACAAGATTTTGATACGGTGCATCATGTAAAACCAAATGCTTCAAGAAAAGACTCTGTTGAGATGTTTATTGTTGCATTGGGGTATCATGGTGCGATATAATATACCATCATAGAAAGGAGAAAATATTATGCCAGTAAAAAAGAAAACAGAAAAAACAAATAATCGTTCCGTCGCAAAGCGGCGTACGGTGAAAAAGCCGACAATGCGCCCGGTGGTTACTGCGCCGGCCCCCAAGAAGCCAGAGATGGTTGGACCGTTGCATGCGATTGGACGTTTTTGGACACGGTATTTTGATTTTATGGGGCGTTCAACACGGTCCGAGTTTTGGTTTGGCTTTATATTCGCATTCCTTTTGGATTGGGTATGCATGCGGTATATTGGTGGAATCTTTTCAAATATAGTAAGCATTGTTGTATTTATTCCAATGATGGCTTTGTGTGTTCGGCGGTTTCGTGATGCGGGCTTGTCCGTGTGGTGGTATTTGGTACCGGCGTTGTTCGTATATTTGATACCGATTATCCGCAGTGCCGCATGGTATCGTATGTTGTCGTTTGGTTATGTATCATCGGGCATGATAATTTATGCGATATTCTTTTTGCTGTTTGGCGTGTTTGAATTAGTCGTTGGATGCCTGCCATCACGGAAATAGTGCAGCCGATTGGTATTGTCGATTTATGCGGGCGCGTTCGCGCCCGTTTTTCTATTGAAATCATGGTATTTATATAATATAATTACCTTGCAATGGCGGGTTGCCATTGTGGTGATTCAAAAACACCCAAACCACAACGCGTCTTTCGAGACGAATTTCCAGCCAGATGGTTGGAGTTCGCCGAATATATTGAATAAGGCGGTCAATATTCGTTGTGGTATTGTTTTTGAAGCTCCAACCGTTTGTTTTTATGCAAATGGTTTTTCTTTTTAATAAAAAACAAAGGAGTATAACCATGTTCACAACTGATACTGTTGTTTTATCTGATACAACGCCATTAAAAATGATAGATTCATTATATCGCTATTACGAGAAAGCCGGCATACCCATGACCGTTGGTGAGTTATATTTGATGTTAAAATTGTTGGTATCAAAATTGGAAGACGAAATGGAAAAAATGGGCATAAATATATCAGAAATGATAACAAATGAAAATTGATCGGGCGCGTTCGCGCCCGTTTTCTTATTGTTGATTTTGCGGGATATACAGGTTAAATGCGCTGCTGACGGGACCAGCGGTAAAATTGCCGGTTCCAGCATTTTCACGAAATGTATTTGACACCGTATCATACATGCCAATTGCGTTATCACTGGTGCGTTTGGCGGGAATCAAATTCATACAAACTGTTCCGTTACATGTGGCACTGAACGCATATATTTTCCCTTGCCAAAAATAATCGGCATCACTTTTTGTTCTTGCACCAAGGTACACGGATTTATCAGAAAATTCCGAAGAAGTATAAAGATTTGCCGGCACATCAGTATTTTTTACACCATCAACATAATATTCAACCCCGGAATTTGTTGTTTTTATTACAAATTTATGTCTGTTTTGAAGGTCTGCCACGGTGATACCGGCGATGCCATTCCTCCAAGCCCGCCATGTAGATGTAGTGTACAAATATTGGATGGCAGTATTGGGTGCAAATAATATTTGTTCATTTGTTCCATTGGTATGTAATACATCCACGGTTATATCAATGTTTGACGCGTTTGCAAAAGGTGGCAAAACAATGTATTGCGTTCCAGTGGATTCAATATATTCCAATGGTGTAAAACCATTTGGCAATAATGTTTGCGGTGTCGGTGCAAAGATGTTGAATAATAAACATTTGCTTGTTGGGTCGTTGGGGTCTTTGCGTTGTGCGCATGTAAATTCACTGTTTATTGCATTTTGCAGCGCCGCATTAAATGTCGCCGCTTCAATCAAAGAATCAGTCTGTTCCGCATACGAACCCGAATCATCGTATATGCCCTTTGCCGCCGGCGTGCCCGCAACCCCAGTATTCATCAAAACCGTATTCGCCGCAAAGTTCAATTCATCTTGTTTGTTATCAAGTTTAGTGTCAACCCCGCCAACCGTCGGTAACGCAGTATTTGTTGTATTTGTTTCCGCGCCCAAATTACCCGTAATTGCACGCGAGCCAATCGCACCATCGGTTGAACCGCTGTAAGTCATCGCGGTATCGGCACCCAATTTGTTGAATTTGTCTTGTCGCGTTTCTAATTCTTCGGTGACATAACCCATCGAAGTTGCGCGTTCGTTTTCCCCCGCGGCGTATGCACCCACGACACAGAACGCACACATAACCGCGATTATAAATTTCTTCATGATTTAACTCCCTTTGTTCCTTTTACTAACCATTAAACAAACATGTCGAATCGACATGTCGGGGTGTTAGAAAATCATACCAATTAAATGACCCAAGGACCTTTTGCGTGCGCATTATAGTCAATGGCACCCCAACATGGGGCATAAAATCATACGGTGCAAAAACATACAGAAACCAAGCATGGATTAACGATGCATTGCACCGAATTGGTAGGGTTTTTCTAAGACCCTGAACCGAATTCCCATTCGGCTTAACCAAAGCATAACAAAAAATAATTGTTTAACGCAAGAACAATTTTGAAATTTTGTAAAAAATATATAAAAAGCGTGTGACAAATTTATTTGCCACACGCTTCATCAATACATCAATCCCAAATACTAATTACTGCCTTGTTGTAAATATACGCCATTCGCATTATTGATTTGGTATAACCAGCAATTTCCCGAAGGATTATTTCCGGCACAACTAAGGTGTTCGTTTAAGCCTTTCTTTATTCCGTTATTGACGGTTTCTGCTTCAACCAATCGGTCGGTTTGTGTGTTGTAAGTACCGTTTTCGGTGTATATCTTTTTTGCACCAACCATACCGGCAGTCCCAGTATATGTAACAACATCACCATTTGCACCACTGCCCCCGTCTTCGGTAGGATTTTGGGCGGAATTCGGTCCGCTGCCAATTTTCCGTTGTTTTGTGCCCAGTGTGGTGTCAACATAATTTTGGGATGTGACAATTTGATGAGAGTCCGGAACCACGGGCGTATCATCCGCAAAAGCCGCGGTACCAACCATCATACCAAAAATAACACAGAATATAATTTTTTCTAATTTCATCCTTTTTCCTTTTGTTTTGTATGCCGTTGCCGAGTTACATACGTGAAAGCGGCGATAATCTAATCTGTTCCTAAGTTTACCAAAAAGCCCAAATTCGCGTCAAGAGTTTTTTGCAAAAACGTAAAAACTTATGAATTTTTATGGTGTTATCATTGTTAAACAAATCCTTACTTGTTCGTCAGTTGTAATTCAATGCGGCGGTTTTGCTGCATGCTTGCGGCATCTGTGCCCAATTCCATTGGATGCAGGTCACCAAAGCCACTTGGGACCAATCGTCGTGCCGAAACGCCGTCTTTCACCAATTCGTTCATTACCGCGCGCGCCCGCAAAATGGACAGTTGCATATTGTCTGCATAGGCACGGTTGCCGCGAACCACGGGTCGTTTGTCGGTGTGACCGTCAACGCGAATAATCCAATCAATATCAGACGGAATCTTTTCTTCCAAGCCGCGGATTACATTTGATATAAGGCGTAGTTGATTTTTGCCTTCGTCTGACAGTTTATAAGATCCGGTTTGGAATAAAATATCACTTGGGACTATGAATCGGTCGCCATCAGCGCGTACACTGGTCGTGTCGCCAAGTGCATTTTTAATGGAACGATAGAATTCTGACTGATACAGTTTCATTTCTTGCAATTCGGCAACTTTGTCCGCCAAAGCTTTGTTCAGCCGAGTGGACATTTCAACATATTTTGTTTCTTGTTCCCGCGCAGATTCTTCCGCCGCCGCCAATGCATCATTCAATTTCTTTAATTCCGCCATATATTCCGCGGACTTTTCCGCCATTTGCTCTTGCATTTGGTTTTGCAGATTGCGCCGTTCTTGCTCTAAATCTGCAATTTGTTGTTTTGCAACGGTGGCTTGTGCCAATTGGGCTTTTAACTCTGCAATTTGTGCCTCGGTCTGTTCGGCAATTGCTTTGCTTTGTTCGGTTTGTTGTTGCATTGCCGTCTGCATCGCCTCCATTTGTTGTTTGGTGGCCTCGTCTTGGGCTTGCAGTGCATTTACTTGCTTTTCGTATGCCGTAATTAAATCCATTATGGACAAATCCTTGGATTCCAAATCACTTTCCATAGATTCCAAACCCGCACGCGCCATAATTAGAAGTCGTTTTGCTTCTTCTTCATCCGCCCGCATTTGTTTTATGGTTTCGCTTTGTTCGGCGTTCGTCTGTTTCAGTTCCGCAATCGTTTGAACCCCGGTGCGCTTGTTAAACACACTTGTCGTGGTCCAAAGAAATACGAACACAATCAACAGGAATATCAGTATAATGACCAGGTTAGAAAACAAATCTACGAATGCCGGCCATGTATTAGTTTTTTCACGAAGTTTCAACATTTTTCTCTCTCTTTTTGTTTTATGGTTATTGTTCAACAGGTTCGATTTTGTCGTCCAAATTTTGGATAGCATTATTTATCTTGTCCAATGTTGATTCTATTTTTGGCCACATACCAAGTTCCGGATGTGTAACATTTGTGCGCTTTGCCAAGATTTCTTCTGTGGCACGAAATATTGCAGTGCCCGCCGTTTGAACATTGAATCCCAAGAATCCAACAACCAAACTGCCGCCCAGACCAAGCAGCGAACTGGTGAACGCGGTTGCCATACCGCCCAATGGTCGCGATAAACCCGTTTGCAGTGTCTGTAACACAGTATCGTCATTGAAATTCATATTGCCAATTAACTCTGCGAATCCGCCGACCGTCAAAATCAGCCCCCAAAAAGTCCCAAGCAACCCCAAAAACACCAATGTGTTTGTTACATATCGAATCGGTTCGCGTTCTTCTTCGATTTGCATTTGCACCATATCCAATGCGCCATGCAAGCCCGATTCAGTCAACTTTGCCGGATGTGTCCGTAACAAGACCGCAATGCCGTGTAAAATCCGCGGCGCGGCGCGAACCCCGCGCTTGTTGCGCGCAAAAGCGTTTAGCCATCGATATTCGGGAATCAATGCAAATACCCGAATAAAGCAGAAAATAATTCCAAAAAGCGTCGTTCCAATTATAACACCATTTATATATATGTTCGCAATTGCAATTTCAAAAAAATCACGATAAAACAATACGATACAGCACAAAACCAATGCCGTAAAAAGTGCCATTTTATTTAAACTTTGATGAAAATCTTTCATAATTGTTCCCTCGGGTTTATTGCATCTTAGTAAATTTTTTTGGTGCGTGTCAACAAAGATTATTTGTGAAATGTATCCGTTGTATAAAAACACTTGATTTTTTGTAAAAAATTGTAATAATTGCGTCTGTTCCTGCTGTTACTAATGGTGGTGACGGCTGACTTAAACCAAAGGAAATAAAATGGCTTACTATGAAAGTGTCTTGGTTTTTCGCCAGGATCTGACCGAGCCGCAGGTCAAAGAAAAAGCGGAAAATTATGCAAATGTTATCAAAGAACTGGGCGGCGATGTGAAAAACACCGAATTTTGGGGTCTGAAAAATTTGGCGTACGTTATTCGGAAAAACCGCAAAGCACACTATGTGATGATGAATGTTGAAATGCCGGGGACCGCGATTGCTGAATTAGAACGTCGTTGCCGCATTGATGAAGACATCATCCGTTTCTTGAATGTGCGTGTTGAAAAATTGTCGGATACTCCGTCAGTTATGATGAAAAAGAATACCGAGGAGGCAGAATAATGGCAGTTCGTGCAGCAATTTATCGTAAAAAATCGAACCCTTTAAAGGGCAAGGTTATTGATTACAAAGATGTCAAGACATTGGGACACTATATTACCGAACGCGGTAAAATCGTGCCAAGTCGCATCAGTGGCGTTTCGCAAAAAGATCAACGCGAATTGACCCGTGCAATTAAACGCGCGCGTCATTTGGGCTTGTTGCCGTTTGTGCGGAATAATATTGGATAATATTTGGGTATAAACCCTAACTTTAAACATAAAGGACAGATAAAATGAAAGTTATTTTAACAGAAAAAATTACAAGATTGGGTAATATTGGCGATACGGTCGAAGTAAAGACTGGGTATGCACGGAACTTTTTGTTGCCGAATAACAAGGCGTTGCGTTGGTCACGTGAAAATGTCGCGCTGTTCGAAGCCAAGAAAGCCGAATTGACCGCGCGCCATGAAGCTGCAAAAGCCGCGGCTGAATCAAAAGTCGATGCGGTGAAAAACGCCAAGATGTACATGATTCGCCAGGCTGGTGATACGGGTCAACTTTATGGTTCTGTGTCAAGTCGTGATATCGCGCGGACATTGAAAGAAATCGCAAATGTTGATGTCGCATCGACCCAGGTTATGTTGGGCGCTCCAATTAAATCTGTGGGTGCGTTCGATACTAAGATTGCTTTGCATCCTGATGTTATTGTTCCGATTAAGGTATATGTTGCGCGCACAAATGATGAAATCGAGGCATTGGTGGCGGGTAAAGTTCTGACTTTTGGAACCAAAAAGGTTGAAGAAGAAAAAATCGAAGAAGCAAAAGAAGAAAAGTCAGAAGAAAAGCCGGTCGAAGAAGTCGTTGAAAATGCGGAAGCTTCGGCAGAGGTTGCAGACTAAGACTTTATAATAAAATCAAAAACCCGTCGCATTTCGTGACGGGTTTTTGTATTGTTTATCGACTGTTAATAAATCATGATCGATTTATTCAGCCACCCAAGATAATGTCGGTGTTCCATCGGCCATGGTAAGACGCAAACGATAATTTCCGTTGGTTAGACCAGTGGTTGATGCTATACGGTCAGCCGGTATAAGACCGTCGACAGTCAACAAAGTATAATTATTATAAGAGTTGTTATCTAGTGCCAGACCAACTGATAATGAACCGAGAGTAGAATTTGTGCCTTTGCCCAATTGGATTGAGTAATTTGACTGTGCTACTGCACTGGCTCCCAAAGCAACACTATAAATTCCATTTGCTTGTGAGCTGTATCCTATTGCAGTGCCAGTTGAACCTTCAACACGAGAAAGATATCCGATACCAGTCGCGTATGTTTTATTAGTATATGTGCTGTTCCCTACTAATACCGCATATTGCCCTTGACTACCCAAGGATGTATAATACCCCAAGCAAACACTATTTCCCTTGCTTAATGAAGTCCCTATTGATATTGAAGAACTGCTTGTAGATTCGTTTGTTAAAGCATTCGCCCAAGAAGCGTCAGTTCCGTCTGTTGTCAAGAACTTGCCTGCGTTCCCCGTTTGGTCGGGCAACGAACCGCCACCTGCGGGTTGGAGATCAAGACGTTGCCAAGAATAAGTTACAGGACTGCCCGAACCGACGCATACATAGAAGTATCCGTTTGTATAATCTTGGTCGGTTGTACCCACATATTGGACTATTTTGCCACTGTTACCAATATTCGCCGTTGGCATAGTGGAATATTGCATTTGGTTTTGCTTTAATTGTTGTGTTGAAGTCCAAGTATCGTTTGTTTGAACATAAACCAAATTTATTGCATTTGGATTTGGACACACAAACCAATGACCCGCCGAGTCATATCCGTATCTGTATGTTATCCCATTGTAAATACATACTACATCTTTGCCTGCGGTCAACCAATCCGATATTTGTTGGTAAGTTGTGGTACCGTATGTTGCATATTCTATACTTGTCGAAGGCACATTTGCCCATGATGCATCGGTACCATCGGTGGTCAAGAATTTACCGCTGTTTCCGGTTTGCGATGGTAAGGAAGAGCCACCACTTGCGGTTGCCCATGTGCCGTCTCCACGCAAGAATTTGGTATTGTCTGTGGCGGCGGGTGCCGGAACCAAACCTGATGTGCCCGCATTTGTGCCGTCTGCGCCGGTCATTACGGAATATGTTGTATCGGTTGCAGAAATTGTCCCACTGCTGATTGTAATATTCGAACCGGCGGTCAATGTTCCTTGTTTTGCATCCAACGCGTTTTTAAGGTCGGTTTGGTCGGACAAAGTCCCGGTCACACCACCCCATGCCACAGATGCCGTGGATGTGGTGTTTTTCCATACGCCATCGTCATACATTAAAACTTGACCGTCTGATGGAGTGCTGATTGTTGCATCGTTTAAACTTGCCAAAGTTCCGGTTGTTGCAACGGTTGCCAAATCGGCACTGTTCGCTTTGCCGTTCCAATTTGTGATATCGGATGCGGTCACGAATTTATTTGTTGTGCTGGTATCACTTACCAAATCTGCCGACAATTTATTGTTTGCATCAATGGTGGCTTGCAGACCATCGATTAAATCTGCAACGCTGAACTCTATGGTCGATCCGTTTTTCAATGTAAGGATGACTTTTTTGTTGTCACTGTCATATGAACCGGATACAACAACCGATTCCAAAGGCAAGTCGATTGTTTGTGCCGAACCCAATGCATTTCCGTCTTGGTCTTTTAATTGAAGTGTGACGACATAGGTTGATGAATCCATAGACATAACCAATGATGCACCGTATTTAGTGCTTGATGATAATGCGCCGATTTGCGCAATTGTCACCGAATGAGGATTGTTTGTGTTTGCAATATGATTTGTCACAGTTGTTCCGACATTTTCGATAACGTCCATATCCAAATCGTCCAAGACAGACAATTTCCCAGATTGTTCTTTTAATATTTCAATACATTGATTCAGGTCTTGGTTTAATTGGTGCGATTTTGGTTCAGATGTTGGTTGATAATCAATATGTCGTGCAATTTCAATATTGCGCCATACTTTGATGATGGCACCGCTTGTTGGTGCGGTTGCAAAGTCTATGCGACCGCCGGTGTATGGAACATCGGGTGCATCGCCGGGTGTAGTGGTTGGGTATATCGCAATATCATCAGATGTTTGTGCGACATCATCAACACTGACCTTGATATCATTCACGCCAAAAAATGGGAACGTGAAGTAAAAACTGGTTGTGATTCCATCCCCAGTAAAAGTTTGTGTGTTTGCCATTATTTTTCCTTTTTGTTTATTTAATTAAATAAAAAATGCCCGCGCCTTGGTGGGTGCGGACAAAAATAAAAAAGCCGACATAAAATGTCGTCTTTTCATGTGCGTTATTATACCAAAAAATCGATAAAAAGTCAATATGTTTTAATTTTGGTTTTGCGGAACGTATATATTTTGCCCACAGGGAATAATTTCATTGCCAGTGTAATTGCCGGGTACCAACATTATTTGTATTTGCATACCGCCAACCGTTGTTGTATCAACTGATAATGCCTTGGCAACAAAGGTATATTCTGTGGACGGTTCCACCGTGAACCACAAACGAAAATCTTCAATTGCTCCATTATGTTTTATTGACAAATAGTTTGTATCAAAACCAGTCGTAAAATGCGAAAGCCAGATGTCACCCTGGTTATAAAAATCTGTCTCACTATATCTGTTGATCTCTAGTGATGTATCTGACTGCAAGTATAAAAATAATCGCACAAAATTCCTTGTATCAACTGTTGTATTTATCATAATAGCCGTTTTTGGATCAAAACCAGCTCTCATTGTTCGTGCTGGAGTGCACAAAACATTTGGGCTTTGGGTGGCGACGGGGGCAAAGATATTGAACAACAAACATTTGCTGGTTGGGTCGTTGGGGTCTTTGCGTTCCGCACAGGTAAATTCACTGTTGATCGCGTTTTGTAATGCCGAATTAAAAGTCGCCGCTTCAATCAAAGAATCCGCCTGTTCTGCATAAGAACCCGAATCATCATATATGCCCTTTGCCGCCGGTGCACCCGCAACCCCAGTATTCATCAAAACCGTATTCGCCGCAAAGTCCAATTCATCTTGTTTGTTTGCAACTTTTGTATTTACCGCACCAACCGTCGGTAAAGTCGTGGCACTTGTATTCGTTTCCGCGCCCAAATTACCCGTAATTGCACGCGAGCCAATCGCACCATCGGTTGAACCGCTGTAAGTCATCGCGGTATCGGCACCAAGTTTTTGGAATTTGTCTTGGCGTGTTTCTAATTCTTCGGTGACATAGCCCACCGAAGTGGCGCGTTCATTTTCACCCGCGGCGTATACAGTTACAGCACCAACCATAAATATAATTGCAATTATAATTTTTTTCATGATTTAACTCCCTTTGTTCTTTTTGTTAACCATTAAACAAACATGTCGAAACGACATGTCGGGGTGTTGAGAAATCACATCAGTTAATGACCCCAATGGCCTTTTGCGCGAACGCATTATAGCCAATGGCACCCCAACACGGGGCGAAAAATATCACGGTGCAAAAACATGCAGAAATCAAAAGATTAACGATGCAATGCACCGAACTGATGCGGGCTTCTCAGGGCCCCAAATCGGAACTCTCGTTCGATTCAATTTTAGATTAGCAAAAATCGCAATTTTGCGTCAAGAGTTTTTTTCGTTGAATATTCCGCCGTTTTTGGTTAAAATTGGGTGATTATCCAAGGTGGTTTATATGAAAAACGATTTATTGCATGAATTAGAAGTCCGTGGTTTTATCAATCAATGTTCAAATATGGCGGGGCTGACGGAGGCGTTGAATGGTGGCAAAGTCACGGCGTATTTGGGGTCTGATCCGACGGCGGATTCGTTGCATGTTGGACATTTGGTTCCGGTTATGATGATGCGTTGGATGCAAAAGTTCGGACATCGGCCGTTGATGTTGGTTGGTGGCGCAACGGGTCGCATTGGTGATCCGTCGGGACGTGATACGGGACGTCCAATGATGAGTGAAGAAACTTTGGCAAAAAACATTGCGGGATTAAAAAAGTCGTATTCTAAATTTTTGCATTTTGGTAATGGGGATTCGGATGCCATTATTGTTGATAACTATGATTGGATGAAAAATTACAGCCATATTGATTTCTTGGCGCAATTTGGGACGGATTTTACGGTTCCGCGTATGTTGTCCATGGAAAGTGTAAAGCGGCGTTTGGAAAACGGTATGACGTTTTTGGAATTTAACTATATGACGTTCCAAGCGGTGGATTTCTTGACATTGCATAATAAATATGGTTGCACATTGCAACTGTGCGGGGCGGACCAGTGGGGCAACGCAATTATGGGTATTGAACTTATACGCAAAAAGTTGGGACGTGAAGCATTCGTGTTGTCCACGTCGCTGATTACGGATGCGGCGGGGAACAAGATTGGGAAATCTGCGGGAAATGCGGTTTGGGTGAACGAAGATAAATTGTCGCCGTATGAATATTGGCAATACTTCCGTAATACACCCGATGGATTGGTGGAAAAGTTTTTGAAAATCTTTACTGAAATTCCAATGGATGAAATTGAACGGATGTCAAAATTGCAAGGTGCCGAATTAAACGAAGTGAAAAAAATCCTGGCAAACGCGGCAACGACAATCGCGCACGGCGCGGATGCGGCGGCGGCGGCGGAAAAATCGGCGGCGGCATTGTTCGCGGGTGGTGGCGCGGCGGAAAATATGCCAACCGTGGAAATAGAAATGTCGGCGGCGATGGGTGTCATAGATTTCCTTTGTACGGCGGGTTTGTTTGGTACTAAATCCGAAGCGCGCCGCATGATAGAGCAGGGCGGAATCCAAATCAATGGTGCCAAGGTTACAGATTGGCGCGCCACTGTTGCACCCGCGCCGGAAATTATGGTGCAACGGGGCAAGAAAAACTTTTTGCGGGTGATTGTGAAATAATGTTGCGAATCGTTTTGGCTTTGGCGGTTTTGTTTGGGGGGGCAATTTCCGCATTTGCGGGGCAAACTGAATTGGACCAGATTCAATCGCAAATTCGCCAAACTGAACAGAAAAATAAGCAACTTGAACAGCAAGTAAAAACATCTGATCGTGATGTTGCAAAGACCAAAAAGCAACTGGTGACGGCGGCGGACAAGGTCAGTTCGTTGGAAGAACTGCGTGCGGATATTGCAAAGAAAATTGCCGAATTGGACGCGCGTCGTGCCGAAATTTCCGCCGAATTAGAAAAAAATCGCGTTCGTGTTGCGGACGCGGCGGGCGGAATATTGTTTATCGCGTCGCACCCAAATTTCGATTCGGAAAATATGCACGACTTTGTTCTGACTTCGGCGGTTCTGACCGGTATGGCGGACAGTTTTGATGAACAAATACGGTCTGCGGCACAAAAACTTGCCGAATTGGACAAGATTCGCGAAATGCGCGCGATTGAAAAAGAAAAGTTGGATCGGACCGCGAAAAAATACCTGGACGAAAAGGCTTTGTTGGATAAACTGTTGCGGCGGCGTTCGGCGCAAAACGAAAAATTGCGCGGTGAACAGGCGGCGCTGCAAAAGAAATTGCGCGAATTGTCGGCGCGCGCAAAGACTATTTCGGAATTGTCCGCCGGCGTAGGGAGTTCGGAAATGTCATCTGATTCGCGGTTTTCGTTGCGTAAGTTAAATTTGCCTGTGCGTGGTCGCATCGTTGTGCGTTTTGGTGAAAAAACCGCGTTAGGGTTAAAGTCTGATGGGTGGCGAATTCATACACGGTCCGATGCCTTGGTGACCGCGCCTGCGGACGGTGTTGTAAAGTTTGCAGATGCGTTCAAAGGTTTTGGTCGCGTCATAATTATATCGCACAAGAATGGGTATAACACGGTGTTGACGAACCTGGGTGGTATCGATGTTGTCGTGGGGCAAGAAGTCTTGGCGGGCGAACCGATTGGACGCATGAATGCCGCAAAGCCCGAAATGTATATGGAAGTGCGTCGTGGTGATAAAGCAATTGACCCCGCGCGATTGTTCAAAGAAGAATAATAGTGCAAGTGGTTAGTGTAAGTGGTTAGTTTCCACTTCGCCAAGGCTTCGTGGAACAAGGGTTAGTGCGGGCGCATTCGCGCCCGTGTTTTTTAATTTCCATTTATGATAATATTCCAAAGAACTGCCATGGTGGGCGGGCGTTTTGTGCGTTTTTGATGCATATAAAGTGGTCTAAATTAAACCAAGGTTTTTTTACTACCTTGTTTTTGGAATCCGCCATTTGCGGTTTGTGTATTGTTTTTATTGGCAAAATTTGATTTTTAAAATATTGAAAAAAGTGGTTGACTTTAAACCTTGGTTTTTTATACACTTAAACCCAAGGAAGGTTTCAAATAAATACATTGATATACGGGGGAAAACATGAAAAAAGTTTCAGTTTTATTTGCCACTAATTCCCCTCTGGCTAGAGGGGTGGCGGGTGGAACCCGCCGGGGTGTCGTAATAAAATTTATAACAATTATGTGTGTATTCTTTGCGTTTGCTGCCCATGCGGCAAATGAAAATGCGGCAACGTCAAAAGAGTATGTTGATACGGAACTTGCCACAAAACAACCAACGATTCCCGCGGAAGGCAACAATGTTGTTATGACCTTTGACAGTGCCGCAGATGATGGCATCGGTACGAAACAGATATATGATGAAACCACGTCTTATGTGTCACAAGAAACGGCACTGGTGACCGCGGCAACGGCAAATGGCGCGGTGCAAATGGCACTGAATGGGGAATTGACATGTGGAATGTATGACCCAGACAATCCCACGGATTGTTGGCTTTGGAATTTGAACAGTGTCCCCGAACGCACTTTGCC
The DNA here is from genome assembly GCA_045613345.1 of Candidatus Enterousia sp. GTDB lineage: Bacteria > Pseudomonadota > Alphaproteobacteria > Rs-D84 > Rs-D84 > Enterousia. Next base: position 53,094 of record JAZLAT010000022.1, read on the forward strand.
CGCGGGATACACGGCATTACCGTATATTGAAAACACCGTTGGTAAAGAATACTTGGACTTGGGACAACCAATTGGATCGGGTGAAAACATAACCGCGAAATTCGCATATTTGGATAACGGAACTTGCGAATGGTTTGGTGCCAGTGATGGTACCGATTGGCGCAGTCCAAAGTTCACTTTTTCTTATTATGGCGTAAACAACCTAATATTTATGATTTATTCAACGTCCAATACTAACTTGCAAGCACATTATTATGAGGCGGCATATCCTTGTGAGATTGGCACACCATATACAATAAACTGGTATGGAAATCCATTTAAGGCCCCCATATTAACCCCCCAGATAACATTGCGCAATATTGGGATCACGGATTCAAACTATTTATATACCCCGACAAGGAATGCATGGTTATTTAAAGCACAGGCAGGAGTCGGCGCCAATAACGTATGTCGTATTATGCGCATATATTATTTTCGGGTTGAGGGGAAAATGAACCTGGTCCCGGCACGGCGCGACAGCGACGGTGAAATTGGTATGTACGATACGGTGTCGGGGACATTCTTTACGAATCGCGGCACCGGTAAATTTATCAGTGGTGTTTATACAAATCACGCAAATTAAATAATTTCGTTTGGGGATGCTTTTGGCTTGACAAATGTTCGTTTGGGTGTAGTGTGTTTGTGTACAGCAAGGGATTAAATATGGACTTTACAAATATGATGAACATATTAGCGGAAGAAAAGCTAAATGTACGATTTTCACCAAATGAATTCACAGGAAAAAACAGCAACATACCATACGGATATTATGATATTAAAAGTCCGACACTTGGTTCGGTTATGATAGAGGTGGATTTTGTTGATAATGATGGTGATACATCAGATTTAATTGCGCTTAAATCGCGTCGGTTTGGATTGGATAAAATGGTTTTTGATGGATTAAGCCATGAATCATTTGAAAATGCAGTCAAGATTGTAAAGTCTTGGCAAGTCGCGCCATCTAAATTGACAGAATATGAAAACTCTTTGCAATTTTGTTATTTTATGAAACCCAAAAAAGAACGTGTCGCCGCGCAAAAACACTATTTGCATGCGCGCGTTGCGTACGATGTTATGTCTGATGTTATGCGTGCCGCGTTACGTAATGTTGAAGATGACCGCAAGGCTTATAAAATTGTTGCAAAATTAAATGATAAAGATACAGAAATAATCAAAATTAAACCCTTTGTGGAATACAATAAATTTAATTTTCCTTATAATACTGTAAGTGTTATAATTCCCCAGGTTGGCTTCAGTGAAACGTTTAATGATTATGCGACCAGTTATGATATTGCTGTGTTTAACAAGGCGCATCATTTATTGGGCGACGGTATCCACAGCAGCAAAGGTCGGAACGAAAAAGATTTTGATTTTTCGCGATGGGATTTGGCATATCGCAAGATGATGCAGAAAATTATCGCCGCCCGCCGTGAAAATGTGAAGAAATAAACAAAATCCCGCACATGCGGGATTTTTTGTTGCGGTTTTTTATCTTTTCCGTTGTATTTGGTGTATGAATTTTCTATAATAATGGTATGGTAAAAACAGCAGATCTTTTTGTTCGTGCCGAGCACGCAGATTTAATGAAAAAACTGAACGCGTGGGACATTGCGTATCATCAAAATGATGCGCCGGTTGTTGATGACGCGACATACGATGCCGCCAAACGTCGCGCACTGGAAATCGAAGAAATGTATCCTGAATTGGCGTGCGGTGGTGCATCAACGCATGTCGGTGCGGCGGTGTCGGCAAAGTTCAAATCATATCCGCATTCGGTGCCAATGTTGTCTATTTCCGATGTGTTTAATGCGGCTGAGGTTGCCGATTGGTTTAACAAATTGCCGAACAAAGATTTGTTTATTGAATTAAAGGTTGACGGTGTTTCTTATGCTGCACGTTATGAAAATGGCGTATTGGTGCGGGGCTTGACGCGGGGCAGTGGTGTCGCCGGTGAAGATATTACCGAAAACCTGCGCACTATTCCCGATATTCCGCAAAAATTGACGGGCGATTTTCCCGATGTTATCGAAGTTCGTGGCGAAGTATACATGTTGCGTGATGATTTCATTGCCTTGAATGCCGCCGCCGAAGAGAACGGCGATAAAGTCTTTGCAAATCCGCGAAATGCGGCGGCGGGGTCGCTGCGCCAACTGAATCCGGCGATTACTGCGTCACGAAAGTTGTCCGCATTTGGTTATACTTATGGCGAAGTGTCGGCGCGAAATTGGAATACTCAATCAGAATATTTTGACCGTTTGGAATCTTGGGGTTTCAAAACAACCCGCAAATGGGCGCGCCATGCGAATAACACTGACGATATAGAGGCGATGTATAACGATATCATAATGACACGCGCCGAAATCCCTTTTGATATAGACGGTCTTGTTATCAAGGTTAACGATGTTGCAACCCAAGAAAAAATGGGCGCGCGCGCAAACAGCCCGCGTTGGGAAATCGCCTATAAGTTTCCGGCGGCGCGTGCGGTAACAACGCTGCGTGGCATTACGATTCAGGTTGGACGCACGGGTGTATTGACTCCTGTGGCAGAATTGGAACCAATAAATATTGGTGGGGTGGTGGTGTCGCGCGCAACACTGCATAATGCCGACGAAATTGCGCGGTTAAATGTGCGGATCGGTGACAAAGTGACCGTGCAACGCGCGGGTGATGTTATTCCGCAAATTGTCGATGTCGCGGAAAGTGCGCCAAATGCCGCGCCTTTTGAATTTCCAACAAAATGTCCTGTGTGCGGTGGCGATGTGGTGCGTGCCGATGGTTCGGTTGCATTTCGATGTGTGAACACTTTGGGCTGTCCGGCGCAAAGAATTGGTGAATTGGAACACTTTGTGTCGCGTGCGGGCATGGATATTGACGGGCTTGGTACCAAACAGTTGGAAAATTTTGTTGGACGTGGTTGGATTGAAAATCCCGCAGATATATTTACATTGATTGACCGTCATGGCGGTGAAATGCGGCGGCTTGACGGGTTCGGTGACAAGTCTGTGGAGAATCTGCGTGCGGCGATTGATGGTGCGCGGAATCCGGAATTGCATCGGTTCTTGACGGCGATTGGTATTCCCGATGTGGGTAAGACGACGGCGAAATTATTGGCACAAAATTTCGGAAATCTGGATGCGGTTCGCAATGCAACGGTTGACGATTTGGTTGCAATTGACGGCATTGGCGAAACGATGGCGCGCGAAATAACATCTTATTTTGCAAACGAACGGAACAGGGCGGTTTTGGATGAAATGTTGCGGTATATTACTGTGCGTGATGCGGTGCGTGTTGCTAAAACGGCGTTATCTGGCAAGAAAATCGTTCTGACGGGGGCTTTGGCGAATTATGGTCGTGATGCCGCACGTGAAATCTTGGAAAGTATGGGCGCGCGTGTGCAATCGTCCGTATCGCCCAAGACAGATATAGTTATTGCCGGTGCGGACGCCGGTTCAAAATTGACCCGTGCCCAAGAATTGGGTATTACCATATGGGATGAATCGGACTTTGAACGTGCAATTGCGACTTCGGGGGCGACGGATGATGGACAATAAACGGCGTGATGACAGTAAAAAAGCAGAACATGATAACGAAGAACGTCATGTATCCTTTAAGTGGCGCGTATTTGTATGGTTGTTTAATCTGTGTTTGATTGGGGTTGTGGCAGTTGCGGCGTATATTGCGGTAATTTATTTTCGTATGCCGTCTTTGGATTCTATATTGAATGAAACGCGTGCGCCGGCGATAGTTTTCTTGGATAAAGACGGTCATGAAATTCGTACTTCGAACCAGATTATGGGAACACCGGTTTCGGTTGATACTTTACCGCCGCACGTGTGGCAGGCGATTGTTGCAATTGAAGACAAACGTTTTTTTCGGCATGGGCCTTTTGATATGCGTGCGATGGTGCGCGCGGTTGTGTTGAATTTGGTTCGTGGTCGGTTTGCGGTTGGTGGGTCTTCGATTACTCAACAGACGGCGAAAAATATTTTCTTGTCGCGTGATAAAAAGATTTCGCGCAAAGTCCAAGAATTGATTTTGTCTTATTGGTTGGAAAATCGTTTTGACAAGAATCAGATTCTTGATTTATATATGAATCGTGTGTCTTTGTTTGGTGGTATGCGCGGCATTGATGCGGCGGCACGGGGAATGTTTGGGCATTCGGCGACGGCATTGTCGGTCGCGGAATCTGCCCAAATTGCCGCAATGTTAAAGGCACCAACAACTTACAGCCCCCATCGTCATCCCGACAAAAATATTGCGCGGGCGCGTGTGATTTTGGCGGAAATGGTGCGCCAAGGTTATATCGATTTGGAAACTGCGCGACGGGCGGCGGCGGAATTAAGGGCGGCCCCCGGGACGGTGGATACGAATATCTTTCGGTATTGGACGGACTTTGTGACCGAAGAAATAGAATCACAAATCGGGATTATGGATTCAGACATTTATGTTTACACAACAATGGATGCGAATCTTCAAAATAAAGTATCCCGCGTTATGCCGGCGCATTTGGGCGCGTACCAAGGCGCATCGGTTGCTATGTCGCGTGACGGTGCAATTCGTGCGATGGTCGGTGGGGCAAATTATCAATCCAGTCAATATAATCGTGCAACTGCGCGTCGCCAACCTGGCAGTGCGTTCAAGCCAGTGGTGTATCTGGTTGCACTGGAAAACGGGATGACACCAGACAGTTATGTTAATGATTCACCTTTTGCGATCGGGGACTATAACCCGAAAAACTATAATGAAAAATATTATGGCGATATCAGTTTGGCGACCGCGTTCGCGAAAAGTGTTAATTCTGTGCCGTTAAAGTTGACGGCGCAATTTGGGTTGGATTCTGTGCTGAATATGGCGGGGCGGCTTGGCGCAGGCGGACATTTGCGGCGTGAATATTCGACGGTTTTAGGTGCGTCGGAGATGAGTTTGTTGGATTTAACTAATGTATACGCGGTTATATGGAACGGTGGCGAATCGGTTAGACCATATGCAATTACGAAGATTGTAAACTCGCGTGGTGAAGTGGTCTATGAGCGGAATCCGTCGGACGCAATTCAGATTTTATCGCCCACGACGGTTGAGTATATGACGGAATTATTGGGTAATGTTGTGGCGACGGGTGGCACGGGACACAGGGCGATGGCGCCGGGTGTGATTGGTGGCAAGACGGGAACCAGTAACAATAATCGTGATGCGTGGTTTATTGGCGCGAATGATAAATATATTATTGGTGTTTGGGTCGGAAATGATAATTTTGAACCTATGGAATCGACGGTGACTGGTGGCACAATCCCCGCAAAGATTTTTCATGATATCGTAAGCAAATGATTTTTTTCGAATCGGAACCGAATCGAATCGTAATTTTGTATAAAGATTTGCAAAAAACGGACGCGGTTGCGCCCAATTTTTTTTGCTGTTTTGACAAATTTTTGCTTTGGGATAATGCGCGTAATTCATTGATATTTCGTTTTTTTTT
>JAZLAT010000023.1:0-13490 GCA_045613345.1 Candidatus Enterousia sp.
AACCATGAAGAAACTTATTGTCTGTCTTGTGATGTTATGTGCAACAATGGCGTATGCAACTAATGATGATGTTGTGAATTCGCAAATGTATGTTGATAATGCGGTCGGAAATTTACAAACAAACCTGCCGGCGAAAACATCAGAAAAAGTCGTCACATACACAACCACCGCCGGAACAACAGGCGAACGCGATATAAAAACGACCCTTGGAAATGAAACAACAAACCAGGCGGACACCGGAATACCAACCGTCGGCACCGTAAATACCGCGGTTGGTGACAAACAGAAAAAAGTTACGGCTTTACCGGCGACAAATATTGTCACATATACGGGAACAAACACTGATTCAAATGCGACAAATAATTACTATGGTCGTGGTGTTGTCACGACAACACCAATTTACGATTCAACGGTAAATACATTTGATAATGGGTTGGTAAATGCCAAGACACTGAACGATGCGATTATCGCGGGTGTAAATGCCGAGGCAACCAAAATAACCACCGACCCAAAGGGTGCACTGTGGGTTTTCAATCGCACACCGCCAAAAGTATTACCAACCACGGCGAACTTGCCCGCGAATATCTCATCATTAAAGATATGCGCGAAAAACATTAATCCGTCAAAACACCCAGACAACCAGTCAAACTGCAGTACCACGATGTTCAGTACATTTTCTCGTGGCGATTGGGGTGTGGTTTTTCCACACAGCACTGGCATCAGTTACGGCACGAACGAGATTCGCGGAATAAGCGCATGCAGCGATATTACTTATGGTCAATATGTGACATCAGAGAACAGCGCAATACTATTTAACATATATAATACATATAAACAAGGTGGCACACTACCAGAAACCAATAGGTACTGTTATTGCAAATTGATAGATCCTGTGGTTCCAGAAAGTCGTTGGTTAACATTTAGGCCAATGGGTTATTCAACTAGTTTGGGATGCGAACTAGAGTGTGCTATTGATTGTGCATGGGTAATACAACATTATATGCCTATGCAAGCAGTGTTTTTCGGTGCCGTGCCGGTGTCCGCGCAATAAAATTCTGATTGCAACAAATGAACCGCGCCACAGATGTGGCGTGGTATTTCTGTTTTCATATGAAAACATGTGGTGGGTTATGTAGGACTCGAACCCACGACCAAAGCGTTATGAGCGCTCCGCTCTAACCAACTGAGCTAATAACCCAACGGCGGTATTATTATACATTTTATCCCGCCTTGCAAGTAATTTTTTTTATCGAACACACTAACCACTGACCACTTACACTAACACTCTATTGATTTTTGTTCTTTTCTGTGCCAAAATCTGCGTATGACCGAAATCGTTCCTATTTTAAGTACCGAACAAATGCGCGCGTTTAATACTATCGAGCACACGCATTCGAACATCCTGATTCTGGGCAGTGCCGGTACCGGAAAATCAACATTTGTAAATTACCTTAAATCCGCCAGTGCAAAGCGCGTGGTCTGTGCCTGTCCTACGGCGGTTGCGGCATTGAATATCGGCGGTCAAACCATTCATTCTTTGTTTCAAATTCAACCGCGCGATTTTATATTCCCCGAATTTTTGAAATTAAAAGCCAAAGTGCGGAATATCTTGACCGCGACCGACATATTGGTTTTGGACGAAGTATCAATGATTGCGCCCGATTTAATGGACGCGATGGATATACTGGCACGTTCGGCACGCCGCAACAACGAACCTTTTGGCGGAATCCAAATAGTCGCCATTGGCGATTTGTTCCAATTACCGCCGGTTATCACGCGTGACGCGGCAAAATACTATGCGACTGAATATGAAAACGAACGCGCGTATTTCTTTGACAGCAATGTTTATCGCCGCGCCGACTTTGTGCGATTTAACTTTGATTTGGTATACCGACAAAGCGATACGGAATTATTAGAGAAGTTAAACGCGTTGCGTGCGGGCGATGTTGGTGCGCTTGGGTTTTTCAATGCGTGCAGAATTACGGACACCGAACGATATAAAAATGCGGTTTTAATAACACCTTTTCGCGCGGTTGCGGAAAGAATCAATGCGGAAAGATTGGCACAAATAAACGCGCTGGTCGTGAACTATACGGGTGAACTGGCGGGTAATTTTGCGGAACGCGATGTCCCCGCACCGATGAATCTGGAATTAAAGGTTGGGGCTTTGGTCGTGTTCGTGAAAAACGGTGACAAATGGCACAATGGTTCAATGGGTGTGGTGGAATCTTTGGGCGCGCGCGAGATAGTTGTTCAAATGTTGAATAAAAATCGTGATGTTGTTGTGGTGCGTCCCGAAAAATGGCAAAAGATTGAATATTCGCGCGACGAAAATGACCGCTTAGTTGAAAACGAGGTTGGGTCTTATAAACAATTTCCGCTGAATTTGGGTTACGCTATGACAATCCATAAAGCACAAGGAAAAACGCTGGATGCGGTAATCGTTGATATTTCGCGTGGTGCGTTTGAACATGGTCAAACCTATGTTGCGCTGTCGCGGACGCGGGCGGCGAATGATATGCATATTGCGCGTCCGCTGTCGCCACGCGATGTAATTTTTGACCCGCGTGTATTGGAATTTGTAAATAAAGTCTAAATCTCTTTTTCCATCAAAATCGCATCGATGCCGTTATCTATTTTGTTTTTGAAATTTGTTTTTTTAATGCGATATTTGCTTGCTTTAATTTCATGAAAAAATCGGCCAGTTTATTTAACAAATTATATTTGTTTTTAATGGCATATTTACGCATTTTTTGTACAATGCTATCCTTTTCCTGTTGTTTTTCTTTTGCACGATAAGGGACACCCTTTAACTCGCATATGTAATTAACTATATCTCCAACAGTGATATGCTCTGGAGGAGTGGCTGGCAATGATATATCAAAGCTTTCCTCTAGCCGTAAGAAAAGATCACTCAAATCCAATAAGTCCATACCAAAATCACTGGATAAACATGAGTCTACTGTGACTTCTTTTGGATCTATCCAAAGATGAGGATCGTTTACAATACATTTAACTGTTTGTGAAAAAATATCGTTTTGTGTCATTGTTATGCCATTAGTTTTATACTAAGCAAAAAGTAATATAAAAAGTAAATGTTGTCAATTCTAAATCTCTTTTTCCATCAAAATTGCGTCAATGCCGTCATAGTATTTGGGGCGGCGACCATTTTCGATAAAACCAAGTTTTTTATAAAGTGCGATTGCCGGTGCATTTTCTGCCGACACATCCAGTTGAATTTTCTTTGCTCCCGCTTTGCGCACTTCATTTTCCATCAATGTCATCATCGCAATCGCGATACCCGCACCACGTGCATCGGGGTGAACGCCAATTGTGATGATTTCCGCGGTGTCTAATACTGTGCGCCAAACGATAAAACCATTGTCGCTGGCCACGATTTCACAGCCTGATTTTTTAAGGTCTCGAAATTCGTCGGCACTCCACGGCCGATGTGGAAAACATACTTTATGAAGCTCGGCAATTTTATTGAACATTTTTATTTTTCGCTTCTTCTGCATAACTGGGGCGCAGGTACATCGGAACAACCGGTTCCACATTGCCGTGTTTGATTTTGTCGGCCACAATGGCGGGTGCCAAAGTTAAATCAAAAGGTTTGTGCCCAACCGTGTGCGGACATTTCATTTGTTCAGATTCGACTTCTTCGATTGTCATGGTCCCCGGCGCGTGCATAGGGCTTGCCACAAAGAAATCGCCGCGCCCCGAATCAATTGCCACAAACGCATCGGGCGTTGCCGCCAAGTATAAATCAAACGCACTGATTCCGATAACCGGAATATTCAACCCCAATGCCAAGCCCTTGGCATAGGCGATACCCATACGGATTCCGGTAAAACTGCCCGGACCAACGACAACCCCAATCGCGGTTATGTCCGTCCATTTCGCGCCACATTCGGTCAAAAAATTCTGTGCCTCGACGGGCAGGGCAACTGACTGTTTTTCCACCACCACAGACTTATGGTGCCCATCCAAAACAAATTCTAAACCCGCGCCCGCAGTATTTATAACGAATATCATATTTAAACTCCTATGCCAAACCCGATGCGCTTTGAAAATCCGGCGGATTGTTGCAAAGATAACAAATTGTCTATCTTTTCGATTGTAAAATCTGTTGGTGCATCTTCGCCATTGTTTTCCAATAATGTCCGGCGCAGAATCGCGGTCAATTCGCGTTGTAATTGGCGCACACCTGATTCTGCGGTATATTTACGAATAATATGCCGAATTGCATCATCAGAAATATTTATATTGTCCACATTCCATCCGGTATCAGTTGCCGCACGAGCAATCAGATGTTCGCGTGCAATCTGTAACTTTTCGTTTTCACTGTATCCCGGAATTTCGATAATTTCCATACGGTCTTTTAACGCACTGGACATATTCAGGCTGTTCGCCGTCGCAATAAACATTACATTTGAAAGGTCAAAATCAACCTCCAGATAATGATCACGAAACGCTCGATTTTGTTCTGGGTCCAATACTTCCAGCAATGCCGATTCTGGGTCACCACGCCAATCCCGTCCCATTTTATCAATCTCGTCCAAAACGATAACTGGATTATTTGTCTTGGTGCGTTTCAGCGCGTCCATAATGCGCCCAGGTTGTGAACCGATATATGTTCGACGATGACCGCGGAAATGCGCTTCGTCTGAGACACCGCCAAGTGAAATGCGATGATATTTGCGCCCCAACGCCAATGCGATAGATTTGCACAGTGATGTTTTACCAACACCCGGTGCGCCAACAAAGCACAAAATTCCACCCCGCGCCGAACCAGTCTTCTTCATAACGGCAATATGTTCCAGAATACGTTCTTTAACCGGTCGCATTCCTGAATGTTCGCTGTCCAGTGTTTTGCGTGCCATGTCAAGGTCAATTTCGGATATATCCGATTTATCCCATGGCATTGCCAGTAATTCTTCCAAATATGTTTTAATTAGTCCGCCTTCATTAGACATCGGCGACATATTGCGCATACGTTTCCATTCCGCCAGTGCTTTTTCTTTGACATCATTTGGCATAGCCGATTTTTCGATTTTTTTGCGCATGCTGACTGAATCGGCTTCTTCATCGTCTTCGCCCATTTCTTTTTGAATAGCGCGCATTTTTTCCTGTAATATCGCTTCGCGCCGACCCTGTTCCATTTGCATACTGATACGGCGATTTATGCTGTCTTCAACCTTGGACGTTTCATAGATAAGGCGAATTTGCTCAAACAATATCAACATTTTTTCGTACCACGAAGGTGTGGTCAAAACGTGCACCGCGGAGTCAGTATCAATTTCGGTTACTTGAATTACAGAGTCAACAAATGCGGGCAGGGGATAGTTCTGAATCACACTACGCAGTTTATCAACCTTGAACTTGCGAAACAGTGACATCGCTTGGATATTTTCGAAAATTTTTTCGCGCATGCGAATTGTTCGTTCGTCTTCGGCATCACTCATCATCGGAATTTCAATTATGTTCGCCGAAAAGACCCCGTCTTTGACGGTGATGTTGTCCATCTTAACAACACTTGTTGTGCGAACAATGATATGCAAAGAACCATCAGGCATACGTAAAACTTGGGCAATTTCACCAATAGTTCCGTATTCATATATATCTTCGGCGGTTGCAGGATATGTAACACTGTGTTGCGGTGCAAGTATTATTCGCTGGCGCGAATTGGCGGCCACTTCGACACATGCAATAGATGTTTGATTATCAACATAGATTGGCACCGTCATTTCCGGATGCACAACCAAATCACGACAAGGTAAAATATATTCTTTCATAGCACAGATAAATATAGACCATTTTTTATCGGTTTTCAAGGTCAATAAAAAAATCCCCAAATTGGGGATTTTTGAAATCGTAAAACCCGATTTTAACGACGACGATTGCCACCAAAGTTGTTGCGTGGCGCACCGGCCGCAACTGCACGACGAGACAAATACCGCGCCGCAATCAATACTAACCATTCAACAGACAGCAACGCCAAAAACGCGAACATACCTTGGTCCACGGTAATATAGCCCAAAACATAAATCAATTGAGCAACAAACGAGAGATATAAAATCCCGAACATGCCACCGAAAAATATTTTTTTCATTTTTCCTAACATTTTTTTACCTTTTTTCCTTATTTTGTTCTTGTTTAGTTTTGTTTGCCGGGTTTCTGGTGCCAGGCACCCGGCGGCCCCGCAAAAAGCTAAACGAACATAGTCAACGATTGCCGACAATGTCCAAACCTGTATTAGGCAGCCATTGCAAGACGAACATTATCGTTCGCATTCATTTTTTTATCGGTTTTTAACGACACCACGTCGGATTCAGCCATTTGCCTTTATTACGTCTGTCGAAACTTGTACACCCCCGTAAATGTTTATTGGTGGAGGTGCCGGGTACCGCCCCCGGGTCCAAAACGTCTATTCCGCAACGGGTTCAGAATCGTCTTTGCCGAAGCAACGGTTGCATTATAATCTTTCCACTGGAAATTGCAAGTTTTTAAGTTATAATGAAAGCATGAAGTTCTTGGATCGTGCAAAAATTTTTATCAAAGCGGGTGATGGTGGCAACGGTGCCGCCACTTTCCGGCGTGAGAAATATATCGAATTCGGTGGTCCGAATGGTGGCGATGGCGGTCGCGGTGGCGATGTTATTTTTGTTGCGGTTCCAAATGTAAATACACTTATTGATTATCGTTTCAAAACTCACTTTGCGGCGGGTCGCGGACAAAACGGTATGGGCAAGATGCGCACGGGTGCGTCGGGTGCTACACTGGTTTTGCCGGTGCCAACGGGAACGGTGATTTTATCCGAAAATGAAGAAATAGAATATGCCGATTTGAATACAGACGGTATGGAATACCTTGCTGCACGTGGTGGAAACGGTGGTTGGGGAAATCTGCATTTCAAAAGCCCCACAAACCGCGCCCCGCGTCAGGCAAATGATGGTCTGCCGGGCGAAGAAAGAACGGTTATATTACGCCTTAAACTTATTGCAGATATCGGTCTGGTTGGTTTCCCAAACGCGGGCAAATCGACATTGTTGGCGGCGGTGACATCGGCACGTCCAAAGATTGCAAATTATCCGTTCACAACGTTAAATCCGCAATTGGGGGTTATGTATGCCCACAATCGCGAATTTGTTATGGTGGATTTACCCGGATTGATTGAAGGCGCGCATACAGGGGTGGGACTTGGTGACCGATTCTTGGGACACGCGGAACGTACCAAGATGATATTGCATGTAATTGACGGTACAGAACCCGATTGGGCGGCGCGCTATGCGGCAATTCGACACGAGATGGATTCATATGGCGGCGGATTGTTGACCAAGCCGGAAATGGTCGTTATAAACAAAATTGACGCAATTTCTGCGGACGATTTGTCGGAAAAAATGGCGGCATTCAAGAAATCTTTTGGTCGCAAGAAAAAGCCCGAAATAATGACAATAAGTGCGGCGGGTCGCATCGGTATAAACGAACTTATATCTGCAATAGAAAAGAAATTTACAGGGGATGCACAATGACGGGAATCTTGATAGAAACAATCAAGAGGAAGTTAAAGGAGAGACACGATAAAAAATATAACCCCCAACCCGGTGACAGTATTGTCAATCCATTGAATTCGCCAGAGTTTGGATATTTAAATCCATCATATACTACGGTTGCGATGAAAAGGGCGCTTTATAACGCCGCCATAGAAAAGCGGACATACGCAATCGATGAAAAATTTAATAAAGTATCACTTGGTGATACAGGTGCTGAATTTAACGATGTTGAATTATTTGGTGGCGTTTGGCGAATTCAGCGTAAATTTGACAGAAAAATCACTATTGTACGCAAGAAAGAATTTGTAATTGGCGACAAAATACCACACACAGAACATACTAATTTTGAATTTTATCGCGCGTTTCCTGTGTGTAATAATTGTTATGGTCGGTTTATATTTGCAAATCCTGATTATATTGTGGCACGTTTTGAAACTGCGCGCGGTACTTATTGGGCATATGGGCAAACCATTGACCAGGCACGTGCCTATTTGGGCATAAAACTGTGTGATGAATACCAAGATATAATTCATGCCGAAATAAATCACGAAAAGTCGAAATAATTACTTTGCTTTTTGTGGTGACATTTGATATGCTGGGCATGCTATAAATCATAATCAAAGGAGAAAAATATGGCTGTATCATTAAAAGGTACTCAAACAGAAAAGAATTTGTTGTTGGCTTTTGCCGGTGAGTCTCAGGCTCGCAATCGCTATTCATTCTTTGCATCCAAGGCGAAAGACGAAGGATACCAGGCGATTGGTAAAATATTCTTGGAAACGGCGGAACAAGAACGCGAACACGCATCACGGTTGTTTAAATTTTTGGAGGGTGGTGTGTTGGAAGTAACGGGGACATTTCCGGCGGGCAAAATCGGCACGACTTTGGAAAACCTGCAAGCGGCGGCATACGGCGAACACGAAGAAAACACTGATATCTATCCGCATTTTGCACAAGTTGCAGCAGAAGAAGGTTTTACCGCGATTGCCGAAGTCTTGAAAAATATTGGCCTTGCGGAACGGTATCATGAATCGCGTTTTCGTGCACTGATTGATGCGATTGAAAACGGAACATTGTTCAAACAAGATAAAATAGTCATGTGGCGTTGCACGAATTGTGGCATGTGGCACATTGGAACCGAGGCACCAAAGGTTTGTCCGGCGTGCCTGCACCCCCAAGGTTATTTTATAAGCGAAGGCACAATTTCCCGTTGCGACACGAACGAAGGATTCTGTGAATACGCAAATATGGATTAAAGTTTGCAATAACCAAAAAAAACGGCGCAATTCGCGCCGTTTTGTTTATCTCTTAATACCGAACCGCTGCATAATCTGTTTGTTCAGTTCTATCTTCTGCTTTAATACTTTCTTGTTGCTTGTGTATTGATCAAAGCCTTCGACATACATCTCACCTTTTTTACCTGATGTGTATCCGACTTCGTTTAATTCATCAAAAGCATGAAGCAATTCATCTTTTGCTTTACCAGCGTCCATCTTATCGATATGCCTTGTTATGACATCCGTAACTTTTTCATATTCATCAATCAAAGCTTGTTTACCAGACAACTTGTTAATCCCATCGCGCAACGCCAACAGAAATTTTCTTTTGTTTGCCATATTATACCTCCTTGGTATTCAGTCGACGTAATTGTACCATAAATATTTATATATTCAATAAAAAAAGCGCCGTTTATCTTGATTCCAATTTATCCAAAATGTCGTTCAATTTACGCAGAGAACTGTTTTGGCAACCGCGCCCACGCCAAGAAAGGATTTCTTCACCTGTTTTTTGGTCGGCAATTGAAACACTGAACCGCCACCACCAAATGCCGTTAAACATACACCACCACGGCATAAAAAGTTCTTCTTTTTCGGTCACGCGTACGACATATTTTGTGTTTCCTGGCAATTCCAGTAATTCTTTATCGCTTTCGTCGCCATAAATTTTGCGCAGTTTTCCAACACGCACGTCATATCCGCGTTTCCCAAGGCCTTCTTTGATACTGCGTTTCATTGCGTATCCGCCAGAACGTGCATAAACAACCGATCCTGATTCCATCGTTCCAGGCTTCATATAGACGCTGTTGCATGCGGTCAACAAGAATAAAATCGTAATAAACCTGTACATATAAAAACTCATTGTGTGGAGTGGGGCCCCACGATAAATACAAACTGTCACATTTGCATGTGCCACTTTGTATTTATGGCGCACCCGGCGCGATTCGAACGCGCAATCCCCGCCTTCGGAGGGCGATGCTCTATCCAGTTAAGCCACGGGTGCAATGCCAACGATCATTATATTTGCAAAAACATAAAAAGCAAGCGATTTAACCGCGCGCAAGCAAACTTAACATAAATCCGTCCAAATCACCGTCCAAAACGGCATCTGAATCCGCGGTTTCGAATCCGGTGCGAACATCTTTGACCAATTGGTACGGATACAAGACATAGTTTCGAATCTGGCTTCCCCATTCTATCTTTTTTTGTGCGGCTTTGGCGGCGTCTTCTTCGGCGGCGCGCTTTTCCAATTCTAATTCATAAAGCCGCGATCGCAGAATCTTCATCGCCATATCTTTGTTTTGGAATTGGCTGCGTTCGTTTTGACAAGTTACAACGATTCCTGTCGGAATATGAGTAATACGCACCGCGCTGTCGGTTTTGTTCACGTGTTGTCCGCCCGCACCCGAAGACCGATATGTATCAATCCGTAAATCTTTTTCGTTTATTTCGATTTCAATAGAATCATCCACATCCGGCCAAACATCGACCGATGCGAAACTGGTCTGTCGTTTGCCATTCGCGTTAAAAGGCGAAATCCGTACCAAACGATGCACACCGATTTCATTGCGCAGCCACCCAAACGCACGTTCGCCAACAATTCGCATAGTGATACTTTTAATTCCTGCCGTATCGCCCGCGTGTTCCTCGATAACTTCAACATTAAATTCGTGCCTTTCCGCCCAACGCGTGTACATCCGTGTCAGCATTTGCGCCCAATCTTGGGCTTCGGTTCCGCCGGCACCGGCTTGGATAAATATAAAAGCATTGTTATTGTCCGCCGGATTATTAAACAGAGTTACATACTTTGCACGCTGTGTGCGTTCGGCCAAATCAGTGATTCCGTTTATCACGTCCGTATCGTCGGGCGCAATAGCATACAATTCGTTCAAGTTATTGTATTCATCCCACATCGCATTAAAATTATTCAGTTCGCGTTCCAATGCAGATTTTTTCTGCATAATCGCGCGCGCCTCATCCGGATTATTCCATAAATCCGGCGATAAAGACTTTTGATTTAATTCTTCGATTTTTTTGTGCAAAGATTCCGGGTCAAAGAAACCCCCGAATTGCAATCAGGTTATCGTATATTTCACGCAAAACTTCATTCGCCATAATCATGTCTTTAATACTATCATTAAAAAATATTAAATCAACCATAAAACAAATCTTGCGATATACAGAAAAATATGATAAAATTACTGGTATGTAAGAGGGTTATATCATGAAACATTTATATACTTTGTTCGGTGCAATCAGTTTGTCTGCGGTGTGCGCGGGCGCATTTGCAATTTCTGCGGGTTCGGTTACGACGGGCGGCGCGGACACTTCACGCGGGGTTACGACAACGACCACGACGGCAATTGGTTCGAATTCGGGCGGTCTGCGCGGAAACCAGGGTTATGTTAATGCATATAAAACGAACCAGCGGAATAATTACTATATGGTAAATGTTCCGGATGTTGATACGGCGTGCCGCACAAGGATTGATAAGTGTCTTTCGGATTATTGTGGCGATGTCACGGTTGTCCCGGGGCAGGTTTCAAACCGCTGTGCGCAACAGTTTATCACAGAAAGCGAATTATATAATTATGTTTTGCTGTGCTTGCGTCGTGATACATCGTTATTGTTGCCGAATTATTCGGCGGGAACCAAGATGGGGGTTGGCGGATTGAATACGGCGTCGCATCTTTGTCCGTCTTATGTGCAACAAGAAATAATGACATGGTTGTCTATGGCAAACATGGCGGATGAATTGGCAAAGACTCATTCTCCGCAATGCCTGCAACGACGCCAAGAATTAGAAGCGGCGATATCGTGTCATTCGGTGGCTTTGGCGTATGGTAATGAAACATCAAGTATGCTTATGTCCCAGTTAAACGATTACTGTGGCGCGGGTGTTGCGGGCGGTTCCGCAGAAATGGTGTCCCGATTTGCAAATGCGGGTAATGTTGGTGCAAATATATGGGGTTGGGCGGAAAAAATCGTCAGTTTAGATTTGAATAAAAAGGGTTCTGATTGGGAATCGGCGGTTGACGCGGTTTTGGCATCGTATACGAATCGCATGAATTTGGCGTGTGGTGATAATATGCAACTGAACACGGTGCAACACGACAGTTCTTCAAATAATTTGTCGGCTTTGCAAACGGCGGCGGCGATTGCGACCGGTGTTGCGTTTCCCGATGCGCAAAAAAAAACTAACGACACCCCAGTAACCGACTTGTTTATGGAAGTAACATCGCGCAGCGAAGTGTATGATGCGGCGACGGCAAATCAAGTGGTCCAGGCGGGATTGACTAATTCAGTATTGACCCAAAATGCGTTTTTCTCGTCTGCGCAAATGGACGATATGCAACGTGCATATAAAAAAGGCACGAAAGCCTTTATCTTGCGCGACAGTGCGCGTTGCTTTATAATCCAAGTGCAAAATATGACGGATTCTGAAAAGTCCATGATTGCGCAACAGTTTTCATCGTGTATTTATAAATAAAGAAAAACCGCCATTTTGGCGGTTTTTTATTGTGCCGGCGCGGCCGCCGATACTGGCGCGGCACCAAATAATGCCCCACGCATTCCACTTACTAACGCAACATCGCTTGCACATGCAAAAGCACACCGTGCCGAACAATGATAAGAACCGGCATATGAATTGCGATATACCCAATCAGAGGTATATGGAGCGGACAATTTACAATAACAATGTGCATTGTTCGGGGCATCACCATTTTTGCCTGATTCATATGCCTGATTTAATGTCGTGATAAGTCCAGTTTCTGTGGATGGGACATGCACACCATAGCCGTAACCATTAAATGTTGATAAAATGCACGCACTTATACCACGGACTTCTTTGCCACATGATGAACCAGTGCATGTTGTGTCATATGTTATACCCGTATTATATATAAATGTCGCACCCCAATCACCGCGTGAAAAATTATCATACATTGCGGAACTACAATCACCCCGTCTATCTGGGTATTGATCGGGAATTACATTTTTGTGGCACCAATTTGCGCCACCAATATTCGCCGGCAGATTTGCCGTTGTTGGTAATACCTTTGGTGCGGTACGATTGAATTGCCACAGTGCACCCTTTGGGTCGGTGGTTATCTTGGTTGCCTCGGCATTTACACCCGCAATCACCGCATCGTTCAGTGTTTTTGCACGAACCAGGCCATTATCAAAAGTATTTACGGTTGAATCGTATATTGGGGTTGTGGTGGCAATACCTGGCCCATTATAAGCGCTAGCTGTTGATCCGGTGTATG
Organism: Candidatus Enterousia sp.; assembly: GCA_045613345.1. Taxonomy (GTDB): domain Bacteria; phylum Pseudomonadota; class Alphaproteobacteria; order Rs-D84; family Rs-D84; genus Enterousia. The sequence goes on from JAZLAT010000023.1 coordinate 13,102, forward strand.
TAACAATATTTACATTATTTAGTGGGTTTAATTTATTCTGTTTGCCATCAACCGCGGTATTTACTGTGCCGATGGTTGGAATACCTGTGTCCGCCTGGTTTGTTGTTTCATTTCCAAGGGTCGTTTTTATATCGCGTTCGCCCGTTGTTCCGGCTGTGGTTGTGTATGTTACAACTTTATCGGATGTTTTCGCCGGCAGGTTCGTTTGTAAATTTCCGACCGCATTATCAACATACATTTGTGAATTAACAACATCATCATTAGTTGCATACGCCATTGTTGCACATAACATCACAAGACAGACAATAAGTTTCTTCATGGTTTTTCCTTTTTTACTGTTTTGTTTATACCTTTATCTCTTCTGATACTGTCATGGCGGGCTTGGTCCG
>JAZLAT010000024.1:0-5761 GCA_045613345.1 Candidatus Enterousia sp.
AACCATGAAGAAACTTATTGTCTGTCTTGTGATGTTATGTGCAACAATGGCGTATGCAACTAATGATGATGTTGTGAATTCGCAAATGTATGTTGATAATGCGGTCGGAAATTTACAAACAAACCTGCCGGCGAAAACATCGGATAAAGTTGTAACATACACAACCACCGCGGGCACCACAGGCGAACGCGATATAAAAACGACCCTTGGAAATGAAACAACAAACCAGGCGGACACCGGAATACCAACCGTCGGCACCGTAAATACCGCGGTTGATGACAAACAGAACAGGCGAGATTTTATGCCTTTGTCTGGTGTAAATGTTGTAACTTATACTGGCACAACCCCTACTCAGTATAATTATTATGGTCCTGGTGTGCTTGCAACGACCCCTGTATATAACGATACAGTGAACACTTTTGATAACGGATTGGTGACGGCGAAAACTTTGAACGATGCGGTAATCGCGGGTGTCACAGCAGAAGCGACCAAAATACAAACACCCAAAGGCGCGCTGTGGCAATTTAATCGAACCGCACCAAAGGTTTTGCCAACCACGGCAAACCTGCCCGCGAATGTTAACGGAACAGATTTCTGTTACAAGAATATGGATCCTGCTCAATACCCTGATAAGCGAAATTCCTGCAGTACAACATTATTTAACAGCATGTCCCGGGGTGATTGGGGTGCGATATTTCCATATAATACGGGTATAACATATAACGCGCCATGCAGTGGAACATATTGTGGAAAAGAAATTCACGGTATCAGTGTATGTGGGGGGGCAATCCCGGGTGCCCTCTATCGCGGTACCGTTCCATCTGAATATTGGGAAAATTTAGACACCACGTATAGTAATAGTCAAAACACTGGTGTACCCGCCGGTGCATGTTGTTATTGCAAATTGTCTAATCCGATCTTGCCACATGCACGATGGGTATATAGTAGACAATATAATACACCAGAAGAGTGTGCTCTCAAATGTGCATCCGATGAATGCCCGACAGATACAATATATGTGTCTGAGTTTCGTGCTGCATTGTTCAGTGCCGCACCATTGCCGGCGGAATAATTATTTCGGCGCGTCCAACCATTCTGGTCGTGTGCGTCGTGTCCAACGATAGAATTCAGGTTTTTTGTTATACTTGTCGCGGATTCGCGCGCGGTTGATTTCTATGTCGCGGGGGGTCACAGTATATTCGCCATTGCGCCCGCAAAATCGTGCCGTGTACGTGCCCAATGTTTCGGGGTCAAAGTTCACCGCAAACCCGCGAAAATGCATTTCTTCACAGATTTTAAAAAATCGGTCATATGTAAATTTCCAAAACCGGCACGCCCACCGCATATGCCCTGTGCCCAGCACATAGCACGCCGGCGCGCCACAAATATTTATGTTCTGTTTCAGAACGCGAGGCAATTCATGATATTCTGCGACCAAGTGTTGGTCGCTAAGTTCCGACGGTGGTATTACATTTATTCTTGTCATACCTGTATTTTGCCGGTCAGTATGTGATATTTCCATAGTAAGGTTATCCTTTGAAATTATCGCCTTGGTAATCGCAATTTTTTGTGGTATAATAATCCCATTATGAAGGTATCACGGCGGAATCTTTTGAAAATGACCGGTGTTGGGATAGTTGTTGCCGGTGTGTTGCCGCGTGTGGCATTGGCGGCACGGAATTCGGTAAAATCACTGCGCACAGGTGTCCAGCCAAATGGCAAGACGCGCCTTGTTATTGAAACCGCGAATCGTCCGTCTTATACATTGGTGTATTCTGAAAATTCTTTGACCGTAAAATTATCAAACACGGCGGCGAACCTTGATGTGTCGCCGAAATTGGCGTCGGGGGCTTTGGTTAAAAACCTGAATCAAGTGCAAATGGGTGACGCATTGAACATTGTGGCAGATTTGCGCCGCCCTGTGGCAGAAATCCCCAAGAACCAGATTATGATTCTTGAACCAAATGGCGATAATGATTATCGTTTGGTATTGGACTTTGTGGCGGGAACGAATGTGGCGAAAAATGTCGCCAGTGATGCGGCGGCAACCACGGCAACCGCGCAAAAGAAACACATTATCGTAATTGACCCCGGTCATGGTGGCAAAGATCCGGGTTGTATCGGGCGCGGTGGCACACGGGAAAAAGCGGTTGTTCTGGCAATTGGGCAAAAATTGCGCACGGCATTGCGGTCTGCGGGATTCACGGTATATATGACGCGCGCGGATGATACTTACTTGAAATTGGCGGATCGCGCGACGATTGCCGAAAAGAAAAAGGCGGATTTATTCTTGTCTATTCATGCGAACGCGAACCCAAGTCGGTCTATGAAGGGATTTTCAATCTATACTCTGTCGGAAAAGGCATCGGACGAAGAAGCACAAAAATTGGCGGATGCTGAAAACGCCGCAGACAAGATTGATGTTGATGGATTTGAAAATTTTTCCAAAGATATTCGGGTTGCGCTGTCTGCACTGCAACAGCACGCGGTGGCGGAAATGTCCGAAGAATATGCGAACGGATGTGCAAAATCATTTAATCGTGGTGGTATCGAACAACAACCGGGTCCCGCGGTTCGTCACGCGCCTTTGGCTGTATTGCGTTCAACTGTGCCGGGGGCACTAATTGAATGCGGACATTTGTCTAATTCGGCGGAAGAAAAGTTGCTGAAATCGTCCGCGCACCAGGATAAATTGGTTGCCGCAATCGTAAAATCCGTAAAAAATTACGATTTTGAAGTATAAAGCCCTTGCAAAAGAAAATACGCGTTGTATAATGCACCGGTCGGAGATATGGCAGAGCTGGTTGAATGCGCACGACTCGAAATCGTGTATACAGGAAACTGTATCGAGGGTTCGAATCCCCCTATCTCCGCCATGTTAAAATCTTAAAAAATTCGCGGTTATAGCGAATTTTTTTGATTTTACCGGCGGAGATAGGGGGATGTGTGCGAGCGCGCAGCGTGCAGCACACAATCCGCGAATAAACAATTAGCAACCGTGCAAAAACGGATATTTTTAATAGAGTTTTTGCATCTACGGTTGATTATTGTTTATCAAGACATCGAATAAATCTTAAAAAATTCGCGTGATGCGAATTTTTTTGATTTTACCGGCCCCCTTGAAAAAATCCTATTTTTAACTATAACTTCATTGAAGTGATAACAAACCAAAGGGGTTCGATATGGTCGCGATTAAATCAACAGATCCCAAAATTGCCGAAATAATAAATGCGATGCGTTCGCGTGATACTTGGCGCACGTACAAGAAAGCCCAGGCGCAAAAAATCGCCGGTAAAGTTCCTGAAGATAAATGTAAAAAATTTGCTGATTGGTTGAATTTAAAGTTTGTTGCGATTTGCGATGAAATGAATATCTTTGATATGTCGCGCGATTGGGCGGCGCGGCCGGATTCTGATAAATTGGCGGTTGCCCAGAAAATCATTCGCCGCTTTGTTGATATAATGCGTGGTGAATCGCCCATGGGTCGACCAGTATCCAAAGATGACACGGACGAATATGCCGATGTTCCCATGCCCGAATTTTCTGTCCAGGGTACCTCAGATGGTTTAATGTCTGTATCAAATCTTGGGGTTGTAAATATCAATCCGCGGTGGCCACATTATAACGATTTGGGGCGGTTCTTGATGGATTTAAGGCACGAAGCCGCGCACATAGTTGATATATTTTTTCCGGACTTAAGCCCATTGGATTCGGCGGTGCGACGCGATGCAATGATGTTCTATGTCGATGGACATGATGATTTTGGACTGTATTCTAAAAATCCGCTGGAGTTAAATGCGAATATGGGGCGCGATGAATTCGGCGAACTGGTGCGGACAAAAATTGCGGTCTGTGAATATATGCGTGCGCGCGGTGCCATGCGTGGTGGCGAAAGGCTAAGGACACGATAATGCCCGGGTTTAATGAAATGGTTTATAAAGTTGTTGCAGAAATCCCCACGGGTCGGGTTGCAACATTTGGCCAGATTGCAAAAATGGTCGGCCGTCCAAAAATGGCGCGCTTTGTCGGATATGCATCAAAAAATAAATCCAGTTGGCATTTGCCTTGGCATCGCGTAGTATTCAAAGATGGCACGATATGCAGTGCGGAATTCTTTGACCAGGCATACAAAGCGCTGAAGTCCGAAGGTGTAAAGTTCACACCCGACAAACGTGTTATTATGGAACAATTTCAATGGCGCCCGGAAAATGAATCTGTGCCCGATGACATTCGCGATTGGCCTTTGGTGTTTTAAAAAAGAGCAGGGCGCAAAAGCGCCCCGTTCTATTTCTTTTTCTTTTGATGTTTTTTATCTTTATTGTCTGCGATGAATTTTCGGTTAGTAATTTTTTCCAATATCATATCTGGGCTTATATATTTAAACATTAAAAACCAATTTCGACCTGTGCCTTCACGTCCCATGCGTGCCGCAGCGTCTGTTGCGGTATGTGGTGCAGGAACAATGACATCGTCGCCTGGAATCCATTCTGCGGGCGTTGCAACGCGGAATGCATCAGAAGTCTGGAGTGCGATCAGTAATCTTTTAATTTCTGTGATATTGCGCCCCACAGATTTCGGATAATACATTATCGCACGAATCACGCCACGTGGATCAATAACGAATACGGCACGCACAGTGTCTGTATCACCGGCGGCATCGTGAATCATACCGTACATACGCGCAATTTTTCCCGAAGCGTCTGCAACAATCGGGAAAGTGATTTCCATATTTTGCCATCCTGCAAAGTTTACATCGTCACGAATTGCTTGAATCCATGCGATATGCGAAGCATTGGAATCCACCGACAGCCCGACTAATTCAGTATTCAGCATCTTGAATTCATCAATCATTGATTGAAAAGTCATAAATTCCGTGGTACAAACCGGCGTAAAATCCCCCGGATGAGAAAAGAACACAACCCATTTCCCGCGATATTGCCGTGGAAATTCAATGTATCCATTCGTAGTGTTCGCGCCAAATGCCGGCGCCATTTCGCCAATAAGCGGCATATGCGTACATTTACATTCGTGTAAAGTTTCTTTCATTTTGGTTTCTCCTTGTTACGCGGACATCATAAAATTTTTTCTGTTATATTTCCCCAAGATAGATTTCTTAAAATTGTTCTAATTTTTTATTGACTTTTGTGGTTGGATAGCATAAAATACGCATCGCACAGTTAACGGGGTTGTAGCTCAGTTGATTAGAGCGCCTGATTTGCATTCAGGAGGTCGTGGGTTTGAGTCCCATCAGCTCCACCACCAATTTTCACCGCAGCGAAGCAAGGTTTGAAAATTGAGTGTCCACCGTAGCCTTTGGCGAAGGCGGACAGGACAGAAAAGAAATACACCGCAAAGGGGGTGAATATTTTATGGTCAAAGTTTTGGTACGTGATAATAACGTTGAACAAGCGTTGCGTGTCGCAAAGCGCAAATCACAAAAAGAGGGTCTGTATCGCGAAATGAAAGAACGCCAACGTTATGAAAAACCGACGACAAAGCGTAAACGTTTACGTGAAGAAGCCGTTCGAAATGAAAAGAAACGTCAATCTAAACAGCGAATGGTTTTCGGATTCTAATTAAAAACCGCCCCCGTGGCGGTTTTTTGATGCAAAAAATCATCCGAATCGGAACCGAATCGAATCGTAATTTTGTATAAAGATTTGCAAAAAACGGACGCGGTTGCGCCCAATTTTTTTTGCTGTTTTGACAAATTTTTGCTTTGGGATAATGCGCGTAATTCATTGATATTTCGTTTTTTTTT
>JAZLAT010000025.1:0-6603 GCA_045613345.1 Candidatus Enterousia sp.
GGCATTATTTCAACCATTGCGGACCGTTTGAAAATCAACTGGAACACGGCACGCGCATACATCAAAGGCGACAACGACGCAACAACCGCGTACACAAACGAACGCAACCGAATGTTAGACCGTGCGGAATCCTGCATTATATCTGCACTGGAATCAAACGACATTCAAACCGCAAAATGGTATTTGTCAGTAAAAGGCAAAGACCGCGGATATACTGGAACAAACGACGACACGTTAGACGACCAACTAAAAATATGTTTTGGGTGATATATGGATATAATGGACGAATTGAACAACCTGCAACAACAAAAGCAGGTCCAAAAAATCAAACCGCGCAAATACAGTTATGACGAATATATAAACATCATCAACAACCGATTGAAACGAATCAACGGCGAATTGTATATGTTATCGCACGAACTGGCACAAGGCATTACGCAGGACCGCATAAACGAACTTCAAAACGTTATGCACGATTTTGAACTTGAAAAGATTGCAGAACTAAAAGAACAATTAAAAACCGTGTATTGGTAACGTATGCGCCGCAGGACCAAAGAAAAACAACCGCCGATTTTCTCAATTTATGCAATCTATGATAACACCATAGACAACCGCATATATAAATTATCGTATTGTTACGCGCACAAATTGCCGCAGATACAACGCTATTACGAACACAACGAACGCCGCAGCATTGATATTGTGTTTGATTACTTTTCTTTGAAATATACAAAACAACCCATTGAAACGTATTTGCAGGATATGGACGAAAAACTAGACCCAGTTATACGACACGAATACACCAAAGAAGGCAACCGCAAGCGCATTAAAAAGGCACGGCAAGACACTCCATATTTAGATTTGCCGCAATCTGTATTTACACGTAACGGCAATATATCCGAACGGCATTTATTAAAATACTTATTTCACAATGCATTAAATGAACCGTACACAATCGGCAATTTGCAGGACGAATATATAAAACAATACGCCGAACTTATAGACCCCGATTTTATACCGTTAGACTTTTGGAATTATGGACTAACAATAAACGACTTGCCGCAGGACCTGCAACGCAAATATGCTGCAATGCAGGACTAAAACACACCTTCTTTGAAAAAAATCTTTTATAGCAAAGCAGGATAAGGCGCAACACACCTGCATTTAATACCCACGGCGGCGGATTTTATCACTACTTTTCAATACCTTTTCAACAAAAACACCGTAAAAACCTTACTAATCTTTGACTATTCTTTGACATTTTTTTACATCACGTGCAAAAAAGGATATGAAAAAAAGACTATAAAAGCGTATGAAAACTATTACACAAAAGCAGGTTTTAGACGCAATAAAGGATAGCGGCGGAATATATAGCACGATTGCACGCCGTTTGAAATGTAACTGGAACACGGCGCGGACATATTGCGACAAATGGGAATCCACAAAAACGGCATTGCAGGACGAAATAGAAACAACGCTAGACAATGCAGAAATTAAATTATTAGACGCAATTAAAGCAGGCGACACACAAATAATTAAATGGTATTTATCGACCAAAGGAAAACACCGCGGTTATACAACAAAGATTGAAACAACGGTAACGGACGAAAACGCAGAACCGTTGCACATTATTATTGACGGTTTAGACACAATCACAAGGGAAGATTTAGAAAATTGCCCAAACGTTGAAATGTTCGGCGGCAAATAATTCCCAGTTTTTCCCAGTGTTCAACACCTGCAATAATTACCCAAAATTGCCCGATTTTTCCTAGTATTGAACGCAGGCAACAACACGACTATAATATAAATAGTTTACATACATTGCCGTTTGTCTTTTCTGTATAAGGATTGCAAGCGGCATTTTTATTTATTGCAGGAAGGAAGGCGGACCAAATGACAGATATAACACGCAAACAATTTTTAGATTTTGTGAACATTGCGGACGACATAACAACAAAAGTAAACGGCAATTTTACTGTGAGTTATTACGACGATTTTACACAAAAAGACTTTGACGCACTGGAAAACAAATTATTGTCGATAATGCGCAACATAGCAACTATTCAATTGCAGATAAACGCATTTAGAACCCATAACACGCGCATAGATTGACGTAGACGCGTTATTTTTGAAAAAACGTGTAATATATCGTTTTAGGCATAGAACGCGCCAAAACGCCGTTATTTGCGTTTTACGCCGTCTTTACAACGTCTTTACAAATAAAGACGCGTCTTTACTTTTCTTTACTTTGTCTTTATTCCGTCTTTACTTTGTCTTTACGCGTCTTTACAACGTCTTTACTTTTATGTATTTACGTATTTACATAAATACGGTATAATACAAACAATCTTTATTTATAAGGACGTATGTAAACTATGAAAACTTTTTGTTTTGCACTTCAAAAAGGCGGCACGGGAAAAACATCAACCGCCGTTTCAATTGCCGTTGAACTGGCAAAGACTGGCAACAAAACTTTGTTGATTGACGCAGACCCACAAGGCAACGCAACAACGTGGATTTTTAATAAACCTATTCAATACGATTTTGCAGATTTATTGCAGGACAATTGCACCGTTGAACAATGCACAATTAAAACCGACATTGAAAACTTGTTTATAATTCCGACCGCAGGACTAGACGGAAAATTAAAAGACGTTGCGGAATCCGCAGCAATACAAAACAAACCGTATAAAATCCGCAAACTAAAACCAACGTTTGAAAAGTATTTTGATTATGTCATTTTTGATTTGTCGCCTTCTTTTGGAACACTTGAAAAATGTTGTTTAATTGCAAGTGATAAAATTATCACGGTTTTAGAATGTACTGAATTTGCAAAAGACGGATTGCAGATTTTTACACACCGATTGCAGGAAACAAAAACCGACCTTGAATTATCACCGAACGACGCACCAATTTTGACAAACGTTGTATTGAACGCAAAGGACGATAGAAAAGTATTGCAAAAGGCTATTTTTGAATCATTCAAACCCCTGCAAAATAATTATGTCATTCATTCAATACCGCTAGAACCTGCCTTTGAAAAATCGCAGGCAATGCACGTTTCTTTACAAGACTTTGACGACGTAAAGAAGGAAACAAAGCAGGCAATAAAAGACATTGCACAATCATTGATTGCATAAAGGCGGTTATATATGGCAATAGGCAAAGCAAAACTAAACATTGATAACTTAAATTATACTTCCCTATACGACGAAATGAACGCCGCCGCAGGCGTTACAAAGACCGACGGACCAAAGCAGGAACAACAACCCGTTGAACCTGCAAACAGTACACCAAAAAGCAATAAAAAGGTTTTATGCAACTTCAAAATTGAAGAATCATTATTGCAGGAAGTAAAACAATATTGTGAAAACAATTATATGACATTGACCGCAGGCATAATAAAGGCATTGCGCGAAATGATAAAAGAAGGACGGTAAACAATGGAAACAACAACCGACAAAAAAGTAAAAATCACAATGCAGGTAGACGAACCAACACGCAAGGCGTGGAAACAATTTTGTTTAGATAAAAACATCAATCTAACAACCGCAATCAAAAAGGCAATGCAGGATTTTATATTAAAGGAATCAAAAGCGGCACAACCTGCAACAAACTAAACGTTGCTTTTTTCTGTATGTAAACTATGGCAATTTATAACGATTACGACGATTTGTTAGAACGTTTCTCAATTATGACCGAATCACCGACGGCGAATTATACGGCGGCATTGAAATATTGCTGCAATAACGCAACGCCCGAAATTGCGGACCGATTAAACAAAGAAGTAATGCAAACAATAAACGACGCTATAAAGAATTGCATAAAAACATACAACCAGTTTTTGCAGGAAGGCAAAGACGCAAACCAATTATTGAAGAACTGGAAACAAAACACGCCTTGCGACGTATACGCACAAGTATTGCAGGCGTTGAACCTTCCACAACCTGCAACGGACCACAAAGCAGATTTTGAAACACTGGAAAAATACATTGATTGCGGTTTTGAATTATACCCTTGTATATCAAAGCAGGACGGCGACACAATAAAATACTTGCCGATAACATTAAACGGCAAAATTGCATTGTATGACACCGAAGAACAAAAGCAGGCAAAGGACCGCCACGGCATAACCGACAAAACAATATTGCAGGAACTTTGCAACCAAACACGGACCATTACGGACGAATACGGACGCAACCACAAAATAGAATTATTCCGCATATTTCCCGTTGATAACAAATACATTGTTATTGATATTGATACACACGCAGGCAAGGCAAACGGTTTAATGCAATGGCAACAATACATTAAAAAGAACCAGTTAGACGGCACGCCGCATTTTAAGGACCTTGAATTATTCCCGTGTTTTGTTGAATCTGCAAACGGCGGCAAACATTTATATTTTCGTTTAGATCGTGAATTGCCGCAGAAAATAAAGAACCTTGCAACAAGTATTGAAATCAGTACAAAGGACCACGGCGAAACCGCCGCAGGAAGTTATAGAAAAGGCACTAAAAACAATTATTACACATTGCACGGCGACTTAAACAACGCGCCGTATTTGCCATTGTGTATATTAAAGGATATGCAAATAGAACCGCCCAAACCTGCAACCACGTTCAAAAGAACTTTTGCAGGACCGAACAACGGCACAAAATGGAATCAATCATTAAACGGCATTGTTGAAAAGGCACGGACAAAAGGCGCAACGCCGCACGATTTTGCATACTGGATTTGCAAATATTGCAAAATGGCAAACGATAACGACGGCACACAATACGGCAAGGCGGAAATAGAAAACATATTATTTTCACTTCCCGAACTGGCACAACACGACAGAAACGACACGCAAGGCGTTATAAATAGTTTTAATTTTTAAGGACGGCATAAAATGGACGAAACAAAAGTAACATTGCAGGATTTAGAAACACGATACAACGCAATGAAGGCGGACACAAACAACAAGGCGGACATATTGCAAAAGGCGTTGAACACAATCAATTCATTGTTTCCGCAGGTCCACAACGACAACGCGAACGCGTGGAACGCCTTAAAAGACAAAGGCATAATAAAGCAATTTTACAACGATTATGTAACCGCAGATTATGCAAAAGAAAAGAACATCACACACGACGACGCAAAACCACACGTTGAAAAGGCATTGCACGACTTCTTAAACAAAATCAAAGGCAATCCAAACGAAGGCGGCACACACGCATTTAATAACTATTTGCGTGAAATATCGGACCACGATATAACAAACGATTTTCAATGCGGTTTACTTCCTGCAAATAGCGGAATGAACGCCTTAAACTTTATTGTATCATCATTAAACATAATTGCAGGACGACCAAGCGCAGGAAAAACAACCGCACTTGTATCAATGGCAATGGACGCAATGCGCCACACAAAGAAAAATGTTTTATACATCACAACCGAAGAAACGCCGCAGCAAATAATAACACGATTTATTAAAAATCAGTTTTGCGACAACTGTATAAAAAACAACCACGGCAATTTATTGTCGCACGATTACGGCAAGTCATACATAAACGCCACATTTAAGGACATTATAAAAAAGGCATACAAAGACAAACGGGAATCACTGGAAGGAATGACCGCAGAACCAAAAGACGAATTTACAAAGCAGGTTTTGAAGGCTGCAAAGGAAGTAAAACAATATATCGAAAGCGGACGCCTGCAACTTTTCAACACCGACAAAACAAATAGTTTTGAAGAACTCAAAGACGCAATGCAGGAACTGGAACGCCACACAATAGTTTTTATTGATTACATTCAAAACATACCGTATGCACCAAAAGGAACGCCAAATAATGACCGTTTAGAATCATTGCGGCAACAACTTGTTGCAATCAATACAATCATAAAGGCAAATGAACTTATAGGCATTGCAGGCGCACAATTTAACCGTGAAGGCGCAAGCGAACGCAACCCCGAAGGACTGGAATTAAAAAACCTAGGTGATAGCGGCGAAATTGAACGCAAGGCAACTATTGCAATCGGTTTAGGACGAAAAATAAACGACGATAACAAATGTTCATATTTTTATCGTGTAATGAAGGACCGTGAAGGCGGAATCTCAACACACTTTGAAATTGCGGACTATTACCCGTATTCTTATTTGCAGGCAAAGCAGGACGCAAACGGCGACTTGATACCGTTCAAAATTGGTAATGCAGGCGGCAATAGCAACCGCAGCAACCCAAAAAACAAAGAATCTGCAAAGAATAACGGCGACGTAATAGACCGTAAAAACGATACACCAATAACGATATAATAAAGGCGGCAATGTATGGAACGTAATAATTTTAATAATCAATCACACTATCCACGTAGTGAGATAAAAAGCGAACTGGCAACACGCCAAACAACAATAGACAACACTTTGACCGAAATTGATAAACAAACCTTCTTAACAAGTAAGCAAATTAAAGCAATCGAATTGAAGGCAAAAAACTATAATTACACGGCAATTTACGGTTATATAATGGACCTTATTTGCGCGTTTGTAACGGATTATAGAAACGTGCGCGGCGCAATCACCGAAGGCAAAAACAATTATTATCTATGCACATTAAA
>JAZLAT010000026.1:0-6633 GCA_045613345.1 Candidatus Enterousia sp.
CGGATACATTTTAACATCTATGCGGTATCTTTTTTCTTTTCCCCACCATACTCTAAATTTAAATCTGTCCATCTCTTACTCCTTACTGCTTTTAACCAAGTAAATTATTGTTCCGCAGATTATCGCTGTGATTATTATTGATTCCATCTTATTTCTCCTTTACTTTTTGTACCACGATTCTAAAATTGTCATTGTCATCAACCATTGTCATAACATACTGCATTATTGCAAACTTGTCTGGGCTTGAAATAATCGCATCGTATGTCTTACTGCCGTTGATGTATAAATATCCACGCCATCTCATTTGTTAGTCCTTTACATAAATTTTTCCCATACGTTGTGCATCTCTTAACGTTGCGTACGCAGGCGACACTATTGCGCCACAATGGCATACGTAATACATGCCGTTGTTATCTACATATATGTCATAGCCATTAAACCAAGTATCTACTTTTGTCATTTTAGTTCTCCTTTTGTTCGTCAATCCACATATCCGCCATAGCAGAAACTTGGTTCTCTGGCGACATACACTCGCACGCATAATCGCCATCGTGCATTTCATATTGCAGAGCATTTTCGCTGTTCAAGAACACCTTCCCGCAATGTGGGCAGGCAACAGATTCCTTGTCAAACATTTCGTCTAACAATTCTTCCATACGTTCTATAACCGCATCCGACAGTTCAAATTTGTTATAGTAATCAAATAAAATTTTAAGTTTTTCGTTCATTTTATACTCCTTTGTTGTTGTACGGTTGTTATTCTAATATATAAAATAACAGTTGTAAAGAAAAAAATAAAAAATATTTTTAATATGGAATATCTGGCACTTCGTCCGCAGGTTGAGCAACCGATACAGGATCTATTCGGAACACACGACACTTGCCACCGTCTGCCAGTTCGTATTTCTTGTCGGACATAACCGCTATATGATATTCGGGGTATTCGGAAAGTGCCGACACAGAACGCCAGAACGGTCTATGCGACAAACTTGGTTTCTTGTTTTCTTCGCACCACTCGGCATATTTCTGGTAATTGCCCCACTTTTCGCCACCAAACTTACTTGCCTGCAATTTTACGCACCACAAATCGGGATTCGCACGTGCGTCTTTGATATACCCCATAATCGCAAAGTTTTCTTTGGTTTCAACATTGTAATTATTCAGGTTGGTTTCTTTGATTTCCAACTTGTCGTCATCGGTCAACTGATACCGTCCGCCGTGCTTTACATAGTAATCTTTCGCTTCCGCCAACATCTGTTCAAAGAACTCGTCTGGCAGATTCAAGATGCGGCACTCTTGCTCGGCAAGGTTGCATTGGAAGATTATTTGTCGGCGTTCATTGGTAGAATACACTTGGTTGACATCGTTGGATGTGCGAATAATGATAAACGAACGTGCGTGTTCTTCGGGGTTCATATGCTTACGAGAGAACATATCCGTTGCGTTCGTCACAATGTTCTTAAACTCTTCATTGTTTATCGTGCCAAATCCCTTATTGCCCTTGGTCGATACCCATGTGCATTCATCGTCAACGACAATCGCCGAATTGCTGTCGTATGCGTTCACATAGAAGTCGTCACGGCGACCAACTGCGAACGTCAAGAAACTGCAATATTTACCGCCCAAAAGACGGCGACACAGCAACGATTTACCAATACCCTTAGAATTTGCCACCAAGTCAAAGAAATATGGGCAGTAGTCGTTCTTTGGTGCGAATTTTGCTACTAAACTGGTCATCAGCAGTAAGAAGAAGTTCGGGTTGGTGTCGCACTCAAAGTATTTCTTCATAAAGGTCATAATGCGTTCTTCGCCGTCCCATTCAGGTATTGCTTCGTAAAATTCCTTTCGGCTGTTAAAGGTTGAATACAGCGACACATTCTGCCACAGCAATTTCAGTTCGTCTTTTGATATGCGTTTATAGGACACTTCGGACTTGGTCTGCCCTGTTGCCTTGTCAACCTTGTAATCGTGGGTCTTGATATACAACTTATCTATAAAGTGTGTAAAAAACATCGTCTTGGCGTGTTCTTCGCTTGTCAACGGTTTGCGTGTAAAGCGACTGCGGAACAGCCCAGTAATAATATCACGAGAGAACAGGTCGTGCGAACGGCAGATGTCCACCAACTGTGCCGTCAGTTCGGCAATAGTGCCAGCCCCAATTCGTCTGTTAGCCAACAATGGGTCAAGTATGGAGATTTGTTCCTGCATTGGAATTTCAAAACTGCTTTCTTCAACAAAAGAATCAAGAGTGGGGGCTTCGTGGATAGGAAGGGATGCCCCCATAGGTTCAGCCGGATCATAAGGTGCGGCATTGCGATATACCTTTCCTAGTGTATCAAAATCCGCAGAAAAGTCAATACTTTCGGCGATATAAAACCGCTCGGCGTTCATAAACTGTTCTAGGATTTCGGTGTCGTTTCCGTCAAGTGTCGCTTTCTTGACTGCCAACGGGTCAATGCCCGCCAGTTCAGCACGGCTGATTATTTTGCACGGATAAAAATCCTGTGCGTGTTGGTTTGCGACTGGATTATCAGAGATAAGAATTTCTTTCATAGCACCCTTCCTTTATGCTTGAATATTAAAGTATCATAACTATTGCAAATTGCAAGTTATTTATTCTGTTGGTATCTGTTTGAATATATGTGCAATTACATCAACAGTCCATCCGTTGCCGAATGCCTTATACCACTGCGTGTTGCTGATATTTGCGACATCAAAACACCGTTCTGGGTAGGTCTGCAATCTAGCACATTCACGTGGCGTCAATTTACGCACGATATAATCGCCATCTGGCAGGTCAATCTTGTACAGCCCCGTCTTTGCACCAAGACCACCACCATTTGCGTTTAGTGAAACTGACTTCCCACGCACTGTATAAACACGATTGCCTTGTGAGAAAGAACGAGATTTGTTTGTATTGTCGTTCAACCATTTTTTTCTTCCAGACACGATACCGCCAATGTAATCAACGTCAGTTTTTTTCTGTCTTTTGCTTGGGTAGAAATCAAACTCTGTGTTGCCGATAATTACACGTTCTGCAACCATGCTGTCTGTCTGCACAGACGTTAAAGCATTTGATTTTTCTTGCCTGTTGACTTCTAATCGCTTGAATTTGCCGTTGTCATCTTCACGTGTTCGCATTGCAGCACCGACAGGTTCAAACACCTGCGTTCTCTTATGTTTTGTTAAAGTATGTTCTAAACTTGCACCTTTATAATAGTTTGCATCTAGGCAGTGGGCTTTATCTTGATGCGAACAACTGTTTTCTAAAATATCTTTCAACATAATGCCCTTGTCTTCTGGTTGTTCCACGTGCCAGTTTGTCCAATAATACCGCTTACGTTGCTGGGCCGATACCAATGCACTGTTTATCATAATGCATTCAGTTTCTGGGTATATGCCACGCAACACTGCTGTAATCGCATCTCTATCTTCGTTTTTCATACTGGCAACGTTTTCAAGCAAAAAATACTTCGGCTTGATAATCGTCAGTGCCTTGATGTATTCCCAGAACAGCCTTGACCGTTCGCCTTGTAAGCCTTGTCTGTTCTGTTTGGCAATACTCAAATCTTGGCAGGGGCTACCACCTATAATCATATCAACCTTGCCGATATACTGTGTAAAATCTATCTTGCATACATCGCCAATCTGTATTGTGTCGGGATACATCGCCTGTGCCACCGACATAGCATACTTGTCAATTTCACTTGCGTAGTAAGTTTCAACAGGTATTCCTGCTCGTTCCAATGCGACTCTGCCGCAACTGACACCGTCAAACAATGATAATACTTTCATTTTCCTTTCCTTTCTTGTTTTGTTTATCTAACAACGCCCAGCACTGCCAAGCAAATTATAACACCTAATACGCCCATTTTATTCTCCTACTTTCAACTTGTTTATTGTCGCCAGAATCTCGTCATAGCGTTCGTTTAATTTTTCCAGTGCTGCGACTATCTTCGCCTGATATTCGCTGTCTGCGTCTATCGTATGAATAATAAGACGCATTCCAGGGTAATACGCCACAAAATCGCATGACTTCGCCCCTGTTATCAGCATATTATACTGCATTTGGGCAATATATTGCTTTGGAATATTACTCGCCGACTCCGCATATCGCAAAAAGTTCACAATCTCTGGACATTTTATTTCTATAATTTTTTTTATTGGTGTTGTTATAATTTGCTTAAATTCTTCATAAGACATATTTTGAAAGTCTAAGTTAGGCTTTTCAATATAAATAACGCCATCAGGACTACAACCAGCACGCAAGCGTTCCCAGTCCACGAATCCGACTTCCTGTACATCTGCAAATGTTTCGCACATATACGCATCTCGGGCAAGTGGTTCCAATTCGTTGCCACGAGCCATTGCGTCCGTCTGCACGCCTGCAAAGGTTTCGCCTAGGGATTCCAGCACTTTTTTATGTAAAGCCGTTTCTGCGGTCGCAGAAAGCCCCTTGTCAACAATGCCTAAATACTGGTGGAAATCTGATCCACTGAATTTCCCAGCACGCAGGGCAAGCCAATCAGGGTTCGCCTGCCCATCGTCTAGGTGTTGCGGTATGTTGTGTATCTGCATAGCACTACCCCGCCAATTTTTTCAATGCCTTGCCAATTTCCAGCAATTTCGCCTTGTCGTTGCAACTTTCCCAGCCGTTAAATTCAGCGGTGTCAATCGCAGGGTCTAGGGCTTCCAACATCGTCTTTATTCGCCTTTTCATTTCTGCGATCTGTTCGTCTGCCTGTGCAGTCGTGTTGTCCATTGTGTCGGCATCTTTCGTGTCGTCAATGCAGAATAAGCCATTTAAAGCGTATTTTCTCGCATAACTGGACGCCATGCCGGTAATTTGTGACGCATCCATGCCTTTCTTGTCCAGCGGTTCACGTGCGTACGCTGTTGTTGTGTGTTCAAAATCGCCGTCAGTGAATTTTGCGGTCGCCTTGACATAAAAACGGTCGCCAATATAAACAATTTCGTCTTGCAGGGTCAGAATAGCACCGTCTAGCAGCGGTTTAACTGCTTCCAAAATATCTTCGCAACTTCTATATCTATACCCGCCGAATTTGTTCATCTGCCCTTTCGGGGCTTTCAGTTCTTTTTGTATTTTTGCTAGTTTTTCCATTTTTTTCGCCTTTTTTGTTGTGCCTGCCGTCATTATAGCAGGCGTTTTTGATAAATCAAGCCCGCCAATCATTCGCCGCAATGTTTCGCCTGTTCCAGTCTAGAACACGCAAAGCCGCCGCTGTGATCGGTTGTGCTTTTATTTCCTGCCCCCTGCGGTAAATCGCAAAGTTGGCAGTCAAGCGGACAAGCCGCCATTCTTTTTTATTCGCCATCGGTTCGCCTTTATCGGTTGTATTCCGCCTGTCTGTGTCGCCATTCTGCACGCAACGCACAAAAAAACGCCCGCTGTTTATCACTTGCGAAACCTTGCCGGCTCGCTGTGTCTAGTAAGCGGTTAAATTCTGCGTTGATTCGTTGTGTGTCCCATTGTTTCAAGTTTTGCATATCTGCACCCCTTAAAAATTCGCTTTTATATATTCGGCATTTGTCCAGTATTGCCAAGGTTGAACATAATCTCCGCCCTTGGTCTTTTCAGGTGTCAGCAAGCAAAGCGCAAACAATAGCGCCACAAATAACGCAAGCATGCCGCCAAGCGTGCAAATAAAAGCCGTTTTGATTTTTTCCATGTTAAGCCCCCTTATTATTTTGACCAACCAAACACAAAAACAAGCGGCACAATACGCCCTTTGTAAATAGTTGCTTTTACTTGATAAGACCAATTTGTGGCCGCTGGTTTATAAAAACCCAAGTCAAGCAGGCTTCCAAAATCCGCCGTTGATTTATTTTTTAATTCTGCCGGCGTACATTCAATAATTGATTTAATTTCTTTATAAGTATATTTTGCCATCTTTTTTGCTCCTTTTTTAGTTGTACAGTTTTTTTGTTTTTTTAGTTGTTTAACCCTTCCGCAAATGCTCGGACTTCATCCGCTGGGAATTTCCACAAGCCCCCAATGCGTAAAGCCCTAAACGGGTATTTGTTTAATCTGGCACATCTGCGGACGGTTGTCACGTCCACTTCTAAAATCTGCGCCACTTCTGTTACACTCATAAACTTCATTTTTTTCGCTCCGTTATTTGTCAAGTTTTTAAGCGTTGCCGCTTGGTTTATGTTTCTTATTATATCGGTTAAAAAAATAAAAGCAAGTAAAAAATTATAAAAAGATTAAAAAAGTTAAAAGCGTATAAAATGTTGCAAAGTGATGCGAATGGGTTGAAAAATTTCCCCCTAAAAAAAAATTCGCCCGATAAATAGGGGGAAATAAATTTTAAAAAAAATTTCAAAAATGCCCCTTGTGTTAATTATGTTATTGGGTGAATTGGGTGAATGGGGCAAATTTCCTAGATTTCTGCGGGTTTGCTGGCGTTAACTGATGGGGCAAATTTTAAAAAATGGGGGCAAATTTTAAAAATGGGGGCAAATTTCGCAGATTTCTGCGGGTTTCGTCACGCCTTGCCAATGTTGACAAATTTATCACGGTGCGCCTTGCTGCCTTGTCGCCTTGCGCGTACTGGAATAAAAAAAGCCGGCTTGATCCTGCCAGCCCTGGATAAAATAAAAAGCCCCGGG
>JAZLAT010000027.1:0-5775 GCA_045613345.1 Candidatus Enterousia sp.
CGGATACATTTTAACATCTATGCGGTATCTTTTTTCTTTTCCCCACCATACTCTAAATTTAAATCTGTCCATCTCTTACTCCTTACTGCTTTTAACCAAGTAAATTATTGTTCCGCAGATTATCGCTGTGATTATTATTGAATTCATCTTATTTCTCCTTTTGTTCGTCAATCCACATATCCGCCATAGCAGACGCTTGGTTCTCTGGTGACATACACTCACACGCATAATCGCCGTCTGGCATTTCATATTGCAGGGCATTTTCGCTTTGCAAGAACACCTTTCCGCAGTGTGGGCAGGCAACAGATTCCTTGTCAAACATATCGTCTAACAATTCTACCATGCGTTCTATAACCGCATCAGACAATTCAAATTTATTGTAGTAATCAAATAAAATTTTAAGTTTTTCGTTCATTTTATGCTCCTTTGTTGTTGTACGATTGTTATTCTAATATATAAAATAACAATTGTAAAGAAAAAAATAAAAAAATATTTTTAATATGGAATATCTGGCACTTCGTCCGCAGGTTGAGCAACCGATACAGGATCTATTCGGAACACACGGCACTTGCCACCGCTTGCCAAGTCGTATCTTTGGTCAGACAGCACACAGATATGGTTCTCGGGGTATTCTGCCAGTGCGGAAACAGAACGCCAGAAAGGTCTGTGTTGCAAGGTTGGTTTTTTGTTTTCTTCGCACCACTCAACATATTTCTGGTAGTTGCCCCATTTTTCCGACCCGAATTTCTTTGCACTCAACTTTACGCACCATAAGTCTGGGTTAGCCCTTGCCGCTTTTACATAGCCCATAATCGCAAAGTTTTCTTTGGTTTCGGTGTTGTAATTGTTCAGGTTGCTTTCTTTAATGTCCAACTTGTCGTCATCGGTCAACTGATACCGACCACCGTGCTTTACATAGTAATCTTTTGCTTCCGCCAACATCTGTTCAAAGAATTCGTCCGGCAAGTCTAAAATACGGCACTCTTGCTCGGCAAGGTTGCACTGGAATATTATCTGACGGCGTTCGTTGGTCGCATATACCTGATTGACATCGTTGGAAGTGCGAATAATGATAAACGACCGTGCGTGTTCTTCGGGGTTCATATGCTTGCGAGAGAATACATCGGTCGGGGTCGTGACTATGTTCTTAAATTCGTCAGGTGTTATCGTACTGAATCCTTTGTTGCCCTTGCTGGCCACCCAAGTGCATTCATCGTCAACAACAATCGCCGAATTGCTGTCGTATGCGTTCACATAGAAGTCATCACGGCGACCCACTGCAAATGTCAGGAAACTGCAATATTTGCCCCCTAAAAGACGGCGACACAGCAACGATTTACCAATGCCCTTGGAATTTGCTACGAAGTCAAAGAAGTAAGGGCAGTAATCGTTCTTTGGTGCGAATTTTGCCACCAGACTGGTCATCAGCAGTAAGAAAAAGTTCGGGTTGGTGTCGCACTCAAAGTATTTTTTCATAAATGTCATAATACGCTGCTCGCCGTCCCATTCTGGTATTGCTTCGTAAAATTCCTTTCTGCTGTTAAAGGTAGAATACAGCGACACGTTCTGCCACAGCAATTTCAGTTCGTCTTTTGATATGCGTTTATAGGATACTTCGGACTTGGTCTGCCCTGTTGCCTTGTCAACCTTATAATCGTGGGTCTTTATATATAACTTGTCTATAAAGTGTGTAAAAAACATCGTCTTGGTGTGTTCTTCGCTTGTCAACGGTTTGCGTGTAAAGCGACTGCGGAACAGCCCAGTAATAATATCACGAGAGAACAGGTCGTGCGAACGGCAAATATCCACCAACTGTGCCGTCAATTCGGCAATAGTGCCAGCCCCAATTCGTCTATTTGCCAACAGTGGGTCAAGTATGGCGATTTGTTCCTGCATTGGAATTTCAAAACTACTTTCTTCTACAAAAGAATCAAAGGTGGGGGCTATCGGAATAGGAAGGGATGCCCCCATAGGTTCATCAGTCGGCACATAAGGTGTTGCATTCCTATATGCCTTTCCTAGTGTATCAAAATCCGCAGAAAAGTCAATACCGCCATCAACATAAAAACACTTGGCGTTCATAAACTGTTCTAGTATTTGAGTGTCGTTGCCATCAAGCGTTGCTCGCTCAACTGCCAGTGGGTCAATGCCGGATAATTCGGCACGAGTTATTATTTTGCAAGGATTAAAGTCCGCTACATAGTTTATTGCGATTGGATTATCAGAGATAAGAATTTCTTTCATAGCACCCTTCCTTTATGCTCGAAGATTAAAGTATCATATTGTTTAAAAATTGCAATAAAAAATTTAATTGAGTACTCATTTTGTGTATTTGAGTACTCAAATACATTTTTATCGAACAACGCCCAGCAGAGCCAAGCAGATTATAACGCCTAATACGCCCATTTTATTCTCCTACTTTCAACTTGTTTATTGTCGCTAGAATCTCGTCATAGCGTTCGTTTAATTTTTCCAGTGCTGCGACTATCTTCGCCTGATATTCGCTGTCTGCGTCTATCGTATGTACAACCAGCCGCATATTCGGGTGGTATACCACAAAATCGCACGACTTCGCCCCTGTTATCAGCATATTATACTGCATCTGGGTCTTGTATAACGGCGGGATGTTGTCTACCGACTCGGCATATCGCAAAAAGTTTACGATTTCGGGACATTTGATTTCTATTATTTTTTCAATCTCGCCATTGTCGCCATAAATAACGCCGTCAGGACTACAACCTGCCCGCAGGTGTTCCCAATCAACAAAGCCGACTTCCTGCACATCGGCAAAGGTCTGGCATATATACGCATCTCGGGCTAGCGGTTCAAGTTCGTTTCCCCTTGCCATTGCGTCTGTATGCACGCCTGCAAAGGTTTCGCCTAGTGCTTCCAATACTTTTTTATGTAAAGCGGTTTCAGCGGTCGCCGATAGCGGTTTATCAACAATGCCCAAATACTGGTGAAAATCTGAGCCACTGAATTTTCCAGCACGCAGGGCAAGCCAATCAGGGTTCGCCTGCCCATCGTCTAGGTGTTGCGGTATATTGTGTATCTGCATAGCACTACCCCGCTAATTTTTTCAACGCCTTGCCAATTTCCAGCAACTTCGCTTTGTCGTTGCAACTTTCCCAGCCGTTAAATTCAGCAGTATCAATCGCAGGGTCTAGGGTTTCCAATATCGCCTTAATTCGTCTTTTTATTTCTGCGATCTGTTTGGCATATTCGTCTTGCTTGACTTCTGACGCAAGTTTTACATCGTCTAATTCGCTGAAATCTTTTAAATAAAGCGACAGCCCTAGCCCAAACAAAGTCATGCATTTAACTAGGCAACGCATCTGTGTTTTGTTAATAGTCATCACGTCCGCATCTTTGGCCGCCTGATTTGTGTTTGTCATACAAGGCAGGGACATAGTCTTATCGACTGTTTCCCCGTTTTCAGCATCTAAAATCGTGATTGTGGCACTTACAAACGAACCACGTGCCCCCATATCCACAAATTCGTGTGAATACGTCCAGTCAAGATTTAATCCATGACAGCCCTTAGTGAAAAAATCCACCGCAGCGCCCCACGAAAGATAATCAAGCGTCTTTCTGCCTGTGTCTTTTTTGCTGATATATTGCTCAATGTTTGAGCCCTGTAATTCTGCGTATAATTTCGCAATTTTTTCTTGTGTTTTCATTTTTTCGCCTTTTTTTGTTGTGCCTGCCGTCATTATAGCAGGCGTTTTTGATAAATCAAGCCCTCCAATCATTCGCCGCAATATTTCGCCTGTTCCAATCCAGAACACGCAACGCCGCCGCTGTGATCGGTTGTGCTTTTATTTCCTGTCCCCTGCGGTAAATCGCAAAGTCGGCTGTCAAGCGGACAAGTCGCCATTCTTTTTTGTTCGCCATCGGTTTGCCTTTATTTGTTGTATTCAGCCTGTCTGCGCCGCCATTCTGCACGCAACGCACAGAAAAACGCCCGCTGTTTATCACTTGCGAAGCCTTGCCGGCTCGCTGTGTCCAGTAAGCGGTTAAATTCCGCATTGATTCGCTGTGTTGGCCAGTTTTTAATGTTTTGCATATCTGCCCCTTGTTTTTTTATTCTGTGATCATAGTTTGTAAATAGTTTTGAAAATCCGCCGGCGTAGTTTGATCTTGCCACTTGATAAAATTGCACTTTTGCCCAAGTCTGCCACCCTTGCGCCCATAAATCGCAATGATCGCGGCGCGTTTGTGCCAATTTTCAGGATCATCAACAAAAAAGCAATTTTTAACCTGCCAACGATCGCACCAATCCCCAGGCAAGCGCACAATCTGCGCCCCCTGATCTTTCATAATTTGCAAAAATTCCGATTTTGTGATCATAAACGCCCCCTTTTTTAAAAATTCGCTTTTATATATTCGGCATTTGTCCAGTATTCCCAAGGTTGCACATAGTCGCCGCCTTTGGTCTTTTCAGGTGTCAGCAAGCAAAGCGCAAACAATAACACCACAAACAGCACAAATATCCCGCCAAGCGTGCAAATAAAAGCCTTTTTGATTTTTTCCATAGTTTACCCCTTTTTTCGTTGTTTTCGGTATTACACCGAGCAAGGGCGCGATTTTGCCCCTTGCCTGGTATAACTTGCCCGGATTAGTCTATAATGTAATCAATAATAAAATTGCCTGCTTGCGTATAATGCCCTTTAACAGTAATATATTCGCCGTCTTTGTAATTGTTCACACTATACCCGCATGCGGCATCGCTTGCGGTTTTTGCTTCAATAGTGTCATTGTCATATTCTAGTGTTAAAGCCCAAGCAGGATTACCATAAATAGAACAGTTACGACGGATCTTTTTTAATAATTTTGCTGTTAATGTGTAAGTTTTCATTTTTTGCCCCTTTTTTATATTTTTTTTATTTGTCTATATTGGCCGCGTTCTGCGATCATTTCGGCTGTGCGCCTGTCCATTGTCGGGATGTTCTGCCCGCTTTTTTCAATTTCATAATCTGGCACACATTGCCCGCTTGCGGTGTAATAATTGACACCGAATGCCCAATGTTCTATAACTGCGAATTTTTCCATTTTATCCCCCTTTTTATAAACTTTTTATGTTTTCAACACATTCGCCCGACAAAATACTCGGACACATTGCAACCTTGCCCCCGATCATTTCAAAGGCCCAAATTTCACGGTTGCCCGCTTTCATGTTTTCAATTTCTGCGGCGGTATATCCTGAGCCGTATTTTTTCCCAAAGTATTCAAATGTTGATTTGATCATATCTTACCCCTTTTTATATTCTGCGGGCTCGCTTTTTGTCAAGTCTGCCCTTTGTTGTACATCTGTATATTATAATAAAAAAAGCACAAAGTCAAGTGATAAATGATAAAAAATTATAAAAATATAATAATAATAAAAAAGATAAAAAAACAAATAAAAACACGGCAGCCCCGAATCAATCCAAAAATTTGACACATTTGACACATTTGACACATTTGACACGTCGTATTTTTTTAGAAAGTTTTTTTTATATGGGGTTTACAGTTAATTATGCAAATCAGGAAAATATGTCAAATAAGGCAAATTTTGCGGATTTCTGCGGTGTTGCGGGTGTTTGCTGATGTGTCAATTTTTGATTTTGTGTGTCAAATAAGGCAAATTTTGCGGATTTCTGCGGGTTTCGTCACGCCTTGCCAATGTTGACAAATTTATCACGGTGCGCCTTGCTGCCTTGTCGCCTTGCGCGTACTGGAATAAAAAAAGCCGGCTTGATCCTGCCAGCCCTGGATAAAATAAAAAGCCCCGGG
>JAZLAT010000028.1:0-1054 GCA_045613345.1 Candidatus Enterousia sp.
TTTTCCATATTAAGCCGCGCCCCAAATGTCCTTAATTCCAAATTCGGCAAACACATCTTCGATTGCCTTTACCTCTGACACCTTGGGTTCGACATCGCCTTTCAGTCGGTTAAGGAAAGCCGCCCTTGTCTTGATGTTCAATGCCGCCATCAACTTGTTTCGGCATTCGGGAATGTCGCCGTTCTTAACTTGCGACCACCCCTTGTTGAATGAAAAAAGTTCTTTACTCATATTTTTACAAATTAAAAAATGTGCAATTTTTCGTTCGTTTTTTGCGCTATTTCGCGAAAATGACGTATTTTTGCTATTTGTTTTCGTATTGTTTCGCAATACCTTTGCATTGTTCTAACTTTACGACTGCAAAGATACGGCATATTGTGTGTAAATCCAAACTTTTTCACGCAATTTTTCGTGTTGAATTTTGAATAAAAATATAACGTGTTGGATATGAACGATTTGGATATTAAAAAAATTCGTGAAAAGTTGGGAATTTCGCAAGAACAACTTGCCGAAATGGTGGGTGTACACCCAAGAACCGTCCAAAATTGGGAATCAGGTTCGACAATACCAAGGTCAAAACACGCAATTTTGCGTGATTTGGTATTAAAGCCACAACGATATGCCGGTGGCGAACAATCAAACGTCAATGGTGACAACATCAACGGAAACAACGTGACGGTGAACAAAACCGACACCGAAAAACTTTTGGAATTGTTGAACCTGAAAGAAAAATCATTGGCAAAAGCCCAAGAACACATCGACAAGCTGTTGGGCATCATTGGAAATTTAACAACCAACAATCAGTAATATGGGAAAGGTCAATATCAAGGTGGGCGACTTTTACGGCAACCCGTCTTATTATTCAGTAATGCCGCAAGACATCTTCGATGCTTTGGAAACGGCATATTTGAACGGTGAAGAATGCACCCTTGTGGACAAGGAACGTTTCGACACTATGGTTGCAGAACACAAAACGAAGATGGAACAATGGAAAGGATGATTCGCAACATATTATTATTGATTGCCTGTGTATGCGTGTGCGCGTGTGCGAAAG
>JAZLAT010000029.1:0-1087 GCA_045613345.1 Candidatus Enterousia sp.
TTCATTTATATATAGCTAAGACAAAAGAACATAATAACAAAAAATTATGTTTTTCTGTTATTATGTCTTTTCAAATTAATTTTTCTCTTTTATAAACATCACTGTCACAGCACCTATCAACAAGAATGCACCCGACAACACCATCATCCAAATTGCCTCTAGTCCAAACACGTGTTTCAACACCAAACCGCTAAACAATGCGTTGATAATCTGCGGTATTGTGATAAAGAAATTGAATATACCCATATATACGCCTGTTTTACCTGCTGGCAATGCCGGAGCCAATATCGCATATGGCATAGCAAGTATCGATGCCCATGCAATACCAATACCTATCATAGGCAATATCAACATCTGGTCGTTTGTGATAAAATACATCGATATCAAACTCAAACCACCTATCACCAAAGCAATTGCGTGAGTTGTTTTACGTCCCAATTTCTTCGAAATCGGTATCAAGCACAATGCAAACAACATTGCCACAAAGTTATACACACCAAATATCACACCCACCCAGTCGCCTGCTTGTTGATAAAGTGGCGACAACGCATCCGATGTGCCATAAATATGCTGCGCCACTGCTGGCGTAGTATATACCCACATACCGAACAATGCAATCCACGAGAAGAACTGAACCACACCGAGTTGCAACATTGTTTTTGGCATATTCACAAAGTCACGGAACATATCTGTGAATTTAGCTTTCTCCTCTACCGCTTCTTTCGAAGCAAACTCTGCCAACTCTTTTGGCGAATATTCTTTTGTATGTGTCACTGTCCACAAAATAGTGATAATCAACACCGCAGCTCCTACATAGAACGAGTAAACCAAGATCACTGGCACTCCCGAAGCCGATGTGGCATCGCCCAAACCAAACCAATTCAACATCACGTATGGCAACCACGAACCTATCACGGCGCCCACGCCAATCAAGAAGGTTTGCACCGAGAATCCTATTGTCGATTGCTCATCTGGCAACATATCTGCCACCAACGCACGAAATGGCTCCATTGTCACGTTGATACTTGCATCCATCACCATCAAAAAGCCTGCGCCGATAAACACAACTGGCAAAAATGCCGAAAAC
>JAZLAT010000030.1:0-43522 GCA_045613345.1 Candidatus Enterousia sp.
CCATATGTTACAAGGTCCCCCGAAGTGCCGGATAACTTTTGCTGTTTATCACTTAATCCCGTATTTACCGCCCCAACGGTTGGTAAAGCATCAGACGCACCCGATAAAGATGTCACAATTGCACGTTTGTTGATTTCACCCGCTTCGTCATGCGCGGTGTCACCACCAGCGCTGTTTGGATACACGACGACATAGTCGCCAGATTCTGCGCCGATTTTTGCTTGTTTGTCGGCGACGGCGTCATCAACATACGCCTGGGATGTAACCCTTTGATACCGTGGATCCGGGTCAGCATAGGCAACCGATAACGCAAGCGTACAGATTGCTATTGCGACACCCCAGCGGGTTCCAGCCGCCACCCCTCTAGCCAGAGGGGAACTTTTTGATGCGATTATTTTATTTATCATCTTTTTCTCCTTTCGTTTTTTATTGCAACAAATGAACCGCCTTGTTTTTGACGGTCGGGGTGTTGAGAAATCACATTCAACGATGACTCTGATGGTCTTTTGCGCGAACGCATTATAACCATCAGCACCCCGATAATCGGGGCTTTTTGTGGGTATAAAACGTGTGATAACCATCACACACCCTGTTGAATGTGGGCTTCTCATAGCCCAGAACCGATCTCATATCGATTCAAGATCAGCCTAGCAAAATTTGCCGGCACGGGTCAAGAATTTTTTTATAAACAATTTTGAAAATCTTTTAACCGTTCATGACGCGGGCGCGGGTGCGTTCCCATTCGCGCCGCTTAATGGTTTCGCGTTTATCAGTGCGGTTTTTACCATGACCGACCCCCAACAGAACTTTTAACCGCCCGCGATTATTAAAATAAAGTTTCAATGGAAATATAGTTGCGCCTTTTTCATTTAACTTTCCAACAAGGCGATTTATTTGCGCCCGGTGCATCAACAGTTGACGCGGACGACGTTCATCAAAGTTTATATATCGCGCCGCCGTCGGCAAACGCTGAATTTCAACCCCCGCCAAGTACAAGTTGCCGCCACGGTTTTGTACAAATCCGTCAACAATCGTCACCAAACCATAACGCACAGACTTGATTTCCGCACCGGTCATGGCGATTCCTGCCTCGATTGTGTCTTCGACAGTATAGTTGAACCGCGCTTTGCGGTTTTCGGATACGATGCCAGTTTTAATCATTTGCCGTGTCATTTTTATATCTTTATCTTTGGGTACAATTGTTTCACATTTTCTGTCATTATATCAGACAATTTTTCAAATGGAACTTTTTTTATTTCCGCCAAGACGCGGGCGGTTTCAACCACAAAAGCGGGTTCGCATACATGACCGCGGTGTGGAACCGGCGCACAGTAAGGGCTGTCGGTTTCGACAACTAATCGGTCCAGTGGAATTTTCGCAAATGTATCACGAATTTCTGCCGCATTTTTAAATGTTAAAATGCCACTGGCGGAAAAATAAAACCCATGATCCAACATTTCCCGCGCCAAATCATAACTCGACGTAAAGCAATGCATAACACCACGCACATCTTTATAATCTTGCATCATGGACGCCGTGTCATCTTCGGCTTCACGGGTGTGTATTGCCACAGGCAACCCGTGCCGCCGCGCCATTTCCAATTGCGCACGAAACAGATCTTGTTGCGCCGCGTGCGTATCCGGTGCCATTTCGTGATAATCCAGACCAATCTCACCCACGCCAACCACCCGCGGGTGCGACAAGATTTCATCAGTGATAAATTCCGCCGGATTCGTTCCCGCATATTCGGGGTGAATGCCGATCGTCGCAAAAACATTATCATGCGTTTCCGCAATCTTTATCGCCGCAGCAACATCTTCGGGGTCGGCGGTCGGGCAAATTATGCACCCTACCCCCGCCGCAGCCGCACGCGCAATAACACCGTCAACACCCGCCACTGGGTCAATTTCATATGTTAAATGACAATGAGTATCTATAAGCATTTTTTTATTTCCATAATTACCCGAAATATTGCAATTTCCGGTTCCAAATTGACGCGTCCGATATCCGCAATAGCACGAGTCGCCATCGGGTATAAATCCGCCAAACCAAAGTGCGCAATCGTATCAAGCAATATGCCATAAAGTTCTGGATACGGTGCAATTTCACGTGCAATTGCCATCGCATCCGCCGCACTTGAATTCTTGCGTGTGACCATCGCAACAAGTTCGTTATAAATCGCGTCCCCCCCAGATTGTTTGATATTTGCAATCCGTCCAAAAGACCCGTTTGCCAAGCGCAGCGTTTCTTCGGACACCACATCATTCGGCATAAACCGCGCACAAAGCCGTCGCAAATCCGACACCGATAATGGGCGCATTTTTTCGACGCGGGCGCGCGAACGTACCGTGGGCAAGACATTCGACAATTGATGTACAACCAGCAAGAACAGTGTCTTGGCGGGCGGTTCTTCCAATAATTTCAATATCGCGTTCGCCGCCGCAGTTGTCAATTCATCCACAGAATCAATCAATACCACCCGCCATTCACCCGACATAGACGACATCTGCATCTTTTCAATCGTCGCGCGCACAGTAAAGACCGAAATTGATTTTCCGTCTGATTTTATGCGCCCATCTTTATCGATATTACGATCCATGTCGATAATAAAGAAGTCCCCAACATTTCCATAAACCATTTTTGCGATTTTATATGCCAATGTCGCTTTGCCAATGCCGCGCGGTCCGGTAAGCATCCAAACCGGATGCAATGGGTATTTATCGCGCGCCGCCCACGCATCCATAAACGCGCGCAAAGTCACGTCGTGCCCAACAACAATGTCATTGTCCATCGGATGCGGAAATTCGTAAAGGGGTGTATTCTTTTTTGCCATATTATTTTCCAAATATCATAACCATTATGTTGCGCCAAACGCGACCCAAGAATTGTATCCGTCGGACATTTTCCCGTGCGACCAATTCGCCGCGTGCGATGACGCGCCCATCTTGTTCGGCGACAATTTCGCCGATAACATCGCCGACGTGCACCGGCGCCGCCACTGGGTCACTGTATCGCGCCAACACACGCACGCCCGCGATTCCCGACGCCTTGTCCACGGTAATCGCAAAATTCTTTGCGACCGTTGCCGAAACCGAATCCGTGCGTCCATACCACACTGGTACACTTAACACATCATCGCCCGGGCGATAGAACACCCGCGTAGTTGTCGTTTTAAACCCGTGTTCCATAAGTTTCTTCATTTCTGCCGCCAGTGCATCATGACCGCCACGACCATGGAATCCGTTTATAACACCAATCAGCCGCCGCCCGCCGGACGTGGCACTGGCGACCATACCATATCCGCCGCTGTCCGTGTGCCCGGTCTTTAATCCATCGGCGCCTGGCATTATAAACAGAAGTTTATTATAGTTCACCGTGTGTGTCCGCCCCCAATCACGGCACCAATCGGTTTTATAGTCGCCAAATTCGAATCTTTTGGTTGCAAACATCGGATACAGTTCGGGATAATCCGCGATTAAATGATATGCCAGTGTTGCCAATTCACGACTTGTCATTAAATTATCCGGATGCGGCAGACCGCTTGCGTTACCAAAACTTGAAAGAGGCATTCCGATTTCGCGCGCTTTTGCGGTCATATTTTGAGTAAAGCTTTCTTCCGAACCGGCGATTTTTTCCGCAACAACAACCGATGCGTCGCCACCCGATAACACAACCAGACCCAAAATTGCGTCCCGCACGGTAATTTCTTGACCGGCAACAAGGCAAATCTTGCTTGCGGGGTACCAACGCGGGTCGTTATAGTCGGCATTTTTACCGACGGGTAATTTATCACCAAGGCTTAACCGTCCGGCACGAATTTCATCGAACAGCACCGCCAAAGTCATCAATTTCAGCATTGACGATGGTGGCATCAATTCATCAGCCGATTTTGAAACGATTTCCGCCCCCGAATCAAAATCCAAAAGAAATGCCGATTTTGCGTTAGTTTTGAAATCCGTTGCCCCCGCGGCGGTAACGAACATTATACACTGAATAAATAATGCAAGAATCTTTTTCATCGTTCACATAATAACAACAAGATTCCTCTTTTCAAACAGATTTTTTACAAAAAAACTCTTGACTTGATTTTAGAATTTTTGCTAGTGTTTTTTCGAAAGGGAGAAATCATGAAAAAGTTTTTAATTGCATCGGTTATATTTTGTACATTCGGCACTGGCCGTGCGTTTGCTGCGGCTTGTGGTTCCAATCAAATTACGCATCCAAAAACTGGTGACTGTTATGATGTGAGTTTTGAAATCACCCCCAGTGGTGGCGTAACGGATACTTTTGAGTTTTACTGGGGCGGTGGATATGACAGTCAACATTTGGTCGATTGGGGTGAGTCTGATTTGGTGGAAATTCTGGTGGGTAACCCAGAAGACCCCGTATTATATAGTCATAGATATAAATCCCTGCCCACGGCGGTGCGATTCGCACGGGTAACGACAGGATTCGGGTATTATGAGTGGCAGCCGGTCGTTAATTTTCAGGACAGCGTTTTTATTGGTGGGATATCGGGTTCGCTGTCCGCCCTGTTCCCCCAGGTTCCCAAACCCAAAGAGGGCGAAAGTGTGCCGAGTTTTGATCAAACTTTTTCCAACACAATATATATGGCATCGAATGGCACAACAATTATACCAACAGAATTGTTTGCCGACTACACCAGTGTCAGAGACAGGATGTTCGCGGCCACATTTGCAGGTGCCGGCGAAAAACACACCATGACCGGATATATTCCGGCGTCCGCATTTGCGGGATTGATTGCCAATGACGAACCAAGCGCCGTGGATCTTATGACTGGTATGTTCAGTTACACCGATGTTTCCAATTCATGTCCCACCGGCACGTATGATAAACAATCGTCGTATTCATCATTATATCTTAATAATGTGCCGTTGTGTGCGGTTGAACAATCAACGGGTGGCGGTGTGGACCTGAAGGACATAGTCGGACAAAGAAGCGGCTATTATTGTTATTTGGACTCAAGCCAGGCAACAGCAGGACCGTGCAAGGGAAATTCAGATAAGAATTTTCCGATGAATTCGGGTGCATATACCTGGACGGCAATGATGTACGATACCAAAGCCGCGCAAGATGTCCCGTTTGCCGGACTTTCGGTGGCGACTTCTTCCAAAAACGATTATTCCCTCGGTTATATTCCCGACAGCGAAGATCAAGCACTGCTTGATACAGCATATGGAAGTTCAAGCATGGGCAGTTATTGCTTTTGCAAATTGACATCACCCGTTGAATCACCATGGGTGACTTTTGAGAAAAGATTGAAGAGTATGGATAGATACGATTGTGCAGCTACGTGCGGTATGGATATGGACGCCTATATTGTCGCTGGCGACTCCGGCATTGACACTGTGGTGGGGGCGATGATGTCAAGCGCCAGTCAGTCATCTGGGGGTGGCGGGTCTTGCGATCCAGATGAAATTGATGTCACGGGTGACGGCACAAATTGCCAAACCGCACATTTCGGTGTGACGCTGAGCCGAAGCAGATCATTTTTGTTCCAATTGGGGGCGAAGGGCACATTTTACGTCGATTGCGGTAATGGCGGAACATTGGAACAAAGTGGCACCACAACGGGCAGTACCGTTTCCGGCAAAACCATCACCCGCACAGATGTCAGTGCAGAGACCACATACACATGTACATGGGGTTCCAGTGCGAAACAAACGGTTCGGTTTGGTGGAACCGCCACGAATTATAGTGACAATCGGAGAATCTCGACGATTAAATTCGACTCAATATCCTCGTCAGAGATTAGCTCGGTTTCTGGAAATATGTCCGCAATGTTCCCATATATATCGGGTAATGCGGCGAATGGCGCACAGCCACGGTTTTATCAAACGTTTAGAGGTGCAACCAATTTAACCAATATTGATGAAAACCTGTTTGCCAATTATACCACCGGGGCAAATAATATGTTTTACGGCACATTTTCTGGCTGCACGGGTTTAACATCGATTCCGGCGGGATTGTTCGGCGGTGTTACCACCGGGGAAGAAAGTATGTTTTCCTCCACATTTGATGGTTGCACGGGTTTAACATCGATTCCGGCGGGATTATTCAGTAGTATTACCACCGGGGCAAATGCTATGTTTTCCGGCACATTTTACGGTTGCACTGGTTTAACATCAATTCCGGCGGGATTGTTCGGTGGCATTACCACCGGGGCACAGAGTATGTTTTCCTCCACATTTAACGGTTGCACAAATATCAGTGGATATATCCCGAAATCGACCTTTGCGGGCCTGGTTACCGCGGGGTCGCCGACCGCAACCAATATGTGGACAAATGTTTTTAGTAATACCAACCTGAGTTCCGAATGTCCAAAGGGAACCGCAGTGATTGACACCACATACCAAGGGACCACATCCGGCACCCAATGGGGTGATTATGCAATGTGCGAAGAATTAATGTGCACCCCGGGTAAATACATTGACGTCCACGTATGCAGCACTTGTCCCGAAAACAGTTATTGCACCGGCGGTTCCGCGGCGGTGGTGTCTTGCCCAAATGGGACTTATTCGCCAACCGGCGCAAGTGATGCGGGTCAATGTGGTCGCATATTAAACATTGGCGACGATGTTGTATATTTGCGTTCCACAAAAGCCACTTCGCCCGCGTTACACATTGACACTGACCATGACGGAATCGCGGATTTCTTTGGCAACATGACCACCGCCGATGTCGTTATGCACGCGGGCAGTGAACGAAAATTCAAAGTAAAACGCGGCAATATAACTTATTCCGTGTATGATGATACGGTGACGGTACCGTAACCGTATCTTTAAAAAACTAATGAATTTAATGGTCCCATGGACTTTATCGCCCATACGATAAAGATTATTACTAATACAACAACTGTCACTTTTAACATATATCCCGCCATTTGATACGCCGATGGTGCGTGTTTTTGTCGCATAATTTTTCCTTTTTATTATATTATTGCACTTTTTATTCGCGTTTTTAATTTGATTTTTGTCTTTTAAGGGGTAAAATATTGCGGTTGTAAATCTAAACCCAAGGGGGGCGGCAATGTTTGATACCGAAAAATTAAAGACTTTTGATTGGATAAACGTTGGAAATCCTGATCATGACGACTTTGAACGGTTGCAAGACGAATACAAAATTGATGAAGATACTATTTCTGACATCTTGGACCCCGATGAGCAGCCACGAATAGAAATCGAAGACGATTACAAGGTCATTATTGTCCGATTCCCTATTGTCAATCGCGAAACAGATACTCAATGGCACACGGAACCGCTGTCCATCATTTATTCGACTAACCGCGTGATTACTGTATGCCGCAAGCGCTGTGACATTTTGGATAAAATTAAAAAGGATGAAAAAACTTCACGCGAAGAATTTATTTTGAACATTATGTATTATATCGCGGAATCTTATCTGCGGTGCTTGAAAGCGTTAAATCGGCGCGTGGTGGAATCCAAGAAAAATCTGCAACAGCAAATCAGAAAGCGCGATTTGTTGGCACTTTTGGACGTGGATAACAGTTATACATTATATATGACCGGGTTAAAAGGCAACCTGTCGGTGTTGGACAAATTGGAAAAAGTCCGCGGATTCGCAAAAACTGACGAATGCGTGGAATTGGTCGAAGATTCACGAATCGAACTGTCCCAGGGTATCGAAGTAGTGACCAGTTATACAAAAATGCTGAAATCTATCAAGGAAACTTTCGAAAGTGTCATTAATATTGATTCGAACACTTACATTAACCGCCTGACTATGTGGAACATTATCTTGATGTTTCCAACATTGGTCGTGGGTTATTATGGAATGAATGTTACCCTGCCCTTTGCAGAACATGCCGATACGGGTGTCGTGATTTTCGCAATGATTATGGCTTTGCTGGTTGGATACGCGCTGTTTATATTCGTGCGGCGGCGAATTATTTAATCCGCAATCGCCGCAGAAACACGCGCAAAGTTCACATTTACATCTTCGTCGCTGACATCTATATCGGCGAATTTAATGCCCGGCGCGGTACGCAGCCATTCAATCGCCGGCATCGTAATTTTCCAAAAACTGTCAAGCCGCCGCCGCACAATCGCCGGGTCCGCATCGTCTGCACGGTCTCCAACTGTGCGCAGGCGATTTTCAATGCGCGCCAACATTACGCTTTCCGGCACATTCAAAAACGCCACACGAATATCAAATTTATCGGCAAAATGTTCCACCAACCATTGCGCTTGGGCCAACGTGCGCGGAAATCCGTCCAAAATAACATCTTGGTTCGCCGGAATCGCGTTCGATATTAAATCAAACAAATCCGCATCTGGCACCAATTCGCCACGCGCCATAATTTGCACGATATGCGATTCCGACGGCAAAGCGCGCAGGATTGCCCCCGCCTCGACATAATTATATCCATCGCGTTCAATCAAACGGCGCGCATGTGTGCCTTTGCCGGTTCCTTGGCCGCCCATCATAAGAATCATTTTTGGTTTCATTTTGTTTTTCCTTTGTCATGCGCATTATACCACAAAAAAATCCCCGCCTCAACGGGGATTTGTGTTATCTGTGTTTCATCTTGTTATATATAACCAATTCATTGATAAGCGGTTGACAATCACGCCCAGCCTTTTTAATTTTAGGCAGTTTAGTTAACCGGTCATCCAATCTTGAATTTGCATACAAGAAATTATCGCCGACTTCGCGTAACTGCGGTAAATCCAATTTTTTGATTCTGTCGTTGGTGTAAAGACCGTTTTTGCCGATTGTTTCCAAATTTGGCGCATTTAAATTGACCAACTCTTCATTGTGATACAGGAAATAATCACCCACAGTTTGCAATTTGGGCGCATTCAGAGTCTTGATTTGCGAGAATTTCAAGAAATTATCACCAGCGTATTCCAAATCTGGGATATCCAATGTCTTTAAATCGAACGCATATTGCAATATACCTTTGCCAAATTCTTTATATCCCGGAAAACTTGCCTTGCGCAGATATTCAATATCTTGTTTGTTGAAAGCCAATTGAAAATAATCCCAACGCTTGGTTTTATATTCGTATGGATCATATGGCACCATGATTTCAACAATATGTTTACCTTCGAATTTGGCAAATTCTGTGCCTTTGACAGCCAGGATAGTTGTATCACCTTCTTTTGATATCACAAATTTTGATGGAATAAAACGTTTCAAGTGGCACATTTTTATCGCGATTCCACTGAGTAATTCTGCCATAGCTGAATCTGCAATATCAATACCCGCAAAATCCCGTAAGGCCTTACCCACAGAACCTACATAAAGTGCGTCATATTGTTTTTTCATACAAAACTCCTTTGTTATAGCCTTATTATAGACAATTTTTGTATTATGTCAAGCGGCGCGGTATAAAAAATCCCCGCGCGGGGCGGGGATTTGATTTTTGTCGAAATCGGCCGAGATTATTTGCGGCTGTTTTCGATTGCGGCGCCCAAGATATCGCCCAAGACCGAACCACTGTCTGCCTCGTTCGCGTATTCTTTGACCGCCTGTTTTTCCAATGTCACCTGGAGTGCGCGGATAGACAATTTCACATTGTTACCGTCCACAGAAACAACCGATGCTTCAACTGTGTCGCCAACATGGAAACGCGATGTGTCTTGTTCAGACTTTTCACGCGACAAATCTGTGCGACGGATTGTTCCGCGGATTTCGTTCGGCAATTCCAAAATCAATTCATCCGGTGTGACTTCGGACACTGTGCCGGACAGAACCGCGCCTTTCTTGATAGATGCAGCGTTGTTTTCGGCACCCGCAGTCAATTGTTTGATACCCAATGTGACGCGTTCTTTTTCCGGATTGATGTCCAATATTTTTGCGGTCACTTCTTGACCACGGACGAATTTCTTTAATTCTTCTTCGTCCAAACGGTTCCAAGACAGATCGGAAATGTGAACCATACCGTCCAATTCTGGGGTCAACGCAATAAACAAACCGAATTCAGTTGTGTTCTTGATTGGTCCAGTGATAACGTCACCAACATTGTGGGTTTCGGCAAATTGCTTCCACGGATTTGGTTGCAATTGTTTATAGCCCAACGAAATACGGCGTTTTTCTTGGTCGATGTCCAAAACCATGACATTGATTTCTTGACCATTTTGCAAGACTTTGGACGGGTGAATATTTTTGTTTGTCCAAGACAATTCAGACATATGCACCAAACCTTCGATATTATTGCCCAAGTCGATGAATGCACCATAGTCGGTAACCGATGAAACCTTGCCGGTAACGGTATCGCCAACGTTGAACGCACGCGATGCGGTTTCCCAAGGGTCTTCTTCCAATTGTTTCATACCCAAGGAAATACGGTGAGATTCCGGGTCAAATTGGATAACTTTGACTTTGATTTTTTCGCCAACATGAACCAATTCGCGCGGATGATTCACACGTTTCCAGGACAAGTCGGTAACATGCAACAAACCATCAATTCCGCCCAAATCAATAAACACACCATAATCAGTGATGTTTTTCACGGTTCCTTCGACAACCGCACCCAATTCGATATTCTTTAACGCTTCTTCTTGGGCAGCAGCAATTGTGTCAGATTGAATCGCGCGACGGGAAACGATTGCATTTGTGCGCAACGCATCCATCTTTAACACGCGGAATTTGTCTTTTAACCCAATCATAGATTTCGCATCGCGGATTGGCTTGCAGTCAACCTGGGACGATGGCATAAACGCGAACACACCATTGATATCGACGGTAAAGCCACCACGGACAACGTCGATAATTGTTCCTTCGGGATCGATACCTTCGGCAACGGTCTTTTCCAGTTCTTTCCAAGCCTTTTCAGCGCGCGCCTTGGCATAAGACAGAACCGCCGTACCTTCGCGAGATTCATAGCGTTCAACGAAAACATCAATAATATCGCCGACCGCCGGTACAGACGCACCAAATTCTTTCAAAGGAACGCGACCTTCGGATTTAAGGCCCACATCAACCATCGCAAAGTCACCGCGAATATCTTTGACCGTGCCTTTGGTTGCATAACCTTGGAGTGTTTCTTGTTTGCCATAGTTTTCATCGAACATTTTGACGAAATCTTCATTGGCGATTGGATTAAATAAATCTTTGGATAAATCTTTCATTATAAATTCATACAAAGTTTGCCATCGCAGCCATTTTTTGTTGGAAAACCGCGAGGTCTTGCGGGGTTAATCGGACTGATTCCGCGCCCGCCCACGAAATCAGGGTGCATTATATAGAAAAAAATCCAGAAATGCAAGCGTTTTTGTAATAAATCTTGACACGTGTCATTTTAGTGTTATGATTTGAAAATACAAAAAGGGTGAAAATATGCAAAAAAACAAAAATGAAATTATTTCCGTCACACTTGCCGGACTTTTAACATTGGTATTATTAGATTTGGGAATCGAAAGCATTATATTGAACAAGTACAAAACTAAACACGACGATTTTAGACCCATCAAAGGTGTGTCACGCAATGAAAATCTACGCGTGTATTCATATCGCGATCCTGAATTTCAAAAATGCTCAAGACGGTATTTTGAACTGGCGGCTGATTACAGAGACGCTGTTTGCCAAATGCGCGATAATAAACCTTTTGCAATTCACAAAAATTTTGAAAACAACGGTGTTCGCACAAGATTTGCGCGCCAAATCAATGTTAAAAACATCAAACAATATGACAAATACTTGACTCAATATGAACGCGACAGTTTAACGCCGATGTACCGTGCTGCTTATGAAAACATGGTCCGCGGCAGATAAAAACTGTTTACAATCATCACAATTTGTTGTATGGTAAGCGACATGAAACACATTATAATTATTACAGGAGCCAGTTCGGGTATGGGTGCCGAATTCACGCGCCAAGTGTACAAGACCACGGCGTTGGGTGGGGATTCAACCGAAATGTGGCTTATTGCGCGCGAAGATGACCAATTGGCCAATATCGCGGCGGAGTTGCGTGGACGCGACATTACCGTGCGGACATGGGCATTTGACCTTTGTGGTGCGGCGGGTGCGGAACGCGTGCATGAATTATTAAATGCGGCGGCGGAAAACGGCAAATTCGTTGTTGATTTGCTGATTAACTGTGCGGGATTCGGAACTTATGGTTCATTTGCCGAAACAGACCCCGCGCGCGAAATGGCGATGATAGATTTGAACTGTACCGCGTTGACGGGCATTTGCGGGTTTGTGTTGCCGCACATGACGCGCGGCGGTCGCATTATAAATGTGGCAAGTTTGGCGGCTTTCCTGCCGTTGGGAAATTTTGCGGTATACGCAGCAACCAAATCTTATGTTTTGTCGTTCAGTGTCGCATTGGCGGCGGAATTGCATGAAAGTGGGATTTCGGTGTGCGCCCTGTGTCCCGGCAGTGTTAGTACGAACTTTGCCAATGTGGCAAGTAACGGCAAACGGCGCGAGGTTTTGAACGGTTGCGACCCGTGCAAAGTTGTGGCGCATTGCCTGAAAAAATCGGCGCGTGGCGCGAAAATCGCGCTGTGGCGACCAAAGTGGAAGATTACCGCGTTTATGTCGCGCTTTATTGGGCGGTATATTGGTGCGCGTTATACTTACCTGTTCAATAAACGCCCGCATTAAGGTTTTTGATTCAATGCACTATTATTATACTAAATATCCATATTTACATTATTCATATCGGGATACCGATGGGTGGCCATATATCATGTTTTCTATTCCGCCAGAATTATTGGCATGGGCGTATCTATTCAAGATTGGTGTCGCACCAAAAACTTTCTTTGATTGTGGTGCGGCAACCGGCGAAATTGTGTTACGCGCCTTAAGGGCGGGAATGGACGCACGCGGCATAGACATCAAACGATATCCAAAACAGCCACCAAAGTTTTTTGATTGTGGCGTATCTTCGCAAAATATGGTATTGAGCATGAAAAATATCAAGAATCAAATCGACAAAAACACCGAAAAAAGCGACGAACTTGCCGATTTATTTAATTCAGGTCGCATTCAAATCAAATCTATTCTGAATTGCAAGCCAATTACGGCTGATTTAGTGTTTTGCAACGGCACATTGACATATTTTACAGAAAGCCAGTTGCCAAAAGTATTGAAAAAATTCCACCAATGTAAAATGCTTTGTGCCATACATAACACAACCGAAGATGTTAATGCGGCGCGGAAAATGGGTTATGAATTGACCACTTGCAACAAACCACGTCTGATCAAGCCACGCGATTGGTGGATTAAAACAATGAATAAAAACGGATTTAATACAGAATACAATCCATATTTACAGTGCTTTCACGCAATACCGATACAAAAGCGATAAATTCGCGATATCTTAACGTCTTTTTTTGCACAAAATAACTTGACAACGTGTATTTTTGTGTTATATTTATCGCAGAACACATAACAAAAGGATAGTGTCATGAAAAAGAATTTGAACCAAGAATTAAAAGATGCGTTTGAGGCATTGGATGCGGCTTTGTTGGCCGCAGGTGCCGACAAGAGTCGCCGTGTAATGAACGAATTGTTGGGTGCAACTTGTGGTTATCCGGTTGTTGACAAACCCGAAAAACCAGAGCTAACTGGTGACGAGGAACGTGATGCACATATGCAAAAACGTTATGCCACATTGGTCCAGAGATACCAAAAGAACATGAAAGAACGGCAAGAAAACTTGCGGTATATGAAATTGTTGTTGGAAAACGGCGCAAACCCAAACTGGGGTGATTCAGAGTCGTTCGAGTGTGGCGTGCCTTTGTTTGCGAGTTTGTATGCGTTCAATTTTGACGAAGCGCAATTATTGATTGATAATGGCGCACGTGTCGATATACGTTACGAAGGTGATACACCATTAACATGGTTTGCCACAGAACTTGATTGTCATGCGAATTTGAATACAATCAAATTCTTGCATAAGAATGGCGCGAACCTGAATGCCAAAAATCGTTTTGATGGTCAGACCGCGCTTATGAACATGACGGGATTCAACGAATTTTCTTCTTACGCTGCTTTTGAAGATTTGACTTGGTTGGTTGAACCAATTAAATTTGTTGCCTCACATGGTGCAAAGCTCAATCTGCAGGATAATTCTGGTAAGACCGCATTGGTTCATTCATTGGCTCAAAAATGGGGTTATTCTATGTATGATCTCGATTGGAAAAAAGCGTTGCAATACAAAGACAACTTCTCGGAGACTTTCTATTATGAAATCCCGAAGATATTGTTGTCGAATGGCGCACGCGTTGGCATAAAGGACAAATCTGGCAAAGATGCTTTGGCTCATGCGGCGGCGGACGAAGAAAAAATGGACTTTTTTGCACGCGCCATCGACGATTCAAACAAATTCTTGCGCAGAAAAATCGTTGTTATGTCCAGATAACGAAACGATAACCAAAAGGTAAAAAAATGAAAAAACGTTTTCCTGGGGTCAACCCCAAAGAAATCGCCAAACAAGAAGTTGCAAACGCAACCGGCATCAGCAGAAGCACCTTTATGGATGAAAAAGGCATTCATTCAACCGGTGATTTGCACCCTGTTTATGTCAAACCATATAATCAATCGAAGTTTGACTTTAAAACATGGCTGTTGACGAATTTAAAGGTAAATTTGTTTGCACCTATCTTTTGGGCTGTGATCTTTTGCGGTATAAACGAATATGACTATCCAATACGCGCAATGTTTGATAATGTTTACAACCCAAAACCAAAAACACAATCTGGAAATTGGCAAAGCGATAAGAAAATGCGCCAAAAACCGCTGTTCTATGTCAATTTGTCACTGGTATTATCATATATGCTTTTAACCGCCTGTATCTTGATGCGCTATTATCGTAAAGATAAACGCAGCGAGACCGCAAGATACGTAAATGAAAACGCAACGGTTGACCTGATGTTGGCGATTAAATCCATAAAAGATGCCGGAAAAAAATATAACTTGGATATAACGGACGAAACCGCCAAGAAACTGATTGAGGTATGTCCGCATATTATATCACGTATGTCTGCCGATGAACGTGTTTATTTTGATATGCTGATTGAAGGTGATATTGAAAGCAAGAACGAGGAAATGTTCAAAAACTTTGCTCTTGCGGTTATGGATGGACACTTGCGTTCAAATCTGGAAGATTTGCAGATGGTTTTGGATGCGTTCGATGAAACATCCATCGCAGTATTGCTGTCCGACATGTACAGACAAAATCTGTTATCTTGGCAAAAATCAAAAAACAAATAATGATAAAGCCCCCGTTTGGGGGCTTTTATGTTAAACCTTGCGACGCAGGTGGCGCAGGGTTTCTTTATATTCGGGGGTTATGCGATATGATTCAATCGCCTTTTGTATGGTTTTATTATGCGTCCATGTGTCCAGCCGCCCATCGCGTAAGATCGGCACAACATCGTCCCAATTTTTCGCCAATGCCGTCGCAAAATACCATGCACGCATCATATCGATATAATAATCCCCTGCCCCAACATTTATCACCATATCAATATATTCCGGACGCAGATTGTCGCCCAGATAAAATCTCATCAGGCATCCAATAGCAAAGCGCACCGTGAAATTATGCCGTGAGCGCAACCAATGGCGAACCCATGGCAAAAGTTCTGGTGTGTGTTTTGCAAATATTTTTGGGACCAATTGGTCACATGTTGCCCAATTATCAATGTATGGCAAAAACGCGTCCGTCGCCGCAACACACGCATCAAAATTGCGAAATTTCGATAATAATATCGCATGCAGTTGGTTTTCTTCGAAATACCTATGCGGCAATGTGTCCAAGAACTCGGCGAAATCTTCTATGGTTCCGGCATATTTTCGCAAATTTGGTGTTGATATACCCAAAATACTGTCCGGTGCAACGGTTGGTATCAGGCGCGCATTAAATGTCGCCAATTTTTCATCCCGCATTTGGATTAAATCAGATCGTATTTTGCTCTGCATACCTGTATTTTATCAAAAACACGTGGCGTGCGCAAATTATATTAAAATTTCGGCCATATTCTTGACAAATGATTTTTATGTGTTATATTTCTAATAACCAAGGAGATTGAAATGACTATATATGCCAGTGGTATAAAACGCAAACTTCAGGCAACACAAGGTGCCGCAACAAAACAACAATCCGTTGATGAAATGGATATGATGGCCATTCAAAAAATATGTGACGCATTGGCAAATATTGACACATGTGCCGCGCGCGAAATTATTTCCCAACCACACATTATATCTGGTCTTATGAGTAATGCCGTAAAAAGCAAGCACCATATAAAATGTCCTTATGCACTGCATGCTTTATTAGTGCCGCTGTGCACCAGTGATTATAAAGATATATTGAACAGAATGTCCGATGATCGTATCGGTATGTTGAAAAATCTTATTACAATGGCAAAAAAACTAGAACGTCCAAATAAAGAATTAATCGCAAGTTGGCTTCAAAAACGCACTAATGTCCAAACAACAGAACAAAATAAAGGTATGTTATTGGCTTTGCGGATTTTGGAAAAAGTCGAAGATGTTTGGGATGACGCGATACAAGAATTGGATAACTGGTCGGGCGCCATAGAATCTTTTAACCGCACTTCGTCCGCCCAAGAAGAAC
Source organism: Candidatus Enterousia sp. (assembly GCA_045613345.1). Classification (GTDB taxonomy): domain Bacteria; phylum Pseudomonadota; class Alphaproteobacteria; order Rs-D84; family Rs-D84; genus Enterousia. The sequence continues at coordinate 16,580 of JAZLAT010000030.1, forward strand.
AAACAGCCGTCATTCCGGCACAAGAAACAAATGAGTCGTGGACAATTAATGAATTGGTTGCAAACCTTGGCGGGGTAACCAAATCTGTGTTTTATACTCGGAAAAACCGAATATTAAACAAATATCCTGAACGCGCAAACGAAATTAACAGTTGGTTTAAGACAGTTGGGAAAACCAAAGTCTTTGATGCCAAGCATTTTGAAGAGTACAAAAAAATGCACGACGAAAAACAACCAAGGGGACGCAAGCCAGGAACAAAAGTCATCAAAAAAAACGCCAAAACCGTATTGCAACAACCACAAACTTTGTCAGAAATCAAAGCATTTGAAGCATACATGGCAAAATTATCGGAAATGTACACCAACGCCAAAGGCGACTTGACGCGCGCCGAAGCCGAATGTGCCGAAGCGACCGAAAAAGCAACACATGCAACAAATGCTCGCGAACGCGCCGATTATTTGAATCGCGCAACAAGCGCCAATGAAATCGTGCTTAAAAACCAAGAAAATGTTAACGATTTGTCAAAAAAATTGGCAGAAACAAAAAAATTGTGGAAAGCAAGAGAACAAGCTTTTGAAGCACTTTGTGTTGCAGATAAGCAAATAGCAGAATTTTTGGCACAAAACAAGATGATATCTTTGTAATTTTGCGCTTGATTTTTTTGCGGTTTTGTGTCATAATGACCGCAGGTTATTCGAGTTATTATAAGTTTCTCGATATTCCTTTCCTCCTTTTTTTAACCTGTCGCACGTGCGACAGGAATTTTTTTTACACAAACAAAACAAAGGATAATTTATGAATATAAGCGATAATGGAATCAACCTGCTTAAAAAATTAGAAGGTTGTGTCAAAATAAATAACCGACATGTTATATACGATGATGCCACGGGGCAACCCGTGCCGGCAAATACCCGGTTGCCGGCGGGCGCAACAATTGGTTATGGGCATTTGATAAAAACAGGCGAAAACTTTGGCGGTGGCATAGACGAAGCGCGCGCTACGGAAATACTGCGCGCCGATGTGACGCTTGCGGAACGTGCCGTAACCCAATGTGTCACACGGACACTTGCCCAAAATCAATTTGATGCACTGGTTATTTTTGCCTTTAATATTGGCGGTGCAAATTTTGCATCATCAACAGTTGTAAAATACATAAACAATCCGAATTTTGCCTCTGCGCAATACCCGACACTGGAATCGGCGTGGCGCGCTTGGAACAAATCGCACGGACGCGTTATCGCGGGGTTGAACAAACGGCGTGATTCAGAATGGAAACTATTTTGTGGTTTGGTTTAATTTGGCGATGCATTCAACCAAAGCATCGGTCCAATGACGAAGTTCAACACCAAATGTTTGTTTGATTTCTTCCTTGTCCAAGACGCTGTACATCGGACGGCGCGCACGTGTCGGATATTCCAAAGACGGGATTGGTTTCACCATGCATTTCAAACCCGATAAATCCATAATCTTGTGTGCAAAATCGTACCAAGAACAAACACCGGCGTTTGTGAAATGGTAAACACCATTAGTTTTGTCGTTCATATTGGGCACGATTTTTATAATTGCATCTGCCAAATCACCGGCGTATGTGGGCGAACCAACTTGATCAGAAACAACATTTATACTGTCGCGCGTTGCACCCAATCGCCGCATAGTTTTAACAAAATTATTTCCATAGGGCGAATACAACCATGCCGTCCGAATAATTACATATCGGCAAGAATATTCTTGGACGGCTTGTTCGCCTGCCAACTTGGTACGTCCATAAACAGAAAGAGGATTTGGTTTGTCACAAGGACTGTACGGCGCATGTGCCCGTCCATCAAAAACATAATCAGTGGAAATATGAATCATCTTGGCACCCGTTTTTGCAAGATTTCGCGGACCATCAACATTTATACTGTATGCCGTTCTGGTATCATCTTCGGCGGCATCGACATTGGTGTATGCGGCGCAATTTATAATAGTATCAATATTATTATCATGCACGTATTCTTTAACAATTGACGCATTGGTAATATCCAAATCTTGGACGTCCGTAAATACGGCATTTGAAAGTCGATTTTTCAATTCGGTTCCTAATTGACCGTTTGCACCAGTAATTAACAACATGTGTGTATCCTTTGTTTTTTTACATTGACATAGTATGACACAAATTGTATAAAATCAAATGAAATTCTATCAAAGGGGGACAAAATGAAATATGTAAAAGGACCGGGTGTTTTTACCACTGAACAAGAAAGTATCGAAGAAACACTGACGGAAATCGACGATGTAATTACAATCGCGCGCGAATGCATAATTTCGGACAATAAAAAATTAGCAATAACCAACCTAGAGCAAGCAACAAATTATCTTGAACATGTGCGGCGCAAGGTTGAAATTGCACTAAAACACGTTCCTGAATCCGTGCAACAAAAAAATTTTTTATAATTTCATCTTGATTTTTACGCGTGTGTGGTGTTATAATGCCCACGCCGCTTTGGAGCGTTGGCAGAGTGGTAATGCAGCGGATTGCTAATCCGTGACCGTGTTACAGCGGTCCACAGGTTCGAGTCCTGTACGCTCCGCCATCCGCTTTCGCTTGGTACCAAGGCGATAACGGTTTGGTAAACGATAAAGCCGATGGGCGGTTTTTTTATGCACACAAGTACAAACTTGACAAAACAAATAAAAGGACTATATTTATCATAGAGGGGTGAAGATATATGAAAAAATATTATAAAATTATTACTGATCATTCTCACTTTGCGGATGAATACAAAATCAACGATGTGACGGCTATACCATCAGGTACCCATTTTCGTGCAAACGTGCCATACGACACCGAAGTTACGATAAATGCAAGCGCACCAGTAATTCATTTTTCTGAAAGCGCATTTGATACTTTGATGTGGCAAAAGATTCTTACACGCGACAAAGACATTGTCGCCATATACGAAATAAAACCAATTGGGCCAGTTATAAAACACATTTGCCCCGATGAATTCAAATTAAAGCAATGTGGTGCAAACGAGATTCAAATTGGCGCACGTGTTTCCGCAGATGTTTTATTCGAACGCGCCAAAGAAGAATATAAACGCAAATTGCAACGCACAAACAACCGCTAAATATTAAAGTATGTTTGTAAGGAACCGCCAAAATGGCGGTTTCTTTATTGATTTTGCGGAATAAAAACATTACCGTATGGTTGATATGGTGTGGCAACGGTGCCTTCTTCTAATTGGATGTTAGATAGAGAGATATTGGTTGCGCCAACACTCGTACTATATGATATAAAAACAGATTTAAGTGTTTTAGTTGGATCAGAAACGACAACCACATTCTTTGTTTCACCGGTCGACACACGTTCAGGATTATTGTACGAATCGTCCGTGTATAAAAAGAATATGGCTGCCCTATTTACTCCACTGGTTTCTGGTATACTCATAGTATAAGATAAAGTATAACTGGTATTCGGCTTAAACGTATTCGGAAACGGGAATCCACCATCTGCATCATAATAATATTGATTTGCTTGCCAGATGCTACCACTGTAAACCCCGTTGCTTTCGGTCCATGTTGGAATATCTAACAGCCATGCGGGGTTAAACAAATTCTTGCTAGGGGCGACGGGGGCAAAGATATTGAACAGCAAACATTTGCTGGTGGGGTCGTGGGGGTCTTTGCGTTGCGCGCATGTAAATTCACTGTTTATTGCATTTTGCAGTGCCGCATTAAAAGTTGCCGCTTCAATCAAAGAACTTTGTTGGTCGGCATACGAACCCGAATCATCATATATGCCCTTTGCCGCCGGTGCGCCCGCAACCCCAGTATTCATCAAAACCGTATTCGCCGCAAAGTTCAATTCATCTTGTTTGTTTGCAACTTTTGTATTCACACCGCCAACCGTCGGTAAAGTCGTGGCACCTGTATTCGTTTCCGCGCCCAAATTACCCGTAATTGCACGCGAGCCAATCGCACCATCGGTTGTGCCACTGTAAGTCATCGCGGTATCGGCACCAAGTTTTTGAAATTTATCTTGGCGTGTTTCTAATTCTTCGGTGACATAGCCCATCGAAGTTGCGCGTTCGTTTTCCCCCGCGGCGTATGCACCCACGACACAGAACGCACACATAACCGCAATTATAAATTTCTTCATGATTTAACTCCCTTTGTTCTTTTCGTTAACCATTAAACAAACATGTCGAAACGACATGTCGGGGTGTTTCGCGTATCATGTAAGTCAGTGATATTGATGGCTTTTTGCAAAGCATTATCACCATCAACGCCCCGACTAATATCATCGGGTAATCAACAACAGTGCAAAAACATCGGAAAATCAAAAGGATTACGATGCCGTGCACCGGACTTACAAAAGGCACGCGAATGCCCCAAACAGAACCTATATCTGCTTCGAACCCAGACTAGCAAATTTTATAAAACCGTGTCAAGATTAAAAACACACCCAAGAACCCAATATAACAAAACCCTTTACATACGGACGTTTAATATCTATAATCAAGTTGCTATGAAGAAAATTATAAATAAAATAAAAAAATTTATCCGCGGTGATGCGTCGAATGGTCGCATTAAATGGTCACTTTATGGTCGCATCTGGCGCGAAGTTGGTCGTCCACAATGGAAATGGTTGACGGCGGGTGTTATTGCGACAATCTGTGCCGCCGGTGCCGAAGGTTACACTATAACATTGGTGCAACGTGTAATTGACCAGGCTTTTATAGAAAAGAATATGGGGTCTACATATATATTCGGTCTGTTGATTATTGGGGCTTTTGCCGCCAAGGGCGCATTTCGTTATGCGCAAACATTACTTATGGCCAAGGCGGGTCTTAACGCCAGTGCATCATTACAGCAACGTATATATGACCACATGGTGCGTATGGATGTCGCCGGCTTCTATGGTGACGGTATCGGAAAGCATTTAAATTATTTCAGTGTCCAAGCAAACGCTGTGCTGCAATTAGTTACAAGCAATTTTGTTGGAATGATTCAACATGTTGCAACATTGGTTATTACTGTGGGATTGATGATTTATTATGCACCACAAATGTGTGCGGTTCTGTTATTCTTGGTTCCGGCGATAATGATTCCAATGATTGCTATTCTGCGTCGTCGTCGAAAATTGACGCGGCGTTTTTTTGGTATCGCGAACGAGGTATCACAACATTTGAATCAAACGTTGCGCGGCATCAAGACGATACAGGCTTTTGCAAATGAACATACCGAATCGAAAAAGTTTGGCGAAGTTTTGGGTTCGGCGATGGTGAATTCTTATAAAAGTTCCCAAGCCAGTGGCTTGCAATCGCCGTTGATGGAATTGATGATTTCTATTGGACTTTGCATGGCGATGATTTTGGGCGGTCACTTTATTGTGTCTGGCGCAATCACAACCGGGGATTTTACGGCATTTTTGTTGGCATTAACCGCGGCATATAAACCCGCCAAGGCGATGACAGGGACCGGTGATACAATCCAACACGGGTTGTTGGCGGCAGAAGTATTGTTTAATTTCTTGGATACACGTCCAAAAATTCGTGACAATCGTGATGCAACAGAATTGCGCGCGGTACGACCATCAGTGGAATTTCGCGATGTCAATTTTTCTTATGTTCCGGGCGAACCGATCTTGCGCGACATAAATTTGAATGTTCCGGCGGGTCGTGTTTGTGCGCTGGTCGGTCCCAGTGGCGGCGGTAAAACCACGATGTTTAATTTACTAGAACGTTTTTATGAACCCGATTCTGGGCTTATCGCGATAAATGGTCGCGATATACGGAAATATACATTGAAATCCTTGCGTCGCAATATTGCAGAAGTTTCCCAAGACGTATTCTTGTTTAATGATACAATTGAAAACAACATTAAATATGGTGCGCCACGGGCTTCGCATGATGCGGTTGTTGCCGCTGCGCGCGCTGCAAATGCACACGATTTTATTATGTCTTTTCCAGATGGTTATCAATCGTGCGTTGGGGAAGGCGGGGCTTTGCTTTCTGGCGGTCAAAAACAGCGAATTGCTATTGCGCGCGCAATATTAAAAGACGCACCAATTTTATTGCTGGACGAAGCAACGTCTGCGCTGGATACCGAAAGTGAGAAATTGATTCAATCCGCATTGGACGGTTTAATGCGCGGGCGGACAACGTTTGTTATTGCGCACCGGTTGTCTACTATATTTGATGCAGATATAATATGCGTTATCAAAGATGGTCAAATTATTGAACAGGGAACCGATGCCGAGTTGGTTGCAATGGATGGCGAGTATAAAAAACTGCGTGATATCCAGTTTAAATCCAAGCAAAAATAGTTTTTTCATTGTTGTGAAGCACTTTTACTTTGGTGTTTTTATAACACTTGAATTATTCCTTTTGTCGTGGTATGATGAATCCCAAAGATAACAAAAAGGCAAAAATTATGAAACGTTCTGATATGGTTCGCACAATCAAGGTTCAATTTAAGCGCATGCGTCTGAGCGATGCCGCCGCCGTGTTGGATATTGTGACCGACACAATGATAGATTCTGTGGCAAAGGGTGATCGTATTGAAATCCGTGGTTTTGGGACTTTTCAACCACGTCCCCGTGCAACCAAAGTTGGATATAACCCCGTGACGGGGCAACCCATGAATTTGCCGGCAAACACGACAATATTGTTCAAACCAAGTCGTGATCTAACCAAGAAAATGAATGGATAATTATCATGCTGTTCGGTAAAAGTTCCGGAATTAAAAATAAAAATCGTGAAAAATATGACCGTGTTCGCCGATTGATGTGGATAAAATGTGAATCGTGCGGCAAGTTGGTTTATTACAAAGACTATAAAGATAATCATTACATCTGTCCGCGTTGTGGGCGTGCGTTTATTATGAATCCTAAACAGCGTTTTGATTTGCTGTTCGATGATCGCAATTGGGAAAAGTTCAAATTACCAACTATGCCGGATGATCCATTGGGTTTTGTTGACCGCATGCCATATTCAGAAAGATTGACCGAGGCTCGCGCCGATACCGGATTTAATGACGCGGTAACGACGGCAGACGGTACAATAGGCGGAATTCCGGCAACGATATGTATATTAAACGGCGAATTTATGATGGGTTCAATGGGGCGCGTTGCGGGTGAATCTATTGTGGCAAGTGCCGAACATGCAATCGAAACGCATCGTCCGTTTATTATGGTTGCATGCAGTGGTGGTGCCCGCATGCAAGAAAATATTTTGTCCTTGATGCAGATGGCACGAACAACCGTCGCAGTGAATAAATTACATGCGGCAAAGATTCCATACATTGTGCTTTTGACCGATCCGACTTATGGCGGTGTGACGGCGTCTTTTGCGATGTTGGGCGATATAAACATCGCGGAATCCGGGGCGCGAATTGGGTTTGCGGGACGGCGTGTAATTGAACAGAATATTCGTGAAAAATTACCGTCTAATTTCCAAACCGCAGATTATCTGTGTGAACATGGTATGGTTGATATGGTTGTGCCGCGCGCGGAATTAAAGTCGCGCATTGAAAAGATTTTGCATGTCTTGATGAAGCAACCCCATGCTCCGCGTGAAATCAATGTACCGACGCCGGTGGTGACCGACAATAAAAAGTCACGTGGCACGGGCGAAAATGACGCTTATGATAAAGTGCTTTTGGCACGTAATGAAAATCGCCCGCATTTCTTGGACTATATCGCGGGAATTGTGGATGAATGGACGTATCTGGCGGGGGACCGTTTGTTCGGTGAAGATGCGGCAATGTGTGGCGGGCTTGGCTTTTGGAACGGCTTTCCGGCGGTGATATTGGGTCAAGAAAAAGGACGCACCATTGAAACGCGTCAATTACATCGTTTTGGTATGCCGAATCCAGAGGGGTATCGCAAGGCACAACGCCTGATGCGTTTGGCGGAACGGTTTGATTTGCCGGTGATATCGTTATTTGATACGGCGGGTGCGTTTGCGGGTGGTGCGGCGGAAGAACGTGGTCAATCCCAAGCGATCGCTTCATCTATTCAAACAGGTTTAAGCATAAAAACACCATATATCGCCGTCAACGTTGGCGAAGGCGGTTCGGGTGGCGCGATTGCAATCGGCACTGGCGACCGTGTTTTAATGTTGGAAAATGCGATTTATTCGGTAATTGCACCGGAATCTTGCGCAAGTATTTTGTGGCGCGATAACAAGTTCAAGTCAACTGCGGCGGCGGCAATGAAGTTGACCGCGGCGGATATGATGGAAATGCGTGTGATTGATAAAATTATTCCGGAACCGACCGGCGGGGCGCATACTGATTGGACGTCGACGATGCGGGGGTTGGCGGATGCCGTCAGCGAACAGATAAAATTGCTGCAAAAAACAGACCCTGAAAAATTGCCGGTTTTGCGTGCGGAAAAGTTCTTGAAAATGACGCGCAAGATTGATAACGCGAATAAAGATTAAAAATATTCTTGACCCATTCCCCACAAATTTGTTAGTATAAAATCGAACCGAAAGGGATTTCGGTTCAGGGACTTCAAAATCCCACGCTTTTCGGTGCATTGCATCGTTAATCTACGGATTTCTGCATGTTTTTGCACCGTTATAATGTTTGCCCCACATGTTGGGGTGCCGATGGTTATAATGCATATGCAAAAGACCCGGGATCATTAAAAGCGTGATTTTTGAACACCCCGACATGTCGATTCGACATGTTCGTTTAATGGTTAACGAAAAGAACAAAGGGAGTTAAATTATGAAGAAATTTATAATCGCGGTTATGTGTGCGTTCTGTGTCGTGGGTGCATACGCCGCGGGGGAAAATGAACGCGCAACTTCGGTGGGCTATGTCGCCGAAGAATTAGAAACACGCCAAGACAAATTCAACAAATTGGGTGCCGATACCGCGATGACTTACAGTGGCACAACCGATGGCGCGGTTGGTTCGCGTGCTATCACGGGCGATTTGGGCGCGGAAACGAATACCAGCAGCACCGCAATTCCAACGGTTGGTGCGGTAAATACAAAAGTTGCAAACAAACAAGATGAATTGAACTTTGCGGCGAATACGGTTTTGATGAATACTGGCACGGCGGGCGCACCAGCGGCAAAGGGCATATATGATGATTCGGGTTCTTATGCGGAACAGAGTGATTCTTTGATTGAAGCGGCAACTTTTAATGCGGCGCTGCAAAATGCAATCAACAGTGAATTTACATGCGCCCAACGCAAAGACCCAAACGACCCAACAAGCAAATGTTTGCTGTTCAATATCTTTGCCCCGACACAAAACCGTATAATCCCCGCCGAATACACGCGATTGGAATATTTGAAATCTACCGGCACACAATATATTGACCCTGGGCTATGGATACAAAGAGACGGAACCGCACGGTTGGAAATGGATGCACAATTTATGCCTTCCGATGGCTGGATGGGTGCAAATGCATATATGCAATTATATGTCGGCGAACAGTTTCTTAATACGACAGGAGCTGCCTCAACTGGGGCACCAATTGGCAACAAAGATAATATCGTTATGGAATATACGAATAATATTTTAAGATTATATGTAAACGGTCAATCAAAGGGTGGGAGTGATTGGTCGTATATCACCGCATCACGTTCAGCATTTAAAATTTTCGCCCTTGGTGGCTATAATGGTGGTACTGTGTCGCTTGGTGGAGTTAAAAGCAAATTATACAAATTAAAAATAACAATAAACGGGGTGGTATCAAACTTTGTTCCGGCGCGGCGCAACAGTGATAATTCCATTGGCCTGTATGAAACCGTGTCGGGAACTTTCTTTACAAACGCCGGAACTGGGACATTTATTGCCGGTCCGGAACTTAGTTCGAATATCTATTTGCCGATGAATTAGTGCTTAATAGTATCTGGAATTGGTTTATAATTGTGGGTTTGTTCCGGATACCCCACTTGCACTAACCACTGAAAAAATTATTTCTTGCGGCATGTTGTGTTTGGTGCTATGATTGCAAACGCAATAAAGACAAAAGGAAAAATTATGCTGTTAAAGGGTAAAAAAATTCTGATTACTGGGGTTGCAAACGATTGGTCTATGGCATGGGCGATTGCGCGGCGCGCACATGAAAATGGCGCAGAAATTGCGATGCCTTATGCTATGCCGGCGCTGGAAAAGCGTGTGCGACCATTGGCGGAATCTATTGGTGCAAAGTTCGTCCAAGAATGTAATGTCCAAAACGATGACCAGATGGATTCTTTGTTCGCAAATATCGAACGCGAATGGGGACATTTGGATGGAATGCTGCATGCGATTGCTTTTTCGGACAAAAACGAATTGATGGGGCGTTATGTCGATACTACACGCGAAAATTTCAAGAATACGATGGATATTTCCGTATATTCTTTGGTTGATTTGACACGGCGCGCATCAAAGTTGATGACAAATGGTGGTTCGATTGTGACTTTGACTTATTTTGGGGGTGAAAAATCTGTGCCAAATTACAATGTTATGGGCGTGGCAAAATCTGCATTGGATTCATCCGTGCGGTATTTGGCATCTGATTTGGGACGCGATAAAATTCGCATCAACGCAATCAGTGCCGGACCGATTTTGACACTGGCGTCCAGTGGTGTTGGTGGCATCAAAACTATGTTGCGCCTTAACGCGGATCAAACACCGTTGCGTCGTAATATGACTTTGGACGATGTGTCTGGGGCGGCATTGTATCTGTTCAGTGATTTGTCCAGTGCGGTGACCGGTGAAGTACATCATGTGGATTGCGGTTATTCCACAACCGGCATGATACCGAACGAATTGAAAGATATTCTGTTAAAGGCGATGGATAATCAATAAAACCAAAGCCCCGCAAATGCGGGGCTTGTTTATTTGGATTTCCATACGTTTTTTTTTCACAATCCAATATATGCCACCTCGCCTCGCAACCCTTCGGGTTCTCGCCCCTTTGCCACAAAAATCAAAAACACCCTTTCGGGTGTTTTTTAAATATCTGGTGCGAGCAAAGTACTTCGGTGGCTTATGCCACCTCGCCTCGCAACCCTTCGGGTTCTCGCCCCTTTGCCACAAAAATCAAAAACACCCTTTCGGGTGTTTTTTTTAAATATCTGGTGCGAGCAAAGGGGCTCGAACCCTCGACCTCAACCTTGGCAAGGTTGCGCTCTAGCCAACTGAGCTACGCTCGCGTCTTGCGGTGTATTCTTACACACAAAAATCCAATTTGCAAGTAAAAAATTCAGTCCGTGATGCTTTATCCGTATGCCAACACCACCAGAATAAATAAAATCGGCGTATCTACGCCGATTATGCAAGTTGTCCAACAGACATTGTGATACGTCGAATACCACTGCTGATAGATTTTTCCTTGTTGATTTTCGCGCGCATAATTTCGCCCGTGTGATTAACATGCGTTCCACCGCAAAGTTCACACGAAACATCGCCCGCCGTTATCACGCGCACCATATCGCCATATTTTTCACCGAACAAAGCCATCGCACCGCGTTTCTTTGCCGCATCAATTGGCATTTCTTCGTGTGCGACATTCATATCCGCGTCAATCCATTCATTGACCAATTTTTCAACCGCAGCTTTTTCGTCGTCCGTCATCGCGCGCCCAAATGAAAAATCAAACCGCACAGAATCCGGTGCAACGCGCGAACCGCGCTGTTCTACATCTGTATTCAAGACGCGCCGCAACGCCGCTTGGAGCAAATGAGTCGCAGTATGCGCACGCGCCGTCGCCGCCCGAATATCGTCATTTATAACTGATGTCACCATATCACCAACCGCGATACCGCCGACAACCGTTCCACGATGCAGAACTATATTGTTTGCACGCGCCGCTTCGGTCACGTTCATAACGGTTTTGTCGCCAATTTTTAATTCGCCACTGTCGCCGACTTGGCCGCCTTGGGTTCCATAGAAATTAGTTTTATCCAAAGCAACTTCGACCGTATCGCCGTCATTTGCCTTGTCTATGAATTCGCCATCGCGCAGAATTGCCACAACGCGTGATTCCATATTCGCATCGGGCGCATATTTTGTCAAATCCGCCGTTGCCGCAACATCGCCACGCGATTCCCACAGAACCCGCGTACCACGCGTATCGGCACGACTGCGTTCACGTTGCTCGTTCATTTTGGCTTCGAATCCGGCAGTGTCGACAGCTATATTCTTTTCGCGCAGAATCATTTGTGTCAAATCCAGCGGAAAACCATAAGTATCAAATAATTTGAATGCAATTTCACCCGGCAATACACGACCATTCAGCTTTGGCACTTCGTTATCAAGCAATTTCATACCGTTGTTCAGCATGTCTGCAAATGCATTTTCTTCATTTGTGATAATTTCAATAACATGCTTTTCGTTCAATGCCAATTCAGGGTATGCCGTGCCCATTTCCGCAACCAGTGCCGGATAAAGCCGCGACAGTAATGCGCCACCATGCCCCAGAATCTGGCCATGCCGCATCGCACGACGCAAGATGCGACGAATGACATATCCACGATCACTGTTTGATGGAATCACGCCGTCTGCAATAGCGAAACCAACCGAACGCAAATGATCAGTAATAACCTTGAAACTGGTTTTGTTTTCATCGGTCTCGGGCACGCCGGTAATATCGGTTACTGCGCGTTTAAGGTTTGCAAACAAATCTGTATCGTAATTGTCAATTTTTCCTTGGAGCATCGCCGCCCAACGTTCCAATCCCGCACCAGTATCGACATTCTTGTTCGGCAAAGCCGTCAAGTTTCCATTCGCGTCGCGATCATATTGCATAAACACATCGTTCCATATTTCGACGAAACGTCCACCATCTTCGTCCGGTGTCCCCGGCAAACCACCCGGAACATCCGCACCAAAATCATAGAAAATCTCGCTGCATGGACCACAAGGACCGGTGTCGCCCGCCGACCACCAGTTGTCTTTACCCAAACGAATCGCTTCTTTACCAGCGACCTTTTTCCATATTTCTGCGGCTTCGTCATCGCTTTCGTGTGCAGTTACAACAAGCCGTGCCGGATCAATTCCGATGACACGCGTCAGTAAATCCCACGACATTTCAATCGCGCCTTCTTTGAAATAGTCGCCAAAAGACCAATTCCCCAACATTTCAAAGAAAGTATGATGACGACCGTCAAAACCGACATCTTCCAAATCATTATGTTTGCCACCCGCGCGAATGCATTTCTGCACATCTGCAACACGTGGTGCAGGCGCAGTTTCAGTCCCCAAGAATATTCCCTTCCATGGAACCATGCCCGCAACAGTAAACAACAGTGTTGGGTCATTCGGCACCAACGATGCCGATGGCACAATCTTGTGTCCGTGCGATTCGAAATAGTTTAAAAAAGTTTTCCGTATGTCATCGTATGTCATATCTTTTCCTTATGGTTAAATTTTTGGGAATTATAGGGCGATTATTGTGCGCGTGCAACTATATTTTGTGCAGCGACTGATTCCACTATTGCACAGATTTTCTTGTTTGCCGCATCCCCCGCCGTTGCAGCCACCGCACCCGATAAATTTTTAAGCCCGTATTTAACCGCCATGTGTCCCAACTTTATCGCAACATAGTTCGTGCGATTCATATAAATTGGTGACATATCGGCATGTTGTGTCCGCACAAAAGTCTCCAACATATTCCACATTATTGCCGCCCATGGAATACGATATTTCAATTCGCAGGTGACTTCGCAGATTTGCGACATCATCGTCCGGATGACATCAGCAAATTCAAATAAAATACTTGTGCGAATCAATGTCCCAGTAATTTCGAATCGTGGTCCGGTCTTGCCGTATTCTGTGCCGTTTGACCAAGACGGGTTTATACGAAACAAGTCGATATGATTAGCACTTAGCACGGTTGTATTTTGAATAACAGCAAAAATATCTTTGCCGACATTTGGCACACCAACATCAATCAAAGCATCGTCGTCATCAACAAACACAATCCAATCTGCGGGAATTTTGTTGTCACGCACATATTCAATTGCATGGATGCGCGATCCCAATTCACCAAGATTATTTTCCGAATTGATTATATGCAACTTTCCGTGCCAGCCCAAAGAATATACATCACGCCGCGAAAGTTTTTGTTGCGGGTTATCATTATGAATCACCAATATTGCATCGCGCTTGAACCGCCGCAACGGCGGCACAGACACCCGCAGCGCGTCCAAATCATATGTTGTAATAATTATAACCAGTTTCGGTTTTTTACTTATCATAGTTTCATTCTAAATAAAAGTCAGAAAAATTGCAATTAGTTAGTGATTTGTGATATAATAATACTTAAAGGATGTAATTCAAACTATGAAAAAGCCAATGATGTCTGCAATAGTAATGATGACCATTGTAATATTGATGGCGACATTTGATTTTTCGCTTGACGGGACACCGCCATCGGCGTTGCCCGAATCTGTACGCGGAACGACATTGTTTGTGTGTCCGGCGGCAAGTGAGTTGTGGGATGCATTGTCGACCGGATTTTCTGACTTTTATCGTTATATAATGATAGGATTCTTTTTTGCGGCGATTGTATTGATGTTTATGTGGGGGTGGGCGCTTTACCAAAATTTATTGCAAGATAAATTTAAACGCGAAGATTTTGCAAAACCTTGGGGATTTACCAAGATGCTGTTTTGGGCGGCGGTTGTGATTGCGATTGTTATCTATACACCGAATCATTTTCGGCGTGTAACGGTCGATGGGCGCGGGGGCGATTGGGTTTTGTGTGAAAACACATCCGAGGGAAATGTGCCAGTTCCGGCGAATTCAGTACATTCAAAATAATTTTTTTATTTTTTTATAATTATGTCTTGACATAAACCGCGGAATTCTCTAGGATTCAATCAGGCGTTTCGAAAAACGACCCGAAAAACGGCTTGGTTGAATGGTTATGTCGCAAGATATTGGCATAAATCCAAGGTGCGGGAATGTTCGGATGGAACGTTGGACACATTAAACAAATAATGAAAGGAGAAAACACTATGAATAAACAACAATTGATTGAAGCAATCGCGAACGAAGTCGAAGTGACCAAGGCAACTGCTGCGGCATGCTTGGACGCGTTCATTGGCACTGTCACCAAAGTTCTGAAAAAGAAGGGTGATGTTCGCTTGGTTGGTTTTGGTACATTCACAACCGCAAAGCGCAAAGCAACAACTGGCCGCAACCCGCAAACTGGCGCTGCGATCAAGATTCCGGCTTCGACACAACCGAAGTTCAAACCGGGTAAAGCTTTGAAAGATGCTTTGAACTAAACATATTTTGTTTATTAAAAACACCGCACAATGCGGTGTTTTTTTATAAATAAAAATACCCGCCAACAATTGCCGGCGGATATATCGGTGTAATTTTTCTTATCGCATTGGTCGATCTATGAACATCAATATAAGCCATATAACTGCGGCGATACCGATGATGGCATAAATAATATTGCTGAGCATTGTTGCGGGCCCGAAAAGCCAAGCAACCAAATCGAAACCAAAGATTCCGACCAATCCCCAATTCAGCGCGCCAATAAAGGTCAACGGTGCAAGAACGTAATCTGTAAGTCCTTTCATTTTATTTCTCCCATAATTTTTTGGTTATACTTTGTCAATTAAGACACGCATATTATACCCCGCATGCGCGGGGTACACAATACGAACAAATACCTAAAACACTATCATTGATTTTGCGGGATGAAAGTATTTTGCCCGTATGGTTGGTATGGTGTCGCAACCGTGCCGAGTTCGATTTGTATGTTTGATATGGTTGCGGTTGATGGTGTTTGCCCGTTATATGCAGCATAAAAATGTACCAGGCTATCCAACATCTCTTGGGTTATTGTTTTGCTTTGCCCCGAAAACCAAGATTGTCTAGCTTTGTACAAATAAATTCCACGAGATGTTCCATTTGTATCAAAACTTAATGTATAAGTATTGTTTACGATTAATCCGGGTGCCAATGCCCCCAGTGTACCACCACAATATATGGCGGAATCCATGGGCGGAGCATCTGTTACTGTGATTGTGCCATCACCATTGTTTTCACATATAGTTCCATAGTACCCTAGGGTTCTATCTGGAATTTTACTAACATCAAATAAATTCCGACTGGGTGCGACGGGTGCAAAGATGTTGAACAGCAGACATTTGCTGGTTGGGTCGTTCGGGTCTTTGCGTTGGGCGCATGTGAATTCACTGTTTATTGCATTTTGCAGTGCGGCATTAAAAGTTGCCGCTTCAATCAAAGAATCACTCTGTTCCGCAAACGAACCCGAATCATCGTATATGCCTTTTGCCGCCGGTGCGCCCGCCGTGCCAGTATTCATCAAAACCGTATTCGCCGCAAAGTCCAATTCATCTTGTTTGTTATCTAATTTTGTATTCACCGCACCAACCGTTGGAATCGCAGTGTTTGTTGTGTTTGATTCATTGCCCAAATCACCACTGATAGCACGCGAACCAACCGCACCATCGGTTGAACCGCTGTAAGTCATTGCGGTATCGGCACCCAATTTATTGAATTTGTCTTGTCGCGTTGTGAGTTCTTCGGTCACATAACCCACGGATGTCGCGCGTTCATTTTCGCCCGTTGCATATGCGGTCGCGATACCCAACACACACATAATTGCGATTATAAATTTCTTTGCGACACCCCGGCGGGTTCCACCCGCCACCCCTCTAGCCAGAGGGGAACTTTTTGATGCGATTATTTTATTTATCATCTTTTTCTCCTTTCATTTTTTATTGCAACAAATTAAAACCACCGAACAAATCTAAGTGGTTGGAGGTTCAAGACAATTTTACACGCAAATTGTGTGCTTATTTTGAATGGGTTGCCCCATCATTATTCAGCATCCCTCCAACCTGGTTGGTTGGAGCCTTTACGTCATAAAGACGGCGTGTAAACGGGTCTTGACACCCCATCGATGGCATACCACCGACAGAATTATCTTAGCAAATAATCAGAATAAAAAACAAGTGAATTTTTTTATTTCTTTATAATTATAAAAAACGAACCGAATTCGGTTCGTTTCAAGCATTACAAAACTGTAACATTTTATTTTTTCCAAAACGCAAACCCAGAACGTTTTTCCTTATGCTCTTCGATACCACGACGTTCCGCGATTGCACGACGACGTTCCGCACGGCGTTCTTGGAATCGGCGTGCAGATTCTTCGTCACGTTGAATTAATTTCATTGTCGTCACAGACAATTTTCCATTCCGCGGTTCTTCATCAAATTCGATAATGTCCCCTTCGTTCAAGAATCTTATGTCCGCATCTTTTAACGCAGTCGAATGAATAAACACATCATCCATATTACCATCGGCATTCGGCGTATCCGGTGCAACGAAACCATAGCACTTTTTACCGTTATACCATCTTACTTTACCTTGACGCATCTTTTTTCCTTTACTAAACTTGTTGATGATTCAACCACATTTGATTAAATCTGATTCGATTGTGTCACAATGAAAAAATAAAATCAAGAAAATAAGAATTAGACAAACAAGACAATTGTCCGCACATCTTAATGTGCACGATTGTAATAACGATTCACTTCTTTCATAATAAAATTAAATAAACGCGCGCCGATTCCATCCCCGGACACCACTGCGCCCGACCGCGTGTACGGCATCGCCGCAACCAATACGAACCGCGCCATATAACGGAATATCGCAATTTGTGCCGTTAAATCCAGCTTAGACGACGAATGCGAAATATGGAAAATCTCGTTCTTGACGGCGGTATCCAACTTGTTCAATATCGTATCGACTATGTTTTGCGGATAATACAGTTTGCAATCACGCGGGAAACCTTCAAACAGCGACACATCGCCGCCACGACTGTATAAAATATTCCACCCCACCCTTTCAATCAAGTCATCCAAGCAGTGGCAAATCATTTTGTTATATTGTTCGATACCACTTTCCATTAATTCGGCGGCTTCTTGTTCGACGCGCAAATCCTTGGTATCGGGGTGTTCGCGCAATTTCGCATAGTAATCATGTGTCCGACGTTCAAATTCAAAGAATGTACGGACTTGGCATATAACCTCCATCGGGATTGGTTTGTCCGCCGTTCCAATGTTCATAATAATTTTCGAATCACGATAGTTGCGCGGATTATCGATATCATAAAACTTGTCGCGCACAGAAATAACCCGTTCCGGCATAATATCACGCAAACGTTCGATGAATGTTCGTGCTTGGGGCACCAAATCAAACAGACACTTTACGCGCCACACATCATTCAAATGCAGATAAGGCTTTTTAATTTTATCTAATTCACGAACCAAGTTTGCAACCATTCGCGTATCGACAGCGTCAACCAAAGACAAAACTTCGGCGGATGCGTCCGTCACATATTTTTCCGCGAATCGTGATTGAATCCGTGCGATAATATCATTGGTATATTCCGTACCATATGTATCCATCATAACACGTGTCACAGCTTCGATAACATCGTGTATAAAGAACCGATAATATTTGCCGGTAACTTTGTCCAATGCGCGTTCAACATTTTTTTGTGCGCCAACAATGACCGTCACAATAGAAGATACAGACAAATCAATCTTGTGCGATGCGCCCGATGTAAAGAACTGGTTCCGCATTGGGTCCGCGTCCAATCGGTGATTTACCAAATATGCAGACAATGGATTTATGTCGGCAATTTTTATCGGTTTATTCACCGAACAATCCGTCATCGGGTCATATTCGGTCACCGCAGTCTTTGGCGCACCAAAACACTTACCCAAAATGTGAAACACTTCGCGATAGCAATCCATGCCGTCACTGTAAAGCCGCATAAGGTAATCTGCGGCTTCGGTATTTATGCGCCCCGCATCACACGCACGCGCAATCATATCAAGATTGTGTCTGTCGTGATCGGCGGTCAAAAGGTTCACATCAACTTGCATTTAATCACATGCCTATTTCATTATCGGGAACAAAACAACATCACGCGCAGTTGGTTGATCAAAGACTATCATCGCCAAGCGGTCTATACCCATGCCAACACCCGAAATCGGCGGGAATCCATGTTCCATCGCACGAACAAAGTCGTTATCAGGATTGAACGCTTCGTCATCGCCGTTTTCAATGTTTTTCGCCTGTTCTTCGAACGCGGCCAGTTGTTGAATCGGATTTACCAATTCGGAATAGCCCTTGCACAATTCGCCACCCGCAACCAGCAATTGATACATATCCAAACGCCGTACATCTTCATTGTTCCGACGCGCCAATGGTACCATATATGCCGGATAGTTATACAGGAATGTTGGCTGGACAATCAAATTACGAATCTTGCGTTTATAGACATAATCAACCAATGTCGGCACAGATTTCAAATCTTCCAATTCAGACATCGGGAACATACCTTCGTCCACCAATTTTTGACGCAGAACATCGACATCGTCAAACGCCAAAATATCACAGCCGAACAATTCATTCATACGCGCGGTGTAATCAATCATTTCGTATTTCGAAAAGTCCAGTTTCGTTCCTTGGTATTCAATCTGTAATGTGCCACGTGCGCGCATAATCAGGTCTTGGACCATATCCCAAGTAAATTGAATATTCCGCTTGTAATCCCAATATGCCGCATACCATTCAATCATAGTGAATTCTTGCAAGTGCATTGCGTCCATACCTTCGTTACGGAAATCTTTGGCGACTTCGTACACGCGATCAAAGCCCGCACCGATTGCCATTTTCAGGAACAATTCTGGCGAAATACGCAATTGAAAATCCGCGTTCAATGCGTTGTGGTGCGTTGTAAATGGTCGCGCCGCCGCACCAGATGCGATATTTTGCATAATCGGGGTTTCGATTTCCAAAAATCCGTTCTTGTTCATAAATTCGCGCAAATGTTGCGTCATTTCAAACCGTCCCAACAAAGCGCGCCGAGATTCTTGATTTGATATAATATCCAAATAGCGTTGGCGATAGCGCGATTCCATATCGGTAAGTCCATGGAACTTTTCTGGCAACGGACGCAACGCCTTGGACAAGATTTCATACGACGACACGCGCACGGTCAATTCGCCCGCGGTTGTGTGATACAGTTCGCCCGTAATACCGATAAAGTCACCCATATCGACGTTGGTTTTCATAAACTTGTAATTTTCTTCGCCCAATTCTTCGCGGGACATAGAAAACTGAATTTCACCATTTATGTCATAGATGCGACCAAACATCAATTTACCCAACCAACGCAAAGCCGTCACACGCCCCGCCAGTTTTACCGCCGCCCCGTCCGATAATTCGCGTGCATCCGCGATGGTATGAGTACGATCAAATTTATCCTTCCATACAACACCGTCGCGTGCGCGGATATTTTCCGCCTTTTGCAGACGGGCGGTCAATTCATTTGTGGATATTGCATCATTGTTTTCGGCCATAATATTTTCCTTTTTGTTTAAAAAAACGGGGCACCACAAAGGTGCGCCCAGAATTTGTTTCTTGGTCGCACCGCATTTACAAAGATTTCTTGTCGTTCATACGCATTTTATTTCTCTTTGTGCCGTGGCACCACGTTATTATGCAGTGTTTTATTTCAAATGTCAAAGGATTTATTCCGGAATTGTCACCGTGTCGTCATAAATGGAATAAACCGTATCGCCAAGTTTAGCCTTTAATTTGCGTTCGCTGCCCGCGTGCATAACAACGTCGGCGGTGGTCATATTTCCAAAGTAATCCGCCACGCCGTCATGGTCAACATCAACATGTAATGCGTGATCGGTTATCTTGGACGCACGCAGATAAACAACCTCGTCCCCAATATGTAATATGCGTCCGCACTGTGCCGATTCTTTCGCGCCCGCCGGCGAATAAGTTCCCGCCGAACACGCGGTGATTCCTTGGGCTGTGCTGGTGTTGAAATTATAGTTTCCGCCGGGGCAGTATGAATTTTCGGGACATGTGGTGCAAGAATCCCAAAGTTTTTGCACATATTGACCGGCATTGCATGTTATGCTGTTGCTTTGGCATGCAACATGACCATTCCAATAACCTTCGTATCCGGTGGTAAATTGTGTTGTTCCCGATGGACATGATGTTGCCAACGAATCGTCGTCCGCGAATGTACCGTTCATCATGCCTGTTCCGTATTTGCCCGAATTATTTAATTCCCCAAATAAAGACGGCGGTATATATCCGGTTAATTCCGTGCATTCGCGAAAGGTACAAAAAAACATACGGGTCAGAGCATACATATCGTCACCATAAATAATGTTTTCAAATAAATCTGGTGGAATCGATGTGATTTTGGTTCCCCAGAAAGTACTACGGAACAGGTCGCGTGCCGGACATGTTATGTCCGAAAACAACTTATTTGGTATGGATGTTACATTTGAATAATTAAAGGTTTGCATAAACATCTCTTCCCGGCACCCATAAATTCCATCGAATAAATTTTCGGGAATGGTTGTTATTTGGGTGCTTGCAAATGTATCACTAAACATTGGTTGTAATGCTTTTGTTTGTCCCAGTGTTGGAAATATTGCACCCAAAGAACCATCAATTGCAGCTACCAAGGATGGTGTTGGCAGGTCTCCATCAACTTCGTTCCAATAAGCAAATTGAATTGCGCCAGCGTCGGCAAAAAAATCACCACTGCTGTATTGCGTTGCAATGCCGCTATATCGTATTGTTTTAACCCCGGCCGTAGAATAAGCGCATGTGTATAAACCTACATTGGTGTTAGTTCGGTTCAGAATTTTTCCTGATGCGCCCGTTCCCGAAAGTGTGCCACCGGCGCCACAATCAATATAGAATGTCCCCATTGCCGACATGTAAAATCGAAATTCGTCGCCGGCGGAAAGTTCGGTTGTTGTGACAGTAAATTTTGCAGTTTGGCAATTTGAACCATCGCCAGTGACATCGATTTGGTTTGCCGTGCATGCCGCACGCGCAGCGGACACCATAAATAACGTCGCGATGATGGCGATGCATTTCGTGACACCACTGCCCCAACGCGTCCAGCGGTCCCCCTCTTCGCCAAGCGAAGGGGAATTAAACAAAGCAACAATAAATTTCTTCATCTTTTTCCCTCTGGATAAACAAAAGCCGCAACGAAACGAAGCGGTTGGAGGTTCAGAACTATAATACTCGGAAAATAGTGGGCTTATTCTTATATTCACCGCCCTCCAACCTCTCAGGATTGGAGTGGTGTTTTTGTCCCCACGGACACCGAGTATAACAGGGTTCTGACACCCCATCGATGAAACTCTCACCGATAAGGACATTTTAGCAAATTATTAAAATAAAATACAAGAAAAAAATATAGAATCTTTAATTTTTATGATATAATATGCGGCAATATGGATACAGATATGCAGACACGAATTGCAATTGATTTAGATAATACCGTATTTAATGTCGCAGAAAAATATCGCGCGATTATTGAATCACATAATTGTGAGTATGTTCCGCCAATATCTTACGATGTGTATAAAAATGGATATCCGATGGATGTGGCGGATGCGCTTTGGCAAATGCTGCATTCCGATGCGATTTATAATACGCGTCTTTTCGATTCGGAAATTCCGGCAATATTGAATGCGATTTATACTAATCCTGAATATATGCTGTTCTTTATCACAGAACGCCCCGATGGCGATGATTGGGAACAATTGAAACGCGCCGGTATCATTTGCGACCGCGCGCACGTTGTTAATCACGCACCAAAGATAGAAGCCTTGAAACAACACAACATTGACATTTGTTTTGACGATTCGCCAAGTGTTGTCGCCGCGTGTTTAGATAATAATATTGATATAATGATGATTTCTAATTATGACACAGCATACAATCATCACTTGCGCACGCGGACGAAACATTATCCTGACTTGGTCACCGCGCTGCGTTCGTGCGGCATTATTAAATAAACTTTGTCATACATTATATATAGGAATCGCAATTAATAATTTATTGCAAAACACGACAAGTGCGTTTTCCAAATATCGCATAAGTCACAATGATGGACATCGCATTTTTCTTGAATTGCTGACGCAACTCTATCCGGGTTCGCTTCCGTCGCCACAATCCAAAAATTAAATCGGCACAAGGCCGATTAAATTTTTGGTGCGGGCGAAGGGAATGTAATTCCCACTCACTTTGTTCGTGGGCCCCTTTCACTACGCTGCGCTTCGTTCCGAACCCACCGTCGCTTCGCGACTCTATCCGGGTTCGCTTCCGTCGCCACAATCCAAAAATTAAATCGGCACAAGGCCGATTGAATTTTTGGTGCGGGCGAAGGGAATCGAACCCTCGTCTAAAGCTTGGGAAGCTTTCGTGCTGCCATTATACCACGCCCGCAAGTCTGTTCATGTATTTTATATCTGCCAAACTGTTTTGTCCAGGCAAAAATACTATTGGCATTAATGACATCTGCTTGGCGGCATCATCCATCCATTTTGACGCGGATGATTGCGACGACTATTGTTGCGAACACGTTTGGATGTTTTTTTAGCCTTTTTGCTGTTCCGATTTTTTGATATCGATTCAGTATAGTAAAAATATCTGTCATCAAGTTCATTATATTTTTCAATATCGTATTCATTGCTTTCTTCTATATCGACATCGATACTGTCAATCTGTCTTGAGCATTCTGCAATTACCCCCGAAAACCTGTTCAATGGTTCAACTTGCATTTCTAATTTATTACGCAATTCTTCCAGTGTGTCCGCAGTTTTTGTTCCACCACGACCAACCGGAGACCCAATGTAATATTTCTGTTTCGCAGCATCAGTAACTTCGAAAATTCTAAATTCGTATAATCCACCAACCAATATGTTATATAAATGATTTTTTGTTATTGCCATAATTATTCCACCTTTGTTTTGTTTATTACCCTTTTATTTCATTGGAATTTGCAACAGCTGTTCTGGGAAAATCAGATCAGGATTTTCAATATTGTTGCGTTCAGCAATAATACTGAACAGCAACCCCCGACGCAAAAAGTTGCGTGCAATAATCCAAAGACAATCGCCACGACGCACCGTATAAAAAGTATTATCGTCGCCTGTCATTTCTGGCATAATAAAACTGTGATTTACGGTTGCAACGGTTTGACCGTCTCCATCATGCAACCGCACGGTCAGGTTGTATTCTTCGCCCGCCTTTAATTCGCCGACATCGGCACCAAGCCCAAAATGTTTATAATCCGACACACGCGAAAAACCAATGTATTTATCATTCAACGACAATGAAACACGTAACCGCGGCAACGCATCGCCAGTCACAACCAAACGCCCATTGTCCAGATAATCTATTTTAGACACAACCAAATCACCGTCTTTTAGTATTGATGGCGATTGCAGAATGCGACTTCCATCCGGGGTCATAAGCAAAGATACTGAATTACGATAATCCGCAGCAGAAATATACAAGAAAACTTTGTCGATTGATTTCTTGTTTGGTTTAACACCGACCAAAGACATTGTATAATTGCCCGCCGCCAAGCCATTTGCAGGCGCATAGACAAATTCACCATTTTCATTTGTTTGTTCAGTTGCGATAATTTTATCGTTCAACAAAATAGAAATACTTTTGTTCGGCAACCAACGACCTGCGACAACAATATGACCGTCTTGTTTAATACGCACAATATCAAATGTCGGAACATCCATTGGTTCCGGAACAGTTTTAACCGTACCATGTGGTACGGTCTGAACTGGGACTGGTTTGGCATTGTTTGTCAACATAACAACCCGCGCCGGCGCAACTGTCCGTACAAAAATAACCCAAAGCGCAACAAACAATACAACCAAGGCACACAAAATCGGGAACCAATATTCACGAAGAACAGATTTGTTTTTACGCGCACGTGATTCATTCGCTCTTGTATCGGACACGGTTTTTTGTTCATCTGTGTTTTTGTGACGAGCCATCAAAAAACGCCGTGTAAACTTACGCCGTCTTTCAAGCCAGCTGTCTTGTTTAGCAATCGCTTCGTCTATCAAATTATTAGTGGAACGTTTTGTCTTGTTTGCCATAATTTTCTCCTGGGCTTGTCTTAGGATTTTTTGGTCAATGGACAAAATAGCATAAAAAATGTTTCTTTGTCAACTTGTTTGTGATATAATTTAAGAGAAAACCAAGGAAAATTCATGAAAAAGATTGGAATTATGACCACAGGTGGCGATTGCAGTGGTCTGAACAGTGTGATAAATCGTGTTGTAACGGGCGCAACTGCGCGCGGATGGGCGGTTTATGGTATTATCGATGGCACAGATGGATTGTGTTTAAAGCCTGCAAATGTCATCAAATTGACGCCGGAATCGGTGCCATTGGAAAATGCACGATTGGCGGGCAGTTTCTTGCACAATGGGCGCGCACATACCATGAACTTTGAAACCGCCGCAGAAACAGGTCACATGACACAGTTTAATAAAATGTTAAAGGCGGGGCTTGCTTCATTGAAACTGGACGCGTTGGTTTTGGTCGGTGGCAACGGCAGTTTTTCTTTGGCATACAAGAATAACGATATTTATAATGGGGTATCTTTGGTATGTATTCCGAAAACTATTGATTGCGATATACCAATTACAGACAAGACTTTGGGATTTGATACTGCGGTAAATGAATTGACCAAATATTGCGACCAAGTATTGTTAACAGCGCGCAGCCACCACAGGTGGTTCGTTGTGCAAACAATGGGACGTGATTGCGGACGGCTTGCACTGAACGCCGGTGTTGCGGTTGGCGCAGATGCGATATTGGTTCCAGAAATCAAATTCAATGTTGATGATTTGATTGCTCATATTAAATCAGTACCACGCGATTATGGTATTATTATGGTGTCCGAAGGCGTTACATTGCGTGGTCATTCGGGACGCCCCGCAGATATGATTTCGCGGAAACTTTCTGCGTCGGGAATTACTAATCGCGCCGCTTTTCCGGACTATATCCAACGGTCTGGCGACACAGTTGCAACCGACCGAATATTGGCGGCAAAAATGGCGACATGTGCTTTGGACGCGATTGAAAACAATGAAACAAATGTTATGACGGCGTTGCGTTGCGGCGAATGCGTGACCGTACCATTGGCGGAATTCTATGCGGCGGGTGATATTGCGCGTGACCCGAATATTCCGGACCTTTGCACATCAAATGCCTATATCGAACCCGACGATCCATTGCTGGATGTGGCGGTGGCGATGAATATCTATATCGGCGATGTGAAATAGTGATAGTGTTAGTGTAAGTGGCTGGTGGTTAGTGAGACAATTTGGAATCATTTCGTAATTGTGTATTTATTCCAGAGCCTACTAACCACTAGCCACTAACCACTAACACTTTTACTGATTTTCTGGAATATACAGGTTCTGATAAGGTTCATATGCCGTTGCTGTATTACCATATTCAACCTGGATGTTAGAATATTCACAATCTATTGATGGATTATCATTATTTGCATACAACCTTATTCCTAGTTTGGTTTGATTGTTTTCGGGTTCTGTGACCAAAATTGTTCTGATAGCAGCATTCAGAGCTCTGTTATAGCCTTGCTCATCACAATATACAAAACCTGTATTACTGTACCCACAGGTCGTTGTATAAGATAATCTTATTGTTTTACCAATAAAATCGCTTATATCTCCAATTTCAACCAGAATAAAATTGGCAGCAGTATTCGAATTTGTTAGTAAAAAACCTGTTTCTGTTTTGGTTTCCTGAATAGTTCCATTTCTATATAATACTTTGGCTTTTTTTATATTAAACAAATTTCGTGATGCGCTTTGCGGGGTGGGGTTATCCTGTTGAAAGATACCCGCCAAGTTCCACAAATTGCACTTTGGTGGGTTCGCGCATACAAATTCGCTGTTTATTCCGTTTTGGATTGCGGCGTTTGCTGTTGCCGCCGTCACCAAGGCAGACTTTTGTTCGCCGTATGCGGCGGTTGTATCATAAATGGCTTTTGCGCCGATGCCATCCGAAGACACAGAATCATAAGTCATAACCGAATTCGCATTATTTGCC
>JAZLAT010000031.1:0-118765 GCA_045613345.1 Candidatus Enterousia sp.
AAATATGACATAAAGCCACATAAAAAATACATACAAAGCAAAACAAACCCTATACTGAATGAAGCGCACCAACAAGCAGTAGCGGCCGTGGACACCATGAATTTTATAGAACATGGCGATATTGACACCAAATTGGCATGCAAAGATTCTGTGCGTTTAACAAAACAAATGTACGAAACCGTAGACAAATTATACGGCAATCAAAATTATATGCGGTACGAGAATTCAGTAAAACATTTAGATAATGGACAAACAGTGTGCGAACTTGTTCAGCACTTTGATAAAAACAAAGCAATGAAAAATTCGGAATTTGCCGATAATTATAATAAATATTACAATACAATAAAAAAATTAGAAATCGCACGTCGCCGTGGGAAATCAAAGTAAACTTTTGCAGGTTTTAAACATCTCTTTGTTTTGCCAGTTAAAATTAAAAAAAAATCCGCCAAATAGCGGATTTTTAAGATTTTAATTCCTGGCGGAGATGAAGGGATTCGAACCCTTGATACGGTTGCCCGTATACCACATTTCCAATGTGGCGCACTAGACCAACTATGCGACATCTCCGGATTTTTTAAATTATTCTGCGGATTCTTCGTCTGAATCGATTGCGTCGTCATCACCAATCGTGTCTTCTTCGACCAATTCGGCGGCATCAACCGGCGCATCACCCGCCAAAGTTTCCTCTAATTCTGCATCAATTTCGCGCAGTGCGGGGTCAACCGTGCCAACTTCCAATAAATTTTCGTCTTCTTCCATTGTCGGAGTATCTTTGAAAGATTGCACCAATTCATGACGAACCGAGGGGATATCCAACTTGCCGCTTGCGATTTCGCGCAGCGCGATCACGGTCGGCTTGTCATCTTTGCGTTCTACAACCGGTGCCGCGCCCCCGTTAAGGTCGCGAACCCGTTGCGCCGCCAAAACGCCCAGTTCATATCTGCTTTCTACAAACGGTAAAGTGTCAGCATTTGTTGTGCGTGCCATATTAAATCCTTTGTTGAAATATATTTTCGTCCCGTTATAATGCCCCATGGATGGTCAAAATGCAAGCAGAAAATAATAAAAATGATATTAAGACGTTATCTTTCGGTTGCCGACTGAACGCGATGGAGTGCGACAAGATTAAGAAAATGCTGACTGCGCGCGGAATTTGCGGGGTTATCGTCAATACTTGCTCTGTCACTGCCGAAGCCGAACGTCAATGTGCCCAAACGGTTCGCCGAATCGCACGTGAAAACCCCGGGTGCAATATTTTTGTGACGGGCTGTGGTGCGACGCGAAATCCCGCACTTTTTGCGCGCGTTCCGGGGGCGGTAGTGATTCCAAATGCGGAAAAAATGAATATAGACGCTTATTTGACGGCGCAAAGCGCGTGTCGCGCAGAAATCAGCGGCAAATTTGATTCTGAATCGCACCTGTCCAAGAAATTTATTCAAATCCAGAATGGTTGCAACCACGATTGCACTTATTGTGTGACCCGCCTTTTGCGTGGACCGGCGGTTTCATTTGACTATGCCGATATATTGGCGGATGTGCGCGCCGCCATTGATGCAGGTTTCGGCGAATGCGTACTGACGGGTGTGGATGCGGCGTCTTATGTGCGCGTTTATGATGGGGCACCATTTTTGATATCTGATTTATGTCGGCGATTGTTGGCGGATGTGCCGGAATTGCGTCGACTGCGGCTTTCTTCGGTTGACCCCGCGGTGCCGGCGATTCGTGATATTATCGAACAAATGAAGACCGAATCGCGGTTTATGCCGCATTTGCACCTTTCCATGCAATCGGGTTCAGACACAATTTTATCGGCAATGCGGCGGCGGCACACGGCAAACACAGTGCGCGAATTGGTGCGCATCGCGGGTGGTCGCATCAGTTTCAGTTGGGATATAATCTGTGGTTTTCCGGGCGAAACAGAGGAATTATTTAACGAAACATTGGAATTGGTGCGGGAACTGCGCCCGATTCGAATACATGCATTTCCTTATTCCCCGCGCCCCGGGACCGTTGCAGCGACCATGTCAAATCAAATTCCGCGAAATGAATCAAAGCGACGCGTAAAAATCATAACCGATGCGGCGGCGGAAAACTTAGGCGAATTTATGCGAACGCAAATTGGAAAAAACGTGCAAGTCTTGGTCGAAAGCAACAATATGGCGCGCACGCCCGATGATATTTCTGTGCGGATTTCGGGTAAATCGATTCCCGAACGCACCATATGCGACGTTAAAATTACGGACATCAATGGCGACACATTTATTGCAACGCGATAATTTTATTTGTTGACCGACAATTAAAAATTTTGATATGATAGAAACGAGTCGAAAGCGATTTCGATTCGGGGCTGTCACAAGCCCACGCATAACCGGCACATTATGTCGTAATCCGCAAAAATTCCGATTTTTTGTGCCGTGATTCTATTTGCCCCGTGTTGGGGTGCCAATGGCTATAATGCTTCGGCAAAAGGCCTTTGGAGTCATGGTTATGTGTGATTTGTGAACACCCCGACATGTCGATTCGACATGTTTATTTAGTGGTTAGTGTAAGGAACAAAGGGAGTTAAATTATGAAAAAAGTTTTATTTGCAATTATATGTTTGTTTTGTGTATGTGGCGCACGTGCGGCAAATGAAAATGCGGCAACGTCAAAAGAGTATGTCGATACGGAACTTGCCACAAAACAACCAACAATCCCCGCGGCGGGTAATGATATTGTAATGACCTTTGATTCAACCGCGACGGACGGTATCGGCACAAAACAAATTTATGATGAAACCGCATCTTATGCCACACAAGAAAACACACTTGTTACCGCCGCGACCGCGAACGCCGCCGTTCAAATGGCAATAAATGGCGAGTTTATATGCACTCGGTATGATCCAGATAATCCGACAGATTGTTGGTGGTGGGGAATCCAAGCCAAAGACATCGTACCAAACGATTATACTCGTTTAGAATATATTGAAACTACCGGCACTCAATACATCGATACAGGTATGACATTGGCACCCGATACCACCAGTATCAAAGTGACCAGCACAGTGACTTTCCTAAGACGTGCCGCAGATTATGCCAACGGTTCAAGAATATTTTACATATCAACCCCAAATTCCGGCGTTCAGGTTTATACAAACGGCACAAGTTTATTTAATCAATCGACCTTGCTGCCTATACAAATACACATAAAATATAATATTGAAACGGTCACCACCGCAGACTTGCGCAGTCTTACCGTTGCTAATAATACGACATCCGAAAATTTTTCTCGTTCCATAACCGATAACAGTCCGTTATATTTGTTTGGAAATCCAACTTATGCCGAGAACAATGCCGCTGCAGAAGTAAAATTGTATACTTTCAGAATATATAAAAACTATGAAATGGCGCGAAACTTTATTCCCGTACGGCGCAACAGCGACAATGTCGTTGGACTCTATGATACTGTGACGCAAACCTTTTTTATCAACCAAGGCAGTGACAATTTTATCGCCGGTCCGATAAATCAAAATTATCTGCCGTCAAATTAGGATTTAACAAACGGGTGCATTTGCGCCCGTTTATCAATACGACTTTGCAACGAATACAAATGTCGGGTCGGCATCGTCCAGGCAACGCCGCGTGATTTTATATTTTTCCATCAATGCATCAAACTCCGCTGTTTTTGTCGCTTCATATTTGATGCGGAAAAATCCAACTGTGCCGCGTTCCAATTCCGTCGCCAATTCTGCCAAATCGCGAACTTCATGAATCATCGTTTTGTTACGCGCGGCGGCGGCGGTGAACATATCCCGCTGAATCGCCGACAACAAAGATTCGATGACTTCACCAAAATCAACCACCGAAATAGTTTCGCGTGAAGATTTGCCTAAATCGCGCCGAGTTATTGTTACGGTGCTTGTTTCTAATTCGCGTCCACCAATTTCCGCACGAATTGGCACGCCGCGTTTAATCCACTTCCACATTTTGTCGGGCGCGCGCATATCAGAATTATCGGTCAATACGCGAATGCCGCGGTCATGCAGTTGCTTTTCCAAATTGGCACAGAATTCATTCATCGCGGATGTATCTTCATCACCGCGAGTAATTGGAATTATCACAACTTGGTGCGGGGCGACCGCCGGCGGCAGAATCAGTCCGTCATCATCGCTGTGCGTCATGAAAAGTCCACCCATCATACGTGTTGATGTTCCCCACGATGTTGTCCAAGCATAGGTCAAATTGCCGTCCGTCGCCAGATATTTTATGCCAAAAGACCGCGCGAAATGTTGCCCCAAATCGTGCGAAGTTCCGGCCTGCAGGGCTTTGCCGTCCTGCATAATCTGTTCCACCGTGTATGTGTGGTCGGCCCCGGCGAACCGTTCTTCGGGTGTCTTTTCACCCATAATGCACGGAATCGCCAAAACATCACGCATATAGTCGCCATACACGCGGTGCATTTTGCGTGCGTCAGCATTCGCCTCTTCGTGCGTAGCGAACACATTATGACCTTCTTGCCAATTAAATTCCGAAGTCCGCAAGAACATACGTGGACGCATTTCCCAACGCATCACGTTGACCCATTGATTCAACTTTAACGGCAAATCGCGATAAGATTGCACCCAACGCGACATTGCTTCGCCGATAATCGTTTCGGATGTTGGACGAATAATGTACGGTTCGGTCAGTTTAGATTCCGGGTCGGGTTGCAATTTTCCGTCTATCATTTTCAAACGATAGTGTGTGACGACCGCGGCTTCTTTGGCAAAGCCAGCAACGTGTTCGGCTTCTTTATTAAAGAACTCAATCGGAATCAACAGCGGGAAATTCGCGTTCAAAACGCCCGCTTCTTTGATTCTTTTGTCCATCGCATCGCGCATCAGTTCCCATATCGCCCAACCATATGGTTTTATCGTCATACAGCCACGAACCGGCGCATTTTCCGCCAAATCCGCCGCAACAATTAAATTTTGATACCATTCACTGAAATTTTCCGCCCGTGTGGGTGTAATCGCTGTTTTCATTTTGTTTTTTCCTTGGTTTCCATATATTTATCTGAAATTATTTTGTGCATTGTTTGTGCAATTTGCTTCCTGTCCATACCGCCCAATGGCGGCGGCGGCAACATATATACATCTACGCGGAAACCGCCCAGAACCATTATGTGAAAGATTTGACCAAATGCACTGCGTTCACGTGAACAGCGGGGACCTTGGGTCTGCTTTGCATTGTCAAAATACGCATAGTGTTCCGCCAAATCCGCATCGCTAATTGGTGTTCCGTCGTGGTGACAGTACCGAATAACAACCGGTTGCACCGTAACATCTGTTCCTTCGGCAACATTGAACAGCGGGCTTTTGAATTCTTTGACATACGCACCGTTTGTTGTTGTTCCTTCGGGAAAGATATACAGTGGATAAGGCACATGTGCGATTTCATCTTGGACCTGGGCCAAGACTTCCGCGGCATGCGATGGACGGCGGTCAATAAATACAACACCGAACTTGTTTGCAATCCAACCGACCAGTGGCCAATGACGGACATCGTTTTTTGAAATAAAACTGCCCCCGAACATCACGGGAAAAGTTGCAATTTCAAACACGGAAATATGATTACCCGCAACCAACAGCGGTCGTTTGTCGGACATCTTGCCGTGCTTTACGATTTTAATACTTGCCAAGACCAGCAAGATTTTCATAAACACACCCATATACCACACAGATACTTTTGTCCGCCGTGGCAACAAGAATATAATCGGCATTTGTGCAACGACCATAATCCAAAACGCGGCGAAACGCATCGTGCCAGTCAAAGTATTAAAAAGATTTTGTTTGCGAACACGCGACATTTTAATCCTCGGTCTGTTCTGGTGCGGTTTCATCGATAAATTCAGCGTCCGCCGCGTCTTCGCGCAGCAAGAATTCAAAGAATGCACCCAACATATTTAACGGTCCCGTAATTGGCAAAAGCATAATCTTGCCCAGTGTCTGAATCGGACGTGGCTTTACATCCAAATGTTCAAGCGCGTTTTCACGACCATAGAAATGCTTTTGATATGCAGCATCCATATTCTTGGACTGCATCATTACGAACACATCGTATGTATTAAAAGGTTTATCAATAAACACACCTTGACCAAAAGTCGCCCCCATACGCAGGTAACCTTTGATAAGTGGTGTCATCTGTTTTTTTGCCTTTTCTTCTTCGACAAATGCACGTGGCAAGATATTCATTTTCGCCATGCGTGGGTCGGCACCGTCTGCAAAGTTTTCGGGAATCACCCGCGCGCGCAACCGTAAAGGCGAAAGATGATTATAATACAGGTATGATATCGCCTGGGCTGATTCTACGGGTTTTTGTCCAACCCAAGACGCAACACCGAACAAAACCGCAATACGACGGCGCAAAACATATTCGCTTAGACCCGCCCACAGCATGCGCATAACCAACGCGTTTTCGCGGTATTCCGCCGCGACACACGCGCGCGACATTTCGGCAATATTATCAGACGCCTTTTTAATTTTAGAAATGTTGAATTCTGTTTCGGTATAGAAGCCGCCCATTTTGTCCGCGGCTTTCTTGTCAATGATGCGATAAGTTCCAACGATTTTATCGCCATGAAATACCGCCATGTATTCGGCATATTTATCATAATCGTCAAATTCTTCGTGCAACTCTTGTTGCTCTGGGGTTGCAGACGCACCTTCTTCTAAAACAAAAACATCGTATCGCAAACGACGCACCATGCGACGTTCTTCTTTGTTGCGTGTCAGTCGAACTTCGAAATCACGAACCTTAATAGCCATAGTTATTCCTTAGTGTTATAACCTAAGGTTACCAGACAAAAGACCCGCGCGCAATAGTTTTATTTTTTTAATTTATCTGCCAATTCAGCGATGGCAATCGCATACCAATTTGAATTATTCCATTTCTTGATACGATAGAAATTTGGATATGTCAAATACGCGGTTATTACCGGCATCGGCGCAAAATCTGTATCGGGGTTAAATTCGTCATCAAGCGCAACGGGCAAATTCGCAACATCGGCAACGATTCCTGCAACCATAGTCCCTGTCGGAATCGGCGTGCCGTCGGGGTTAGTAATTCCCATTTGCGCCCATTCGTTCAGTGTTTTTTTTGTCTTACCGTCCAACCAAGACATATCAAAATTCCCCGGCAAAATCACTCGTCGTGCAATACGTTCCCGCGGATTCCACCCAAGTTTACTAAGGTAATTTCCCGCACTGTGCATTGCGTCACCGATGCTGCCGATAATATCAATCCGACCATCGCCGTTACCATCAACACCATATGATGCCAATGTGGTCGGAATAAATTGAAAATGTCCCATTGCGCCCGCCCAACTGCCGCGGATTTGGTTTATATCCAGTTTATTATTATTGGCAATTTTCATCAATGCCAATAATTGGTCACCAAAGAACTTTGCGCGCCGACCTTCATAAATCAGTGTAAAAAACGCATCAACCAAACGATGTTTGGATTTGACTTCACCATAGTTCGATTCCATTCCCCAAAACGCCAAAATCACATGTGGTGGTACGCCGTATATATTTTCCACACGGTTCAGCATTGTTGGATATTTTGCACGCATTACGCGACCATTTGCAATTCTTGTTGCGTTCACTGTGCGCGTCAAATATTCATCCAGTGTCAATTTGAATTCTGATTGGTTTCGGTCACTTTTTACAATTGACGGTATGAACGCAGGGCTGCGCAAAGTTGCATTTATGGTTTCCGCCGATATATTTTGTGCGATGGCGCGGGTGCGAATATCGTCCAATACCGCGTCCCAACGGTCATTGTTAAATATACATTCTTCGGCAAATACAAATTTTGGTAACACCAGAAAAAACGCAAAAATCAGACGTGGGCACCGCATAGCATCACCCCATCAAAAAGCAAACTTGAACCCAAGGTGCAAACCAAACGATTGCCATGTTGCATACTTTAACGCGCTGCTGACATTTTCGGTATGCGCGGGCGTTGTCACCAAATAAGGCAAACCATTATCGTCCAACAAGTATTGACCGGTCTCGGGGTCTATGGCGAATTCTGTGAATTGCGCGACATATAATTTACCCGGAATATCGCCAACATGGAAAACATTTGTATCAACCTTTAACGCCAATTCAAAACGCGGCGAAAGGCGCATGTTGTATTCCATTTCGGCGGCGTACGAGTATGATCCGTTGCTGCCTTCGTCCAAGAAACTCGGGTTTTGTTGCCAATCATCGCGGTTGGGCCAAATGCCTTCGGACGAATACTTTGGTAAACTGACTTGGGCATAGAAACGCAATTTGTCGGACAAAGTCATTTGCTTTTCAACCTCTAATCCAAAGTAGAACCCACTCCAAGTCGTGTTATAGATATGAGTCACACCACCAACGCGAATCGGACCATCGCCACCGATAATCACGCATTCGCCCATCGATACGCCCCAAATGTCGCCCATGGACTGTGTATAGTCTGTGGTATAAAGCGTGTCGCCCAACGCGGTCACATAACCACTACTTGTACCATTTTGCACAACAACCTTGATGTCTTCGGGGCCCATACAAACCTGGTACCAATCTTCGGGCGGTGTTTCGGTCGTCGGCATAGAATAATAATTTCCGCGTGCGTCGCCATACACGTATTGGCCTGTTTCGGTCAATAATGGCAGATATACCCCTTGGTTTGGATATAAATGATCAGACATTTCCAAATCATGTTTGAATATTTCATACCCAATGACCGGCGATATCTTCCATCCAGCAATATCCCAAATATGATGTGCGCCAATTCCTAAACGCAAGTGCTGGGATTCGCCTGATTGACCGCCCATAGATATTGTAAATATACCAATATCGGGTTCCGCCCAATTATATGGTTCTAAATCATAATCCATGGACAGCCCGCCGTGTGACATCTTGCCATATGTATATTCTCCAAAAGCAAATATATCAAAATTGCGCATTGCAAAATTGTGTCGCGCCCCAATGGTCAATTCATCGAATACCATATCATCCCATTCCAATATGGAATTTACACCGGTCTTGAATTCAAAGTCAGCGAACCTGCGCGAATATCCGCCATAGACATAAGTAGAACGTTGTTGATCCATGGGGGTTGCGATTCCGTTCACCGTCATAGTCCCCGAGTTAATATAGTTCATATTCTGGTTGTATGTGGCAACGGTCGGAGATACGCGTCTTTCCTTGGTATAAGAATAAGTGCGTGTCCCGACAATCTGTTTTGAACCCGATTGTCCGACATATTTGGTGTATCCTTGGTTGGCATAATTACCATAGTTCAACTGATTTGAATTCGCCGGCGCCGCATTTTGATAATACACCGGTACACCCTCGTTCGCGGCAAACGCCGCAAAAGGTGCAGAAAGCGCCGATAAAAACGATATAAGTCCCTTTTTCATTCCTTAGATTCTTGGTGTATTATATCATATTTTTGTTCCCAGAAAAAGAACTTTATGACTTGAAATGCAAAATCACCGTTGTAATATAAAGCCAATATGATGGTTGTACATAATATCTATATTCACGTCCCTTTTTGCGTCAAAAAATGCAAATATTGCGCGTTTTTTTCGCACGCGTGCGCAACCCCCGATTGGGACGAGTATTGTCGCGGAATTATCGATGAAATTCACTATTGGGCCGGACATTTAGGCAGAATTTCTGTGCCGACGATATTTTTTGGTGGCGGAACGCCATCTTTGATGCCAACGCAAACATTTACGAAAATAATGGATACATTGCGTGAAAATTTCGATGTTGAATCAAATGCCGAAATAACCGTGGAAGCAAATCCGGCAACCATAGATAATTATAAACTTGGTGAATTTTGTGCCGCCGGATTAAACAGATTGTCGGTGGGCGCGCAATCTTTTGACGATGATAAATTAAGATTTTTGGGGCGTATTCACAGTGCGTCCGATGCACGAAATTTGATAAATATTGGGTTACAACGCGGCTTACGTGTGTCCGCAGATTTTATTTATGGTTTGCCAAATGATACGGTGAACGATGTAATAAAAATTTGCCACGATATAAATGAAATCGGGATTTCGCATTGTTCGATGTATGAATTAACTGTTGAGCCCGAAACCCCGTTCGGCAAAATGAATTTACAAATGCCATCAAATTCTGAAATGGCGGAAATGTATACGGCAATCCAAGATACATTAAATTTGACTAGATATGAAGTTTCAAATTATTGCGCGTTCGGTAATGAATGCAAGCATAATGTAAATGTGTGGGATGGCAACCCATATATTGGCATTGGCCGGGGTGCCGCGGGTCGTATTTTTATGGACGACACATGGTACGAAGAATTAGGTGCATATAAAAAATTTGAACCTATTGATGATGACACCCGTGCGATTGAACGGGTTATAACGGGGCTGCGCACACAACGCGGCGTTAAATTGGATGATACGGTAAAAAAAATAATTGATTTAGAATTTGCAAAATTGAATTCAAATATGTTAATGTTCACATGCGACGACCGAATCGTCGCCACAGATGAAGGAATTATGGTTTTGGATGATTTAATAACAAAATTGGTAAAATAAAATGCGGCATACTTGGTTAAATATCTTGGGAATAATTGGCGTTGTGGTGACAATAATTTTCGCCACTGATTATCAAAGGAGAAACAAAATGAATACAGGCTTTACATCGGACAGTTTGGAAAAGACAATAAATCCCGCAAATGATTTTTTTGATTATGTAACACTGCGTTGGCGGCGTGCAAATCCGATTCCTGATGATTACACTCGTTATGGTGCGTTTGAAATTTTACACGAAAAGAATTTGGAACGTGTGCGCGAAATTGCCGAAAACGACAACGGAAAAATCGGTGCGCTGTATCGCGTTGCGATGGATGAAAACAAATTAAATATGGAAAAAATCGCACCGGTTAAAAAATATTTTGATGAAATCGATGCTATAAAAACCAGGGAAGATTTACCAAAATATCTTGGTAAAAATCATGTGTATTTTGCATCTTTTTGGTCTGATGCGGTTGGACTTGATGAACAAGACAGCGAACATTACCTGTATAACATTCACCAAGGCGGAATTGGGTTGCCGCGTGATTATTATTTTGACGATGATGCGCGCACAAAAGAAATTCGCAAGAAATATATCGATTTTATTGCGGCGCAATTTAAAAATTTTGGTTTGAATGCGGATGCAAAAAAAATCTATGCATTCGAAGAGCGCATGGCAAAATCGTTCTTTACCAAAGAAGTCTTGCGCGACCCACACGCAAATTATCACAAAATGTCGCGTGATGATTTTATGCGCGAATATGCTGGGTTTGATTGGAAAACTTACTTTGATGCGCGTGGCGTGAACGCCGCAGAATACTTGAATGTTGGACAACCGGCGGCAATCCGTGAATCAATAAAAATCATAAATGATACAGATTTAGAATTGATAAAATCTTATTTAAAATATCGTGTCATTTTGGCGGCGGATACATTCTTGGATGATGCGACATATGATATATCTTTTGATTTCTTTAACCGCGAAATGTCGGGTCAAAAAGAAAAAAAGCCACGTTGGAAACGCGCTATTGGAATATTGGACGGAACGGTTGGTGAAGAAATTGGCCGGCTTTATGTTGAAAAATATTTTCCGGCGGCGGCAAAAAAACGTATGCAAGATTTGGTTGAAAACCTGCGTCGTGCGTATAAATTGCGTATGGAAAAACTGGATTGGATGTCCGATGAAACCCGCGCACGCGCCATGGAAAAATTGGATTCTTTTCGTGCAAAAATTGGGTATCCTGACAAATGGCGCGATTATTCGAAACTGGAATTGGACGCGAATGCGGGGTTATTTGAAAATATGATGCGTGTTGCAAAATTTGAAGATGATTTTTGGTTGGCAAAAATAGGTGCAAAAAAAGACCCGTATATCTGGTATATGAATGCGCATGAAATCAACGCATATTATGATCCATCAACGAACGAGATTTGTTTCCCCGCGGGTATATTGCAATATCCGTTCTTTGACATGGGTGCGGATGATGCGTTTAACTATGGCGCGATTGGTGCGATTATCGGACATGAAATGACACATGGGTTTGACGATTCTGGTCGGCACTTTGACGCAAACGGCAATATGCGCGATTGGTGGACGGCGGACGATGCCGCGGCGTTTACAGCGCGTGCCGATGTTATGAAGAAATTCTTTGATAACATCTTGGTTGCGCCCGATGTCCACGCAAATGGAGAATTCACATTGGGTGAAAACTTGGCGGATTATGGTGGTGTAACTATATCATACACGGCATATAAAAACTTTGGTCGTGAATCCGAAACGGTGGACGGTTTAACACCCGATATGCGATTCTTTATCGCATACGCGGGTGCATGGGCGGGTAATATAAGACCCGAACAAGCATTGGTTCAAACCAAAACCAATGAGCATTCATTAAATCGTTGGCGCGTGAATGGAATATTACCGCACATAGACGCATGGTATGACGCATTTAATGTTAAACCCAACGACAAGATGTACCTTGCTCCTGAATCCCGCGTACGTTTGTGGTAATGAGTAATGTCCACAATTTAAATTTTGCGTTTTTCGTAAATCAAAGAATCGCATTTGCCGACACATTTGGCCCATGATGCCATCGGCAGGCATTTGACCAACGTATAACCATTGCGTTTGGCGACATTTTCAGATGCTGTATTTCCCGCATCAATGTCTAATGTGATTTTATCAAAACCAAACGCAAATAATTCGCTTTCCAGTGCAGTTAATGCCTCGGTCATATAACCATATCCCGCGGCAGACCGCGCCAACCAATACCCAATTTCACATTCATTATCGTGAATATGAAAAAATCTGATGCGGCCAATTATTTCACCATTGTGATAAATATAAAAACAAATACCTTCGTTTGTGGTTATTTGATTTGCCCGCTTGCTCAGGTACGCTATCACATCATCAACACTTCGCAATTCGGCAAAATGTCCTTGCCATGCCTCCAGATAATCACGGTTTTGCTCTATCATATCGAAAAAGGTTTCTGCATTAGCCTGTGTGGGCAAAACCACCTTTAGCTCCAACCTTGGTGTTTCAATAGTTTGCGGAAATTGCGATAAAGGTTTCACTGCTCCTACCTTTCTGCTTTTGCTATTTTTTTACGCAATTCTGTTTCGTTTGCTTTAATCCACTCAAACGATTTTTCCATAAAATCATAAATATCTTTGCGATTCAAATATAACTTTTTCATTGTATCAAATATCAATTCGCCACCGATTTCCATACCATAGAAATACGAATATGCAATGTATTGCGGCTGTTTAATCAAATCGTTTATCTTTGAATTACGAATAATTGTTTCAACCACTATTTCAGACAATAACCACTTTAAATGCGGGTAATCATATTCATCTGGTTTATCTTTGAAATGCTTTTGCCAAAAGTAAAACCAAACGAAATGAGTTATTTCGTGCAATGCGGTTGACATAGCATACCCAGTTTCAAAATAATGATAAATATGGAAACTGTGGTCAGAGATATTACGCGGACAAATCGGGTCTAAACCGACTTCTGCCACCATATCATTTAATATGTCGGTGCAATCATTATCAAACGCAGAACTGTATATAGTATCTAATTTGTCGGCAATCTGTTCCCATGCTTTTTTAAACATTTTGATGGAATTATTGATAATATCCTGTCGTTTTTGTGCCTGAATTAGCATTTGTTCTGTAATATATTCAAATCGTTTTGATTCTGGTAAAGATTTTATGTATTCATAGTCCAAATCGGGATATGCACGGAACAACTGTTTTCGCCACCATTCAGGCGTTTCATCGCGCTGATTAAACAGAATAAATTCTATATCGTCATTGAAATTCTTTTGTTGCCAAATCAAACGCATACTAAATCCTTTTTTGCGTGAGTCATTATACCACAAGTTCGTGTTTTAAATCTATTATTTCTTGATCAATCTGCGGAAAATCAACTCAAAAATTTCGCATATGGCATACACTTAAAAAAGTTGTAATTCTAGAACGTTGTGGTACAATCGGTCGCGGAGGTTTTATATATGAAACAGGATTTTTATATATTTAGACATGGGCAAACCGATTACAATGTAGAAAAGAGAGTCCAAAGTTTCTTGGATATACCACTGAATAGTAATGGAATCGCACAAGCGCAGGCTTTGGCAAAAAATTTATCAAATGTGCACTTTGATTGTGTATATAGTTCAACATTATCCAGGGCTTTTGATACTGCAAAGATTGTTTTGGGTGATAGAAAGGTAAAAATTATAACCGACCCAGGGTTGCGTGAAAGAAATCTTGGGGTGCTTTGTGGTAAGATAATGAATCTTACAGATGCACCAGCAGATACGCCGGTTGATTTGACCAAAGAAAATATAGATATGCCTGCGGCTCTTCTATTTAATGGCGATTATGCACCAGAAAATGGCGAAAGTGATAATACGTTTGTTCAACGCGTTTGCGACACAATAACAAAAATTGCTAAAAATACAGATGCTAAGACAGTCGGAGTCGCGACTCATGCGGGCGTTATTAGTGTTTTTGTTCGGCGTTTTACCAATTTTGATTTTAGAAGTATGCCAAATGCAGAATATATAAAACTGCAATGGGACGGGGAAAAATTCAATTTACCAGAACCGCCAGAATGGTTGTTAAAAACACAACCAAAACAGAAATAAATCATTTATTTAAACTAGCACTCTTTACAGTTTGTGCCAAAACAGACATGTTTACATTGTTTGTGTTTGGTTTATATAATTCAAAATTATCTTTGTTTTTAACAAGTTCTGCCCATATATCGCCACGATCCGATGGACAGTCTAATCCTGGTTTCAAGACATATATTTTTATTTTACCATCTTGGATTTCTTGCGTAACATCTATTGTGGTTTCTTTTTTTATCGGTTTATCGGTCAAAGAATAATAATTACCATCGACATCTTGTTCAAACCCATCGGAATCCAATTCATAGACATATGCTTTCTTGCCGGAAATATCAGGGTTTAATTTTTGAATATATAATGTGTCGCTTATTGCCGGGGATTTCCAACCACTTGCTATCAATCTCATACAAGCATAATTTTTAGCGTGCACAAAATCAGATGTCGCAAATACAGCCGTCACTTCGGTCTTCATGTTATTTCGATGTGCAGGCATTGGACGAATTACACCATCTTTTATTTGTTTTTGTGTTCCATGATAAAGAGTTTTAGGTTTGCCGTTCATATTAACCACCCACATTTAATTTTATTTTTTATATTCATTGGCCAGTTTTGTAAACACCAATTGGTCCATAAATGTACCGTCTGGCATCATTGTTGATGCACGCACACGTCCATCAAGATGAAATCCGCTGCCGCTGATGGATTTTTGCGATTGTTTGTTGTCCGCCATACATTGACGCATTATTCGGTTTGCGCCCAATTCCTCAAAGGCCTTTTTTATTAACAATGACCAGATTTCTTGGTTAAAACCTTGCCCCTGGGCGGATTTCACAAACCATACATTTCCAGATTGCATAGATTTGTTATTATCAAAGTAAAACACACCATGATGTCCAATCAGTTTACCATCGTGAAACACATACCATACTGCACCGTTTGGAATAACATCGCGTTCTTGCTCTTGTTTCATTTGTTTTAATGTTTCTTCGAATGATTCCGGCAATGGTTTCTTATATTCCGGGGTCCAATTCACATACTTAAAATTCGCAGGATTTTCGTTTTTGATGGCATTCCACACCAACCTGGCATTTTCTTCTGTTGGTTCCAAAACACGCAATTCCAAACGCTTTGTTTTCAAATTTCGTCTGAATAATTCGTAAAATTTTTCCATTTTATATCCTTATATTATTAATCACTCGGCAATTTTTGCCATGAAGGCATCGTGGGCGGCGCGTTCATCGTCGGGTGCTGGGAATTCGCGATGCGGAAAGTTCGAACCTATTTTCGGGTGTTTCAAAAAAGCCTCGTGCTGTTTTTCAACTATTTCAGAAATTTCGGGCGCGGGTGCAGTGTTTTCCAATTCCAAATAAACCTTGGCCAGAATTTCAGAGTCAATCAACGCACCGTGTGCATCTGCACGTGCGGTCAGTGATATTCCAAACCATTTTGCCAACGCGTCCAGTGTATATGCCTTGGGTCCAAATACACGATTTCGTGCGATGACCAATGTATCCATCATTTGTGAACGCGGAATCGGCGGCAAGCCCAGCATACCCAATTCATGATTCACAAACGGAAAGTCAAAGTCCAGCCCGTTATGTGCGACAATCGGTGAATCACCAACGAATTCCAGAAACCGCGGTGCAAC
Source organism: Candidatus Enterousia sp. (assembly GCA_045613345.1). Taxonomy (GTDB): domain Bacteria; phylum Pseudomonadota; class Alphaproteobacteria; order Rs-D84; family Rs-D84; genus Enterousia. The sequence goes on from JAZLAT010000031.1 coordinate 16,336, forward strand.
CACCGACATTTTCGGCTTGTCGTCCAAGAACGCATTTGAAATTTTATGAACCATATATGTTTCGGGCGGAATAATTTTACCTTCGGGATTTATGTATTCATGAAAAGTATTATCTGTAATTTTACCGTCAACTATTTCCACCGCGCCGATTTCAATACACCGGTCACCCCGCAGGTATTCAAAGCCTGTTGTTTCAATATCAAAACAAATAACCCTTGCCATAATTGCACCACTGGTTTATTATTTTCCTGTATTATAACCAAACGATGGAATCAATGCTAGCAAATCTTAACGCGGAACAAAAAAAGGCGGTTGAAACGACCGACGGTCCGGTTTTGGTGTTGTCGGGTGCTGGAACGGGAAAAACACGGGTCTTGGTGACGCGTGTTGCGTATATTTTGGCGAATCGTCTTGCCGCCCCGTGGCAGATTTTGGCACTAACATTTACTAACAAAGCCGCAAACGAAATGAAAAATCGCATTGCGGACATTTTGGCAAATATGGCGGGCGATTTTTATGCACGGGATTTGTGGTGCGGAACTTTTCATTCGATATGTCTGCGTATTCTGCGTGCGAATGCTGCGCGGGCCGGGTTGAAATCAGACTTTATAATATACGGCGAAGATGAACAAAAATCTGTTTTGAAAAATGTTTTTGCCGCGATGGGCGCCGATACCAAGGAATTTGATGCGGCGGAATGGGTGGAAAAAATTTCAAATATCAAAGATCGCGGCCGCACACAAAATTTAGATATTGGCGCACGAACGAAACAGATTTTGGACAATTATAACGCGGAACTGGCACGGGTTGGCGCGGTTGATTTTGGTGATATTATATTAAAGGTGCTGGACTTGTTTGAAACGGCACCAGATATTCGCGAAAAATACGCGCGACAGTTCAAATATATTATGGTTGATGAATTCCAAGATACGAATAACGCGCAAATGCAATTTTTGCGGTCTTTGACGCGCGACATTGATGTGCCAAATATTTGCTGCGTTGGTGATGATGACCAATCGATATATTCTTGGCGCGGTGCAGAAATAAAAAACATTTTGGAATTTGATAAAACCTTTGCGGGTGCGCAAATTATACGATTGGAAACAAATTATCGCAGCACCGGAAATATATTGGGTGCGGCGAATTCCCTGATACGACATAACAACGGGCGTTTAGGCAAAGACCTGAGACCGGTGGATGACAAATCTGTGGGTGAACCGGTATATGTTTTGACCGTGCCATCGAATTATGACGAGGCAAAATTAATTGCCGACACGATATTGAAATATGCAAATGGGAAATATTCCGATTATGCGGTTCTGATTCGTAACGGTTCACTTTCACGCGGATTCGAAGAAGAATTCGCAACTGCGCGAATTCCGTATCGTTTGGTTGGCACAACAAAGTTCTATGACCGAATGGAAATTCGCGACGTGGTTGCATATGTGCGTTTGTTGGTTCATCCCATGGACGATATCGCTTTTGCGCGAATTATTGCGCGTCCGCGACGCGGTTTCGGTCCCGCGGCAATTGCAAAGATGCGTGCGGCGGGTGGCGGTTTGTTGCATGGTTTGCGCACCGCCGGGTTCAGTGGAAAGCAAGGAATTGTGGCAAATGAATTTGCGTCGGTGTTTGATTTTGACTGGCGTAGCATGCAACCAAAAGATGCGGTAAATAAATTACTGGAAGATGCGGGATACCTTAAATATTGGCGCGAATCACGCGATCCCGATGCCGAAGACCGTTTGTCAAATATTCGTGAATTGGTGAATAATGTTATCGCAACTTATGATTCTTTGCCAGAATTTTTGGAGCACGCGGCATTGATGACCACGGATGAAAATGATAACGAATTAAATTCAGATGCGCCCGCGGTAAACATTATGACAATACACGCCGCCAAGGGATTGGAATTTGATACAGTATTTTTGCCTGCGTGGGAAGATGGTATTTTCCCAAATGATAAATCAATCAAAGAAGGCGGAATCGAAGAAGAACGTCGTTTGGCATATGTTGCATTAACGCGTGCGCGGCGACGTGCGATTATAACAAACACTATGTCGCGAGTGATTTTTGGTTCGCGGCAATATTATCCACCGGCACGATTTATTGCCGAAATGGACGGGCGATTTTTGGACTTTGCGGGCGGAACCAAACCTGCAACATATACGGCACCACGACCGATGCGCGAACCAAAGCCAAAACTTGAAAACATTGTCGGTAAATTGGTCGTGCATGATGATATGGGGCGTGGTGTAGTCATCGAATCGCACGATGACATTTTGACGATTGCTTTTAATAAAACAGGAATCAAAAAAGTTGCGCGAAGTTTTGTTACCATTGTTGAATAGTTTAAAAACTATTTCTTTTTCAGTGCCTTGATAAAAGCTTCGGCTTTCTTTTTTGTATCATTATAAAGTTTCTTTACATCGTTTGATAATTCATTACCCATCGCGGAATCAATGGAACCACCGATTTGTTTTGCCATTTCGTCCGCGTGTGTTGCAAGGTAAGCCACCAATGCGCCAATCAACATCAATGTTAAAACATCGCCATTTATAATTGTGACAGTATGTGTCGCATGATTCAAATCTATACCCATGGCAAGTAACGCGCCTGCAATAGAAACTATGATAGCCAGTGATACAAAATAAATTGCCGCATCAATAAATTTTTTGACTTGCGATGATAAATCAAATCCATGGAACAGACCAAGAAAACCATTATAAATATCGCCCGCAATGCCTTTATAAGAAGTTTTATGCAAGTTTTCAGATATTGCCGTAAATGGCAACATTATAACAACCAAGAACAAATCTGCAATAACTCCGAAGGCAACAAATGCGAACATGAATGCGGTATATGTAAACAAAATCACAAACACTAAACCGGTGATGAAAGTAAATACACTGTGCCCAAGCCCCGCCCCCATCATTTGCCAACCGAATTTAATTGCTCCATAGTAAAAAGATGACATACGTGTCGGCACGCAAATAATATCTGCCGCAGATTGTGAATCCAAAATATTCGTATTGGTCATGTGTGTTGCAGCATAATTCTGTATTGCATCACATGTATCAGATAAAACGAACCCACCCGCCTGGGCAACGGTATCCAGTATCAGATTCGCCAAATAAGAACCAAAAGCCATAATCGGTCCCATAATTTGTCCAAACAATGTTTGCAAACCAAATCCCAAAACAATCAACCAAACAGCCAAAATTATTCCACGTTTCAAAATATCTTGTAATGTTGGTATTGCTTTGACTTTTGGGTCAGTAATAAGTCTGTATGCTTCGAACATAACCCAAAACATAAACGCAACCACCAAAAATATTCGAACAAATCGTATAAGCGAATTATCCAAAATACGCGCAACATAAGATAAGCCACTTATAAACACAACGCCTAACTTGGCTTCAATTGGAACACCTGTTTCAATATATTCACGTTCATATTCTGACGAAAATGCTTCAACATCATTTTTGATTGTGCCGACTATTTCTGCCTGATTATGTTCTGTGGTCCATTTGCCAAAATCACCAATGTCCCCAGTCACCAAATTTGAATCAACAGCCAAGGCGGGTGCAACAACCCCAAACGCAAAAATCGCGATGCAAATAAAATGTAAAAATTTTCTTATCACTTTCTTCATTTTTCTTTGACCAATTTATCCAACCAATCTTGTGGTTTTTTCCATGCAAGTTTTCCAAACTTTTTCATTTCACCACCGAAATCATCAAGACCACCCTTTTCAGATTCACCCGTCTTCTTAAATGGCAAGAAAGACGGTGTTTCTGCCAACATTTTATCAATTCGGGGACTAAGTACATATATATAAAGAAAGAACAAACCAATCATCAAAATCAAAAATCCCCAACCGTCGCGCATAAAGTCAAACGCATGTGGGTATTGTGCGGATACAGTTGCTTTTTCAATCTCAAAGCAATCATGGAATAAATCTTTATCTATTTCGCCATCAATTGTGGCAACCGATTCGCATTTTGCAAATACCGCATGCACCGCGTCTGATTCAGTACCATGAGATTCAGTTTGCAAAAGTGGCGGAAATATACCCGCACCCGGAAAAACTTCGGACCCGGCAAAAGAAACAATTGCGTATATGATAACGACTTTTAATGATATCGCGATAACTTTAACCGCGGCATTGACCAACATGTCGATGGCACGTTTTAATACTCCGCTTGCAGTTTTCCAAGTTTTTTCGAATGCAGTTGCGGCGACAAATATCGGTAAAAATATAACAACAAAAACCAGTTTAAATATGACCGATAATATTTGAAAGAATAAATCAAATCCAATTACAACAAACATCATGACCGTCAACAATCCTGCAATCCATGTCAATACTCCGCCACCCAATCCCATCCATGCATAATTCATCAGCGCGAAACCGCCCGCCGCGCCCGCAAGCATGACTGTATTTATATTTCCAACAATACACATAAATGCATTTGAAACAGGTGCCATTGCATTTGCTTGATCCAAGCCCGCGGGGACACAATTCGCCGAATTTATAACACCTGTGGCAACCATAGAAAGTTGAGTGCCAATGTACATAACGGGTTGAATAACTATATCACCAAGGACTTTTAATGCATCAACACCGCCCATGCCAAACGCACCGATAATTGCGCCAACAATCATTACGCGCACACCCGTCCGCCACACAGGGTCAAACCATGCGGCAAAAGCAAACTTTTGTTCTTTACCGTCCATTGCGGCGGCATCAGTCATCGCTTTGTAAAAATATTTGATTGTGTGGATAAATAAAAATATACCAAAACCAACAACCATCAATATCCACAAATTATTTAATATTGCCGCCCAGAATTTTTCTGATGCGTTACCTAATACACCAAACAAATCATTCACGTAACCGCAAAGAAAACACCCCGACGCATTTGCGATATTCCCATCGGCGGCACCAATAGAATTCATAAATGTGTCCATACTGGTGTATGAAAGTGACGCGCCACCAAGCGATGAACTTATATACCAAATTCCAACCCCAAGCGCGATTGCGCCGAAAACAAAACGAATAAGATAACTTAAGAATAATTTTTTCATTATTTTTTATCGCCACCTTTGCCGTCGTCTTTCTTATCGGGTGCGTCCACGCCACCATTTATAATTTTGCCACCAATATTTTTTATACCACTGGTCACCAGTCCGACCAATTTTTCTGCGTCATTCGCCATTTGCTCACTCATTTTATTTTCTTCCGACACACCAAACATACCAAGTATCATTTTTGATACATTTGGAATTTGCTTATAGATATAATTCATTACATACAACAATATTATTACACCGGTCAATGTCAAAGTTGCCAAATTTGCATCTGATAAATCTTCTGCAAATATATTACCCGATGTTGCCGCCGCCATCAAAGTATCAACAGACATTCCTGAATCAGTAAAGAATCGTGCAATAATCACCATTATAACCATATAAGTAATAACAGCCGATCCCAAAGCGACAATTGCGTTTATCAATTTTTTTAATTGATTCGTTCCCAAGCCTTTGCCCAACGACGACATCCATTCGGGCATATCACCACCACGGAAAGACATCATAACCAAACCAATCGGAAACATAAATGCAAACATCGCCATCGCCAAAATTACATCAACAAAGTAAAAACAAAAACGCACAAAGAACTTAAAGAAACCATAGAACAGATACAATCCAACCGCAAATATAAGAATGTGTCTGAATATATCACCAATTCCATGAATATTTTTCCATGAAAAAGCATCGTCCATAACCGCAATCCCCAGTTTCATAAAATCTTGGAAAACTGTCACGGTTGTTTTCATTATTTTTATAACTGTATCACGCAACTGAGGACGATAAAATCCATTGTCTGACATTTCCTTTGGAATATAAGTGATGCGTGCATCAACAGCATCGGGTGTAGTTTTTAATATTGATTCAGTATAAACCAAAGTCAATTGGGATACAGGTTCAAATGTCACAGTTGTAATAAATCGCGGCACCGCAACACCAAAACCCAATAATGTCAGCGCAAATAAAGAATTTATTACAACACGCACAACGGTTTTCATATAAAATGGATCCGATGCATCGGGCTTTTTCGGATTTACATGCTTCCACACCGCCCATATAACATAAAATATGAACAAAGTCGCAAAAATCACAAAACATATATCGGCAACCTTTTGATATACCGCGGCACCCGCATTTGAGACAATTCGAAACAGGCTGTCAAACACCCCACAGCCCCAACACTGCACAGCACTATCAACAAAAGAATTCATCAATCCGTTCATTATTTAACAAGTCCAATTATTTTTTTTGCAGATGCATAAATACTTTTTGCTTTTTTTACATTTGAATTAAAATCACTTTTTGCCTGGTCATACAAATCTGTTTTTGCGCCAGAATAAGATTGCAATTGCTTTTTTGTTAAATTAAATATTGCATTCATTACAAAGAATGTAAGTATTGATGAAAGCCACAACAAAGAATGTCCACCAAAGTCAACCGCATTTCCTGTCATGGTTGTGCCCGGAACATTACTTGATGCAGAACCGCCAGCCGCCACCATAAATACAGATAAATCAAAATTAAATAACGCGCGCACCACCGCAACATTTATAATCAATATGAACGCACATGCGATCATTGTGATAACCAGTGTTCTTAATGCTTTGATGATTTCACTGAACGCCGGCCATATATCAAACCATTTGTCGTTCGGCTTTGCAACCCATGCCAGAACACTAAACGGATAGAGTATCAATGCAATACCAAAATCAAAAATTCCTTGGATAATCAGTAATGCCATAAACAAATTACAACTAACAAAAGCAAACACTAATAATACACCAGTAATAATGTTCATTATGTTTTGTCCGCCATGTGGTATTGGTGTCATAAGTCCGCGAACCCCGCGTGCAAAAAATTCAAAACCACGTTTTATAACCGCATTATTCACAGATGATAATTCTGATACGGGTTGCACCAAGAAATTGCAACTGCGTTCACTTATCCAATCACCGGACATTACCGCGGGCGGACAAGACACATTTTGTTTCACAACACCCGGAACATTTTGCATATCTAAAATAGCCCCCGAATAAATTGCACCGAATTCCAAGAACGGGTTTACCAACCATTCTGTGACAAATACTGGTCGCACTTGTAATAAGAAAGTTGCTGCAATTACGCCACGCATTAAATTCTTTAAAGTTTTTTGCGCGACATCAAAACCTTTGACTTTGCCGTCCCACATTTCGCCGCCACCCGACAGCCCCAAAAATTCAATCCATCTTTTTGGAAAATACATTTTGAATGCATACATAAAAATTGATATGCCCCAAAATGCCCAAACCAAAAGGTATATTATGCCGTCGCCGTTACCAACAAAATATTCATATCCACCCCGCGCAACCATCATAAAGCCATCCAGAACGCGCGGCACAAACGGCGCAAGATTTAACTTGTCCACAATTTCCCACTTTGCGAATGCTGCATCGGGTGCGAATGCCGTGCATATAACCACGACCGGCAATACGATTCGCCGTAAAAGATTTATAAAAAATCTGTTCTTTAAAAACATCGCCCCTACATTTATAATTTGATTTATATCACATCTTTGTGAAATTGTGATATAATTAAACAAAATGAGCAAGTTAAAAAAATTTTTAATTGTATTTTTATCATTCTTTCCTTTGACGGCGGGTGCGATACTGCCGTGGCTGATTGCGGCGGGTGTTGCAACGATTGCGGGCGTTTCAATATGGCGCAGTATGGCGCCAGTCAATATGAATGACGCATTAACATTTTTTTCTTCATGTTGGACATGCAACATGTTTTCGTCGATTATGGTGACGATGTCGAATATCTTGCCACGAATTTATTCGGGAATTGGTTCTGTGGTTATTCCTATGGCGGCGATATTGATGGCAATTTATTTTCTTTGGACAATCGCATCAGGTTTCTTGAATGCCAAGGTTGACAAGGCATGGAAAACGGCGACCGATTTCAGTCGTCAATTAATCAAACTTGGTATAGTATGCGCATTACTGGTGTTCCCATTGCCGCGTTTAATAAGTTCAACAATTATAGAGCCCGTATTCAGTATAGGTTTATCTATAAATCATGTTGTTGGCGATTCGGACGCATACGGTAAATGCATAGTTGCAACAACTTTGATGGATAAAAATACCGATTCGGTGTCGATTGCCGCAAATGGAACGCCAACTGGGGCTTTCCCAGCGAAATTGCGCCACGGATTGACGTGCCAGATTGCAAATGTGCATCAATTGACAGGATTGGGTATGACGGTTGGATGGACAATGCTGAACATGGCGTTTAATCATGAATATATGCACAAGATTATGTGGAAAATTCCAATTTTTCCGAATGTTCCGATATTTTTTGCAGGGCTTTTGATATTGGCATTATATTTCATATCGATTCTGCCCATAGTTCTTTATTTCCTTGAAATATTTATCACGTTATCGTTGGACTTTGTAATGTTGCCGTTGATGTTGCTGGGCTGGCTGTTTTCGGGGTGGAAGATTTTTCCCAATGGTGGTCGCAACATTAAAACAATGATAAATGATGTTATAAACGGCGCGGTTGGAATTGCGATGATGAGCGTGTTTTTAACCTTTGGGATAATGTTCTTGGACGCAATTTTGGGCAATGTTGGTGGATTGTCGCGAATCGAATCGGCAATAGCAAATAACGAATCGAAAATATTGATGGATGGCTTGCTGATGCGGGATTCCAGCCTGATAAGTGTAATCCTTATGGGTGCGTTTTTTGCGATGTTTATGACATCGATTCCAACACTGATAAAGACTTTATTCAATGTTACGGTGTCCGATAAATTCTATAAAACAGCAAAAAGTGACTTTGATAAAACCCGTGCAACCCTTGGGAAATGGTGGAAAACTATAAAAAAATAAAAAATCAAGAAATTTATTTTTACCCGCCCCCCTTTTTTAATTGCACCGAATCTGATATAATTCACAACAAATGAGTAAGTATGCAATTCTTTATTGGCCACGCAGCACAAAGTCGGACGCCGAATACCAAACGGCGCGCAAAATTATAAACAGTGAAATTGGTAATATGCCAGATGTTGTCACAGGCGATTTGAATGTCGCCGATATTTTTGCTGCACGCGAAGATGCTGTTATATATTATCCGGTGTTTTATGGGTCGACCGGATGGTGGGGCGAATTGCTGGGCGGTGCAGGTGTCATAACTGACAAGTTGATAATTTCTCCTGAATGTCAGTTGATGATTATCGAATCGGCAAATGCGGCACATTCGCATCGCGGTTCCGGAAATCAGCTGTTTGCGGCGGAAATTTATCCAACAAGCGGATTTTTTAAAAAAATGAGTTCAGAAATAGCTACGGTTGCAGACATGCTTGCCACGGATGCAGGAACCATATTGGCATTATTCAACGGTCGGGACAAAAACCGATTCGTTAATATTTTGGAATCAACTGGGAATGCATATCTGGGTTGTATCGGGCGGTATTAAACGCAAGATCGGCGGTCATAATTTGCCAATTTTTCCTAAGTGTGTTTTTTAAATTGTTTTATTTGGCTTAACAAATTCAGTGTTTGATATTTTGCTTTTTGGGACAACTTATAAAAGTCCGATCATGTTTTTTCAAAAATATGGGGTTGGGGCATAACAGTGGACAAAACGGTAAATTTTTTTCGAAAAATTCAACCAAAGTCATCACAAAAGCAAAAACAAAAAACCTACTAATATCAGCAGGTTGATTTCTGGTGGGGCCACAGGGATTGTTCGCATACGCTCACCACACGTAAGGTGTGCGCTGCACTTTGTTTGCGCGCACCAACTATCGTGTCGAACCTACGGGTTCTCGTCCCGTGTCCCTGCACCAAAAACGAAACCGACTTCCGTCGGTTTGATTTCTGGTGGGGCCACAGGGACTCGAACCCTGGACCCAATGATTAAAAGTCATTTGCTCTACCAACTGAGCTATAGCCCCAGAACCTTTATCCAGTGTTCAGCGCCGATTTTGACATACTTTTTGACAAAAATCAAGAAATTTTTGGTTTTTGTAGTATTTTATATGGTAAAACGCTGGAATATTGGGTTTTCTGGGAAAAATACAATATTTGTTTTTTTGCTTGACGCAGGATTTTAAATTTTGATAGACTGATATCGAATCGAAGGATGTTTCGGTTTGTTTGTTGCAAGATTACTAAAAGGAAGAGAAAAATGAAAGGAAAGTTGTATATAATGGCGGCGGTTGTGGGCGTGACCGCAATTCGTGTAGGTAATTCCCAAGGAACAACCCCTGATCCGAATTCAATTCTTACATCCCAGGCATATGTTGATGCCCAGGTTGCAACGAAACAGCCATTATTGGAAAAGAAAGAAAGCGCGAATTTTATTGTGACTTATCCTGTGAATGATGCTAATGACCCGGGATACGCGACAAATACACCGACTTCACGTGAAATTGCCGGAACATGGGTGACAACGACCGCCAATGATTTGACAAAGGTTCCAACCGTTGGTGCGGTGAACAGTGCTTTGGCAGGCAAACAAGATAATATTGGTGGTTTGACCGCAAATACGGTTATTACAAACACCGGTGTTGCGGGCCAAGTTAGATCTAAACCTGTGTATAATGAATCTGCCGCATACACCAATAACAATGTTACCGCCTTGTTACAGGCAAACCAAGCAAACAATGCTATACAAAATGGTTTAAATTCGCATTTGACGTGTACTTCTTGGGCGACCACGGGAAATCCGCCGGTCGCACATACTGGCGATGACAATTATTGTCTTACATGGCAGATTAATACGTTGTCAGGACCGTATACGACGCACGCAAATTAAACGGTGATACAAAAGGAACGAGAAATATGTTCTTGTCGCGTAGGATTGAAGTTTTTTTACTGTTTCTTTGTGTTACAGGTGTGACGTCGGTCGCTTATGCGGATACTATTTTGACAAGTAATACGTATATGGGGACACGTCATGTTAATGGTATACCTTTGACAACCCAGAATGGATATTTTTATGGCGCATCGGATACAGCGGCGGCAACGGCTGCGAAAACGGTTACTATTTCAAGTATTGATGCTTCAAGTTTAAATGTTGGTCAGGTCATTGTTGTTAATCCGGCAAGCACATCGACTGCGACGACTGCGCATACATTGTCTTTGAATTCAGGAACTGCGAAACCGATATACTATAATGGTGCGGCGGTTAATACCGCGGCATTGGGCGCCAAAGTTTGGACCGCAGGTGTTCCGTCAACTTTTGTTTATGATGGAACAAATTGGGTTTTCGCCGGCAGTGGCGGTGAAAGTGGTCAAACATATAATGCATTTGGTGGCGCGAATGGTTCTGTGGCGGGAACGGCGGGTTTGGTTCCGGCACCGGCGGCGACGGATAACACAAAATTCTTGCGTGGTGACGGTACTTGGGGAACACCAACAAACACCACGTACAGTGCATTTGGTGGTGCAAATGGTTCCGTGGCGGGTTCTGCGGGTTTGGTTCCTGCGCCAGCGGCGACAGATGATGCAAAATTCTTGCGTGGTGACGGTACTTGGGGAACACCAACAAACACCACGTACAGTGCGTTTGGTGGTGCAAATGGTTCCGTGGCGGGTTCTGCGGGTTTGGTTCCTGCGCCAGCGGCGACGGATAACACAAAATTCTTGCGCGGTGACGGTACTTGGGCGACGGTGAATCTTCCGATATCAAATGGTGCGCCAAGTTCCAACAGTCCGACGGGTTCGGCAGAGATTTGGTTGCAATAAGTTCTTGGTGGTAAATTGTTTGTAAAATTCGTCAGATTATGACGGATTTTATTTCAACCTAAATTGCTTGTAATATCGGTAAGTTCGGTGTATTATTCATACGTGCACGTTGGCACAAGTGTCCCGCAATCACTGGATTCTGTACAAATAATCGAACGCGATTATTCGCATTGGATTCAAGTGGTTGCGGAAATGTTGAACAAAAACAAAAGGATTTTTTAATGGTAAGATTACATAACTATGATGAACCAGACTTGGTTGTTGAAGCGGATGCCGATACGGATACAGACTTGTCTGTGCATGTTGCGGCAGACCCAACAAAACACGCGCAACCCGAATCGGATAAAAATGATGAAAAGGTTTATTTTATGGCGCTTGGCGGGTTGGAACACGTCGGGCAAAATATGTACCTTTATAAATACCGTGGCAAATTCATTGTTGTTGATTGCGGTATGGGTTTCTTGGAAGAAGAAATTGGCGCGGGCGATGTGCAATATTGCGATACAAAATGGCTTGAAAAGCGCAAGAAAGATGTTGTTGCTTTTGTTATCACACATGGTCACGAAGATCATATTGGTGCATTGAAATACATTTGGCCAAAGTTCCGCAAGCCTATTTATTGCACGCGATTTCCCGCAGAAATTTTGCGCCGGACTTTCCAAGGTATCGAATTAGACTTTGACCCGAAACGCGATATCGTAGAATTTGACGCGGGCGGTGCGACATTGAAACTTGACCCATTTGAAGTTGAAACTTTTCATGTAAGCCATTCTGTACCCGAAGCCCAAATGCTTATTATCAAGACGGGTGCGGGAAAAATCTTGCATACGGGCGATTGGACATTTAACGACGGTAATCCAATAGAGCCGGAAACGGACTATGCGCGGCTTAGTGAAATTGGATCAGACCCGAAACTGATTGCGTGCGCGTGCGATTCGACATCGGTGTCACGTCAAAGCGTGCAAACCACAGAAATCGAGGTTCGCGATGCATTGACAAAAATTATGCGTGATGCCCCGGGACGCGTTATTGTAACCGGGTATTCGCGTAGCATTGCAAGGCTTAAAATGTTTGCCGAAGCCGCACATGCATCGGGTCGTGTTGCCGCAATTAAAGAACGCAGCAATCCGAATCCGGTACCTTATGTCGGTTTGCCAGAATTCCGTGAAATGGGTGTGGAATTTAATTATCTGAACGCCGATGATATTTATCAATTTTCGGAAATCAAAGATTTGCCCGCAGAAAAGCAAGCAATATTCTTGACGGGTTCCCAAGGGGAAAAATTCGCGATGCTTACGCGGCTTTGCCGGGGCCAGGTAAAAGAGATGAAGCTTATGCCGACCGATACTGTCGTGTTCAGTGCGATTATTATTCCGGGTCGTGAACAAGATGTATCATTCCTTTATAACAAACTGGCGCGGATGGGGATTCGCACGCACACTATATATGATACCGATCATGTGCATGCAAGCGGACACGCCGGTCGACCAGAGTTAGAAAAATTCTATGATATGGTGCATCCACAAGTGTCGATTCCGATGCATGGCGACTATATAAACGAAATGCTGAACGGGAAAATGGCGATGGAACGCGGCGGCGCAAAGCACCTTATGTTGGTTCGAAATGGCGAGATGATCGCGTTATCTGATGGTGCCGAACCGTATGTTTGTGAAACCATTGAAACGGGCTTTGTCGTGATGGAAGGCGAAACCGAACGCAGCGCCAACGATCAAGTCTATAAAAATCGCAAAAAAATTGCATCAAATGGCGCGATATTTGTAACTTTGCCGGTGGATAAACGCGGTTACCTGAAAGGCACACCAGAGGTTTCCAGTGCGGGTATTTTTGAATCTGATACAACCGGATTTATGAAACGGCAAATTCAGATTGAAATTACCAAAGCAATTGACGATTTGTCCAAGGCCGAACGCAAAGTCCAAGACAATATTGTGCGCGCCGTTCAAACTGCGGCAAACAAGGTGGTACGCGCATCATTGGGTGCGGACAAAAAACCACAATACAGTGTGCACTTTGTGCAAAAGTAAAAGCGCATATTTACAAAATGAACCGCACGGGTTTGTGCGGTTTTTTATCATGATAAAAAAATACTTTACATTGAAATTTTATTTTTATACAATACGCATGTAAAAACCAAAGGAAGGAAAATGCCAAAAAAAGCTGTAACTAAACGCGTCGCGAAACCTGCGGCAAAGAAAACATCCAAAGTGACGGAAACGCCAATGCCGGAAATGCATGCTTGTCCTTGTGGCGGCGAATGCAAGTGCGGTTGCCATCATGGTAAATTCAAAAAGTTTATCGTGTTGTTGGTTGTATTCTTTGTTGGATTTGCGGTTGCAAAAATAACTTGCTGTCATCATGGTATGCATCGCATGCCGAAAATGAATCCGGTGTTTGAAAATGGGTGTCTGGTTATGGAATCCATCAAATGTCCGAAAATGGTCGAAGAATTGGCGAACGCCGATATCGACATGAATGGATGTATCAGCATGGAAGAATTCAAAACCGTGAAACGCGAAATGCGTCGCGAAATGCGCGGTCCGCGTGAAATGCCGGAAATGCCCGAACCACCGGTTATGGAATAAGTGAAATTAAAAACGCCGCCCAATTGGGCGGTGTTTTTTTGCAATTTTTTTAACGTGATTTTTGTTGCATACGTGCCGCAGTATTGAAACTGATAGTATCCGCCGCGGCTTGTGTTTTTTCGCTTTTTGTTTCACGATGATTCTTGACAGAATTACTGATTGCAGAAATTATACCGTAACCAAATGCACCGATCCCCAGCAAGATTACCGCGACGCTGGCAACAGATTCGAATTTATCATAGATATTAGATTTTTTATTTTCTTTCATTTTTTGTCCTTTTGTTTAGTTAAATTTTACCTTTGGTGTGGCACGTTCTGCATCGTCGATTTCGAACATTTTTTCAGGCGTAAAGTTAAACATGCGCGCAACAATGTTCGATGGAAATTGTTCAATGCTTGTGTTCAACGACATTACCACGGTGTTATAAAATTGTCGCGCAGATTGAATCTTGGTTTCTGTGTCCGCCAATTCACGTTGCAATTCCAAAAAATTTTCATTTGCGCGAATCGTTGGATATGCCTCGCCCAGTGCAAATAATTTGTTCAACGCACCGGTGAGTTCGTTTTCCGCCGCCGCTTTGGTTTCGATATCGTGTGCAGAAATCGCCGCATTTCGTGCATTTATGACCGCGGTCAGTGTATCTTTTTCGTGTGCCGCCGCCGCACGAACCGTTTCCACCAGATTCGGAATTAAATCATAACGGCGCTTTAATTGAGTATCGATTGTTGCCCATGCTTCGCGCGATTGAGTGCGCCGCGCAACCAGACCATTATAAACCGCAATAAAATACAGAACAATAACTGCAATAACACCGATGACCGTCCACATATAAAACTCCTTTGGCTGTATTTTCATTTTACACAAGCTTGTGTCAAAATCAATAAAATATAAACATCAATATATTTTGTGTTGATAAAAAATCCTTGATTTGGTTGATAAGATTTTGATACGATAAAAAGTGAATCGAAAGAGATTTCGATTTGGGGCTATGGTAAGCCCGCACTAAAGGCGATATTTCGTTGTCGCAATCTGCGCAATGGGGACGCCAAGGCGTCTTTTGTTTGTGCTCCCCCGACATAAAGTCGGGGTGCTGTTGGAAATAGAACAGGCACAGCCGAAGTCCAACAGAGTCATTCTTTAGTGTGATTTACCAACACCCCGACATGTCAATTCGGCGGTCTTTTTTTACATAACAAACCAAAGGAGAAAAATATGAATGTAAAAAATCTTGTAATAACATCAATTGTGGGAATTACCGCGGTAACGGGTGCGTTTGCGGCAGGCGAGAATGTTGTCGCGTCCAAGGCATATGCCGATACTAAACAGGTAAAAATACCCGCAACCGGCACAAATGCGGCAACACCCGGCACAACCGTTGTGACATATACTGGGACTGCGGGAACAATCGGCGAACGCGGAATATATGATGGTTCGGGGAACTATAATTCAACGAACGATGCAAATAAACTTGCCACCGCCGGCATGGTAAAGGGCGCAATATCGGCTATACCAACTGTTGAAACATCGAAATTGGTTTGTGCAAACAGTCCGGCATGCACATTATGGACAATCCAAGATCAAACCGTGCATGGTTCAAGTGGCGGCAGTGGAAATAGTGGCAACAATAGCTGTAGTTTATATGATCCGGCCGAAGTTTGGATTATCAGTGGCAGCGGACAAGCTGGTTCCTGTAACGATGATATCCGTAGTTGCGATTTAGGTATGATGTTGAACTACAACGTGTTAAACGATTATATGAGTGTTGCCTCCCAGGTGCCAGTAAATATTACACAAAATAATCCGGCTCTAGGAGATGCTAATGATATCGTTTCGTGCATAAATAGTAAAGGTCATTGTACGGCTGAGGCGCGTTGTGTACAATAATTATAATTTATTGTGTAAAACCAAATGGGCGGCATTTGCCGCCCGTATTTTTTGATTCCCGTATATGATAATATTCCAAAGAATTGCCATGGTGGGCGGGCGTTTGGTGCGTTTTTTTCGCATGTGAAGTGGTCTAAATTAAACCAAGGTTTAAAGTCAACCACTTTTTTCAATATTTAAAAAAACAAAATTTATCAATAAAAACAATACATAAACCGTAAATGGCGGATTTCGAAAACAAGGTAGTAAAAAAACCTTGGTTTTTTATACACTTAAACCCAAGGAAGGTTTCAAATAAATACATTGATATACGGGGGAAAACATGAAAAAAGTTTCAATTTTATTTGCCACCAATTCCCCTCTGACCAGAGGGATGTCCGCAGGACGTGGTGTCGCAAAAAAAATTATAATATCAATTATGTGTGTATTGGGTATCGCAACCGCACGTGCGGCAAATGAAAATGCGGCAACGTCAAAAGAGTATGTCGATACGGAACTTGCCACAAAACAACCAACGATTCCCGCGGAAGGCAACAATGTTGTTATGACCTTTGACAGTGCCGCAGATGATGGCATCGGTACGAAACAGATATATGATGAAACCACGTCTTATGTGTCACAAGAAACCGCACTTGTTACCGCGGCAACGGCAAATGCCGCGGTGCAAATGGCACTGAACGGCGAATTGACATGTGGAATGTATGACCCAGACAATCCCACGGATTGTTGGCTTTGGAATTTGAACAGTGTTCCCGAACGCACTTTGCCCGCGGGATACACCGCATTACCGTATATTGAAAACACCGTTGGTAAAGAATACTTGGACTTGGGACAACCGATTGGATCGGGTGAAAACATAACCGCAAAGTTTGCATATTTGGATGACGGAACTTGCGAATGGTTTGGTGCCAGTGATGGTACCGATTGGCGCAGTCCAAAGTTCACTTTTTCTTATCTGGGCGTAAACAACCTAGTATTTATGATTTATTCAACGTCCAATACTAACTTGCAAGCACATTATTATAAGGCGGCATCTCCTTGTGAGATTGGCACACCATATACAATAAACTGGTATGGAAATCCATTTAAGGCCACCATATTAACCCCCCAGATAACATTGCGCAATATTGGGATCTCGGCTTCAAACTATTTATATACCCCGACACGAAATGCAGGGTTATTTAAAGCAAATTATCCAACAACAGGATTTGATCCGGGCGTTATATGTCGTATTATGCGCATATATTATTTTACGGTCGAAGGTAAAATGAATTTAATTCCTGCACGCCGCGACAACGATGGGGAAATTGGTATGTACGATACGGTATCTGGAAATTTCCTGACCAACCAAGGCACCGGCAAATTCATCAGTGGTGTTTATACCGAACACATGAATTAAAAACGGGCGCATTTCTGCGCCCGTTTATCGAATGTAAATATAATTATTGTTTGATAATTTTCATTAATATATTTGGAACTTCGGAAATTGCAACGCGGGTTTGTTCCATCGTGTCGCGATATCGAACCGTAATCATATTATCTTCCAGTGTTTGATGGTCAACGGTTATGCAAATCGGTGTTCCAATCTCGTCATGACGGCGATAGTTCTTGCCGATGTTGCCTGAATTTTCCAATTCTATCCGTCCAACACCCAACGCACGCAGGTCGTTTTCGATGTTTTCTGCAATTCCGACCAATTCCGGAACATTTCGCGCCAATGGTATAACCGCCGCCTTGACCGGTGCCAGATGCGCGGGCAGTTTCAAAACCGTGCGCGTTTTACCGTCCGGCAAAGTTTCTTCGGTATACGCCTCTATCATCAATGCCATCATCGCGCGATTCACACCCATTGCGGTTTCAATAACATATGGGATAAAACTTTCGCCTGTTTGCGGGTCAGAATACGCAAGTTTAATCGTGCTGTCGCGGTTTTCCATAACATGTGCTGCAATTTTGAATTCGTTCTGAGATTTTGTGTGTGACCCCAAATCAAAGTCCTGGCGATTGTGCACGCCTTCGACTTCGTCAAATCCATCGGGAAATTCATATTCAATGTCACCCGCAGCCTTGGCATAGTGCGCCAATTTTTCGTGTGGCGTAAAGCGTAATTTATTCGCCGGAATGCCCAAAACATTTGTCCACCAAGCAATGCGTGTTTCGCGCCATTTTTCGAAATATTTTTCGTCTTCGCCTGGGCGCACAAAGTATTGCATTTCCGCCTGTTCAAATTCGCGCATACGGAACACAAACCCGCGGGGCGAAATTTCGTTACGAAAAGCCTTGCCGATTTGGGCAATTCCAAAAGGTAACTTATGCGGTGTCGCATCCAACACGTTTTTGAAATTGATATATGTTGTCGTCGCCGTTTCCGGACGCAGATAGGCGTTGACTTCGCCATCGGCAACCGCACCAATGGACAGCCCCATCATTAATTGATACTCGCGCGGCGGCATCAAATCGGTTGAACCACAGTTATCGCACTTTGTCTGGTCACGCATTTTATCCTGGCGCATGCGGGCACCGCATTTTTTACATTCCACCAACGGGTCAGAAAATCCGCCTTCATGACCCGAATATTTCCACATTAAACGGTTGCCAATCAGTGACGCGTCCAGCCCTTCGATATCATTGCGTGAATAAATCATCGCGTTCCACCACGCATTGCGAATATTCCGCATCAATTCCACTCCATATGGACCATAGTCATATGTTCCGCCAAGTCCGCCGTAAATCTCCGAACCTGTAAAAATAAATCCGCGCCGCTTGCACAATGCGACAATATCATTAACTGTTTTCGCCGGCATATTCATCACCTTTTGTTATTTGTTGTTCATAAGTATTATATTTCCTGCGCCAAATTGCAACAAAAAATGGGCCGTAGCCCACAATTTTGCATTTATACTTTTACTGTGCGGGGGCGATTGCCGACACGGGACAAACCGATGCGCATGTTCCGCAAGAAACGCACTTTGCCGGGTCAATCACGCACTTGCCGTCCGGGCCAACCGAAATCGCCATCATTGGACATGCCGCCATGCAAGAATGACAACCAATGCATTTATTCGGATCTATTTTATAAGCCATTTTTTACTCCTGTGTTTTTTTGTTTAATGTCTGTTTAATAATCCCAACACATATTGGAACATCGCAATGAAAGAAATATACAAATGCAACGCGCCCAACACCGCCAATTGGTCTTTTTGCGTGTCATCGCCCAAAACTTTATATGAACGTTTAAGTGTTTGCATATCGTACGCGGTGAAAAGCGCGAACACCAAAACGCCAACCGCACACACTATCGTTGAAAAGGTTCCGCCCAATGTCCAAAACATTGAAACTATTCCGACCAGAATCAGCCCGACCATACCCATCATCAAAAATATGCCCAGAAACGAAAGATTCTTGGTGGTTTTGTATCCAAACAGTGCCATAAATGCGAACATCAGCGCCGATATAACAAACGCCCAAACAATAGACACTGGATGCACACTAAGTCCGCCCCAAATAATCGGCGTCAATGCCAATCCCATCATCACCGAATACAAGAACAACATCATTGCCGCCGCCATCGGACGCATAGAGAACGCACGCGCCTGGGCCCAGATGGACAGAGCCAATCCGCCAAAAACCACAATATAAAAGAACGGTGTCATGCCCCCCGCACCAACCAAAAGGTGGATTCCGCCAAGATAAACCGTGATAAATGCCGTAATTGCCGTCACACCCACCGCGCCGAACATCAGCGCGAAAATTTTTCTAAGGTATAAATCAATTCCGCCCGTGTTAGATTTTGCAACAGATTTTTTTGTTGTCATAACTTTTCTCCTTGTTATTCGGGGTAATATATAATACAATATAAACATAAATTCAAGGATTAAAAACAACCAACAATGGAGTTAAAAAATGCCAAGAAAAAGTGAAAGACGCGCACCAATTGCAAAAGAAAGAATTGAAAAACGCGAAGATTTAATATGTGGATACAAATCTCGTTTTGATACTTACGAGGCTATTTTTAAAAAAGCAACGGACAAAATAAACAAATTGAAAACATTGACAGATAAAGAAGAAAAAGCAAGATGTAAAGCAAAAATTGAAGAATTGAAAGCTGTTTTGGAAAGAATGAAAAAAACGTATTCCAAGACAGAATTGGCACAGTTAAAAGAACTTGAAAAAAGAATTGTAAGCCGCCGCTAAGTTATGTCCATCGTTATCAGTCCGATTTCGCCGGTGGCATTTTCGGTGTTTGGAATGCCGGTGCGATGGTACGCACTGGCATACATCGCCGGATTTGTCATCGGATATTTCTTGCTGAAACGATTTACGCGGCGCGGCGCGGGCGGTGCGATTGAACTTGGTAAAAAAGAAATCGATGATCTTCTTAGTTTAATAATTTTAGGTGTGATTATTGGCGGTCGGTTGGGTTATGTCCTTTTTTATAATCTTTCGTTTTTTATTTCGCATCCGTTGGAGATATTTGCGGTCTGGCACGGCGGAATGAGTTTTCATGGTGGGCTGATTGGTGTGATTGTTGCGACGTTTTTGTTTGCAAAAAAATGGACGCGGGGGTTAAAGATTTTGGATTTAATCGCAGTTATCGCGCCGATTGGGTTGTTCTTTGGGCGGATTGCGAACTTTATAAATATGGAAGTTATGGGGCGTCCAACAAATTCGCGATTTGGGGTAATATTTAACGGTATGACTGATGTCGCGCGCCACCCCAGTCCGCTTTACGAGGCGGCAACCGAAGGCATATTGTTGGCGATAATAATGTTGTGTTTATACCGGTTTACAAATTTGCGCCGTCGTCCGGGGGCTTTGTCAGGTGTTATGGCGATGTGCTATGCGGTGTTTCGGATTTTTTGTGAACAATTTCGCGCGCCCGATGCACAAATTGGGTTCTTGACATCGTGGGGGCTGACCATGGGCCAGTTGCTGTCGGGTATTTTATTTGTCATTGGCGCGGGCTTGTTTATTACCGCGATGCGCCGGCATTAGTCGTTTCTTTTTCGGTCTTGCTTTATTTTTATTGTTGGTTTAAAGCCAATCATTTTGCATGACAGAACATACACCGCCGCCGACAGTTCCACCAAAGACGCTTCGTATCCGGGGTTTTTGCGAAAGAATTTTTGCACAGTATCCAGTAATTCCATGCGAGCCATTTTGTATCCTTTTTGTTATTTGGTTAAAAAGAAAAACCACTCGAAAAAATTCAAAGTGGTTGGAGCTTAAACTACAATCAAGTGAATTGCCGTCGCTTATTCAATATATTCACGACACTCCAACCCTTGGTTGGAGGTTTTACGTCGTCCCAGACGCACTTGATTGGAGAGTTTAAGTCCAACAAACGGAACACCCATCTGCACTTTGATAATAACACACCATATTGCAAAAATCAAATTTTCATTTTTTTTGTAAAAAGAACTTGACCAAAATTGTAAAAATTTGCTAGCATAAGATCAAGTCAAATGGGAATTTGGCTTGGGGCTGTGAGAAGCCTTTATTAGTCCGGTGCAGAATATAAATACATCGTAATCTGGTGGAATTTCCCTGTTTTGCACCAATTGTGATTTGTGCCCCGTGTTGGGGTGCCTGTGGCTATAATGCTTCGGCAAAAGGTCATTGGAGTTATCGACTAATATAATTTCTCAACGCCCCGACATGTCGCTTTGACATGTTTATTTAGTGGTTAGTATAAGGAACAAAGGGAGTTAAATTATGAAAAAAGTTTTATTTGCAATTATATGTTTGTTTTGTGTATGTGGCGCACGTGCGGCAAATGAAAATGCGGCAACAAGCAAAGAATATGTTGACACCGAACTTGCAACAAAACAACCAACCATCCCCGCGGCGGGTAATGATGTTGTAATGACCTTTGATTCAACCGCGACGGACGGCATCGGCACAAAAAATATTTACGATGAAAGCGCATCTTATGTGTCCCAAGAAACTGCACTGGTGACCGCGGCAACGGCAAATGGCGCGGTGCAAATGGCATTGAACGGCGAATTGACATGTGGAATGTATGACCCAGACAATCCCACAGATTGTTGGCTTTGGAATTTGAACAGTGTTCCGGAACGCCAACTGCCCGCGGGATACACCGCATTACCGTATTTGGAAAGTGTCAATGGTCAATACATTGATACAGGAATATATTTAACCGCAAATTCTAAAATAGAAACCAAATTTATGCCGAGTTTTGACTATAATTACACAATATTTGGTGCAAGTAATGGTGCCGCTTATAATACTGGTGAGATCGCTTTGTTTTACAATAATCCATCAAATAATCGGCATATAATTGAACCAGTTTATCCAGTATCTAATACCGGGAGTTCAGTTCTTGTCCAACCAAATTTTACCGAAAATCAAATATTGTCCGTTTCGTATGATAAAAATTATTTTATTATGAATGGTGTTTCAACACCATCAAATTGGTATGCGAATTATGTTGGTCAAAGAACAGTATATTTATTTGCCACTAACCGTGGTGACAGTTCATGGATGGGTGGTAATACAAGAATATATTATATAAGATTCAGTGAAAATGGGACACTGGTTCGTGACTTTATTCCGGCACGGCGCGACAGTGACGGAGAGTTGGGCATGTATGATACGGTGTCGGGGACATTCTTTACGAATCGCGGTACTGGTAAATTTATCAGTGGTGTTTATACCGAACATGTAAAGTAATATTTAAACCACTTGCATTTGCAAAAGCACCATGTATAATGTCGGACATGAACGTAAAGCACTCTTATATCATCGCGGGACCGACTGCATCCGGGAAATCCAGTCTTGCACACGAATTGGCAAAGCGTATAAACGGAACAATCATAAATTGCGACAGTGTCCAGATATACAGCGGTATTGAAAATATATCGGCAAGCCCTTTTGCCGGTCGCCCTTTGACGGGTGAAATCCAAGGCGTGCCGTATAAACTGTTTTCTATACTTTCACTAAAAGAGCAAATATCCGTTGCGGACTATATCCAAATGGCGCGGCGCGAATATAATAATGCGTTGAACGAAGGGCGGGTGCCAATTTTTGTTGGTGGCACGGGATATTATATAAACTGTCTGATTAACGGAATTGCGGATGTTCCCGAAATATCGCCAGAAATTCGAAAAAAGGCGCGTGATATGGTTGCACGCGATGTGAACGCGGCAAAGAAATTGGTGCCACAATGTCCGGCGGTTGATCCACAACGCATCGCTCGTGCGGTCGAAGTTGTATTACAGACCGGACGTGAACTGAACGATTGGTGGGCGAATGCTCGTGTTGGTGCAATCAGTCCGACGCCATTCAAAGTCTTGCTGAATCCGCCGGTTGATGTATTGCGTTTGCGTATCGCGGCACGTATTCAAAAAATGTTGGCGGGTGGCGCAGACAAAGAAGTTGAAAATATTATGAAAAACCGCCTTAATCCGCGACGTGCAATTGGTGCAGATCAAATGTATTTGTTTATGCGTGGTGATATTTCGCAAAAGGTCGCAATTTCCAGTTGGGAAATCAAAACAAATCAATATGCAAAACGTCAACGAACTTGGTTTTCAACGCAATTTGAACCCGACTTGGTCATCAACCATTTACCAACTATGACCGATGTTGATTTGATTTTGAAATAACCGCTAGTGTTGGTTTGCAAGGTTTTGGATAGCCGTGCGCACCAAATTTGGGTCAGATTCGATAATGTTTTTCCCGTTTTCTGTTGTGCGTTTAACGTATGTTTTACCGTCCGCGGTCACGCGACACACAAATCCATCACCCAATCTTTCTGCTTCTTTTTTGCGATAGTTATAATTTTTGCGAATGCATTTATTTTTTTCAGAATTTGCTTTCTTGTCGCGATACAGATTTTGAATATATGGAAATTCATGGAATAATTTCTGCATCAAATCACGGCGCGCCGCAACAAAGTCACCAAAATTATCTTGTTGGGTGCGCGCATCACGATAGCGGGGCGCATAACGCAAATACGCCGCCAGATAGTGTGAAATCCATTTGGTCAATTGGAACAACAAATCTAAATCATTATCTTTGCGTGTCATTATAAAAACGCGAGTTTTTGTTATAATGATATCTTCAAACTCCGGTGTGTATGGTGTGGTAAAACGCCATTTTTTGCGAACCTTGTCCAATGTCGGAATGAATTTAGTATAATGATTTTCGCACATTACATTTGCAATATATTCAGTAAATGTGTTTTTTTCCAGTTCTAATTCTTGTTCGAATTTTTGTTCCATTTAAGAAATCCTTTTTTGTTTTTTAGTAATATAATACAATTTTGTTCTTTTGTCAATACACGGTTGTGTAAAAAAGAAATGCCCTTGAAAAACAATTAAAAAATCTGTACCGTGTTGATATGTTCAAATCAGGGACCGTTGTCAAAGTTTTAATTCCAAATGTGGCAAATGCCGGGTATGACTATCGGCTGAATGCGGATGCGGATATTGGGTCTTTTGTGCGCGTGACGGTTATGCGGCGACCCTATGTTGGTGTGGTGTTTGGCATCGGCGACAGTGGTTTGCCGCCCGAAAAAATCAAAGATGTGTCAAATGTGTTCCCCAATAAATTGCCTGTGGCGACTTTGCAGTGGATTCAGAAAATGTCAGAATGGACACTGATGACACCTGGGGCGGTCTTGCGGTTGATTCTGAATGTGCCTGATGCGTTTGATGCGCCACGGGTCGAACAAATGTATTCGTATAACCATGCCGACACAAAATCCAAAATGACCGAAAGCCGTCAAATGGTTGCCGATGCTTTCGAAATGAACGATAACGAGCCAATGTCGATTGCCGATATTGTTGGAATCGCGCGTGTTGGTGCGTCTGTGGTGCGGACAATGATTTCGCGGGGAATGTTGGTGCCGACCGCGTCGCGTGTGATTGTGCGGTCTTTGGCGCGCGAATATCGTGACATGGGTAATATAGAGTTAAATGCGGAACAACGCGCCGCCGCCGATTATTTGCGCCAAAAATTGGACGACAACAAGTTTTCTGTGACATTGATAGACGGCATTACGGGCAGTGGCAAAACCCAGGTTTATTTTGACGCGGCGTGGCACGCGTACAGCGCGGGCAGGGCGGTTTTGCTGATGATGCCAGAAATCGCATTGACCGCCCAGTTCATCAAAAGATTCGAGTCACGATTTGGTGCGCCACCTGTGGTATGGCACAGCAACCTGACCGCGGCGCGGCGGCGCGACATTTGGCGCGGGGTGATGAACGGCGAAATTAAAATGCTGGTTGGGACGCGCAGTGCGCTGTTTTTGCCATGGCAAGATTTGGGTCTGATTATTGTCGATGAAGAACACGATTCTTCTTATAAACAGGAAGATATGGGGAACTATCACGGTCGCGACATGGCGATTTTGCGCGCAAAACTGGAAAACTTTCCCGTGGTATTGGCCAGTGCGACCCCGTCCGAAGAAACCGTCAAGAACGCGGAATCTGGGCGATATGGGCATTTAAAATTGACTTCGCGGTATGGCGGCGCAGAATTGCCAACAATTGAAACAATTGACCTGCGCGAACATCGCCCGACCGAATACCCGATTAAATCAGAAACCGCGGATACGCGCATGGGTGCGCTGTCGCCGATATTGTGCGATGCTATTCATGACACGATTGCGAACGGACACCAATGTATGCTGTTCATAAATCGTCGCGGTTTTGCGCCTATTACGCAATGCAAGAAATGCGGCTGGGTCGCGATGTGTCCGGATTGTTCCGCGGGCATGACTTATCATCGGCGAATTGGTAAATTGCTGTGCCATGTGTGCGGGCGCATGATGACTTTGCCCGATAAATGCCCTGATTGTTGCGGCGAAATTTCTATGCGCGGCGCGGGGTTGGAAAGAATAGAAGAAGAGGTCGCTGCGCGATTCCCCGGTGTTCGTACCGCATTGGTGTCCAGTGATACCATGATGTCGCGTGGCGCGATGGAACGATTGGTTGCGCGTATGGAGGCGGGCGAAGTTGATATCGTAATCGGCACACAGATTTTGGCCAAGGGGCATCATTTCCCGAACCTGACATTGGTTGGGGTGGTCGATGCAGATATGGGCCTGTTTGGGACGGATTTTCGCGCCGCCGAACATACTTTTCAACAATTGTTCCAAGTCGCAGGTCGTGCGGGTCGTGGTGCGGCGCGCGGACGTGTGATGTTGCAAACATACCAGCCGAATCACCCTGTGCTGACCGCAATATGCGCGGGAAATCGCGATGAGTTCTTGCGCAATGATATGGATGCGCGGCGCGCCGCCAAGATGCCACCGTTTGGGCAACTGGTTGCGATTATTGTCGAAGGAAAAAAAGAATCTGTGCTGAAAAAATTCTGTGAAGAATTGGCGGCGAACGTACCGAATGCGACGGGCGTGCATATAATGGGTCCGATTCAGGCACAAATGTACCAGATTCGCAATACTTACCGCATGCGGTTTTTGGTGTCTGGGGACGAACGGACGGCCCTGCAACCAATAGTAAAATTATGGTTGTCGCGTGTGCGCCCGCCGGTCAATATCCGCATCAAGATTGACGTAAATCCGGTGAATTTTATGTAGGATGATTTTTTGTAGTATTCCAGAGAACTCTCTGGAATAATTTTGTGTTTGTGTCCCCCACATTTGCATTTGTGTAAAAACTATGCTACAATATCTGTGCACTGTGGTTGACACCCAGTGTGGGGTTCAGAAAGCCTCTGAAAATCAGCACTCCAATTTGGTTGGAGGGTCGTGAATATGTTGAATAAACGACACTGTTTCTGATTTTACAGATTTCTAGCCTCCAACCGTCTGTTTGACGGTTTTACTATTTAAAAAACAGTAAATAAAGGAGAAAACAATGGTTGTATTGGTTGATGCAAAATATTTTGGCAATATGTTGCGTGTATCGCGCAGACGTCAAAGTATAAAAACAAATGATTTGGCAAAAAAGTTTCGCATATCTGTTCGACAATGGCGAAGATATGAAAACGGATTGGACCCGATTCCCGAAAATATTTTAATGTCTTTGTTTCAACAGGGAATGTGTATGATTCAATGTAAATGTTGCGGATAAAAACCGCCGGCGATTGCCGGTGTCTTTTTAAACCACTTCGGTAACGGCGCGCAGCGAACCATCACGCGACAGTTGCACCACGCGAATCTTTTTCTTCATTTCTTCGATAAGTTCGCCGCGGTCATACGCGGGTTGTGTATGCAATATGCGGTCTGCGAACGCGGCATAGGCGGCTTCGGCACTTTCGGCATGGATTGTTGTATAGAAATGTTCGTGTCCC
Source organism: Candidatus Enterousia sp. (assembly GCA_045613345.1). Classification (GTDB taxonomy): domain Bacteria; phylum Pseudomonadota; class Alphaproteobacteria; order Rs-D84; family Rs-D84; genus Enterousia. Next base: position 43,935 of record JAZLAT010000031.1, read on the forward strand.
GTGCCCAACATTTCCCACATCACCGCCGCATTGTCGGTGGAAATTTCACCACCAATAATAACATCGGGTGTCATACGCACAACCAAATCCAACAATCGCGCATAGTTAAATTCATTTGTTTGCTCGGTCCGCGACAGGACAAAATGAACGCGATTTTTTTGCGGAACAACAACTTCGCGCGCGTCTTCGACGGTTATAACGCGGCTGTCTTGGTCAATCAGTGTTAACATGTGATTCAAAAAAGTTGTCTTACCGGTCGCGGTTGCACCACTTATCAAAATAGGACTTCCGTCATTTATTGCGGACATTAAACGGTCGTACGGGTCATCGGGGCGATTTGTTTCACGTGGTTTTACCTTCATCAATTTTTCACCGCGCTTTAAATGATAGTTTTCAAAAGATGTCTCGGACACACCGCCACCACGAATGTTTAGCGCGACCCCGCCCGTCACATCGCGTTCATCGTATTGTACGTTCGGACCGGCAATGGCACTGAAACGGTGATTCCCCGGCAAAGTCGCATAAACCACCGGCATGCCATGAATTGGGTCAAACGGGCGTTCGTATATATTTGCAACTGTATGAATCAAATCAATCAGATATTGTTTTGTCAAAACCGGCGCATCATAAGCAACCCACGGGACGCGCGCCCCGTGCAGCCGCATCCAAACTTCGCCCGCATGATTTATGGCGATTTCTTCAACAAAACTTGGACGATAAAAATTCGCCACTGGTTCCAATAAAGATTCAAGTACAACATTTGACATCAAACTTATTTTATCATAAATCCGTGCTTGAATCAAAACAGTTTATTTGATAGAATATAAAAAAAGAGAGAAAAAGAATGAACAAAATATTTTCTTTGATTTTATGTGGAACGCTTGCTCTGGTTGGGTGTGCGGGGAATGATCAACCGTATAATGTGAATGATTTTGAAAACGGTGGACCCGACGCGCCGATGTATAATGAACGCACTGCTGCGTTTATGCAATCAGATAATCAATATGCGGAAATCGATTCGTATCGTCCAAAGACCGATTTGGAAAAAGAAGAAATGGATAAGCGGTGGAACACTTCGCGCATGGAAACTCGTTGGCAAGAATACAAGGGAACAATGGTTCGTGTCCAGATATTGTTGGGAAATACTGATTTGCGTGAAATGCGTTTGCGCTTGATGCAAAATGCCGATGGTATGGATATTGATGGCGATATGCGAACAATTTTGGGTAAAGTCGCAGATTATGAAATGAAACGTGTTTGCGGTCGCAATGCGGACAGCATCGTGTTGGTCTATGATAATCCGTCGTTTGACACTATGCGCCCAACGCCGTTCTTTGATTATCGCATAGAGGCCGAAGGTGCAACAATGCGTGAATACGGTTTCCGTTGCGTATATAACAAATAAGCAAATTTAAACTGAACAAAAAAACAAAAGGAAAAAAAATGAAGAAAATGTTTGGTGTATTTGGTCTGTGCGGAGCTTTGCTGGGTGCGGGGTGTGGCTCTGATGAAATGGTCGCACAAAATGGCGATACGGTCATAATTGACTTTGCGGGATATCTGGACGGGGTTCAATTCCCGGGCGGCACCGCAGAGGCATTTCCGTTGACATTGGGCAGTGGTCAATTTGTGCCAGGATTCGAAGAACAAGTTGTTGGTATGAAAAAAGGCGAAGAACGCGATATCAACATTACTTTCCCAACACAATATGTTCCGGACTTGGCAGGCAAAGACGTTGTGTTCAAAGTCAAAGTCGTTGACATCCAAAAGAAATAAATTTTATGTCAATATAAAAATACCCGCGCGATTGCACGGGTATTTTTTTATCGGTTATGTTTATTTGTCGTATTTGGTATTATTTGTTTTTGCTTGTCAAAGTTTTCTGTGGCAAATTGAACATTATTGCAAATATATTTCTTGATATCCATAACACTCAAAGCAGCGTATCGAGGCAATTGTTTGTCGTCCAATTTAATTTTGAAAAACTTTTCAACACTAACTTTTAATGCTTCGGTATCAATTGAATCCATCGCCAAATCAAAACAGAATGATGCAGAATCTGTAATGTCATACACGGGTATACCGCTTTGATCGGAAATAAGTTCATTTACTTTCTTCATCGCTTGGGATTTTGTAAGTTTATTGTTTGTTTTTTTCATGTTGTTTTCCTTTTTTTGATTTATCCTGATTCGTCTTTCCAATTGTTTCGCACGAAGGAAATTGTTTGTTGTTGTGCGATTATTTACAACATAAAGATAAATCATATTAATCAAGTAATCTGCACGCATATTCATCATTGGTTGCGAAATGTTTAAACCAAATTTTTCGCAAATTTGTTTTTTTATCGTTTCTTCGCTGTCGCGGCGCAGTGGTGCCATATCAAACAGAGTGTCCGCCGGAGAATAAACCCCCAGCATGGTGTTTTCAGAAAATATATTATAAACAATTTCTTTAATTTCTTGTCGTGTACAATTCATTGAATCACCTTTTTGGATAATTTTACACTAACAAATATGATTGTCAATAAATTATTCGTCAACTGCCATTATAAAGATGCCGCGTTTATCGGCGGTTTTTATCACTTCGTCACGGTGCACAACAAAGCAAGTTTTTGTGTTGACAACAATACCGCGCAACTTGGCATCTGCGACCGCGTTCACGGTGTCAATGCCAATCGCCGGAATATCAATGCGCAAATCCTGACCTGGTTTAGTCATTTTTGCAAACACACCGCCGATTTTTTTACGATTTTTTCGCATTTCGACAACACGATCCAGCATACGTGCAGTGCCTTCGGCGGCTTCGACCGCGATAACTTGGTTATCAACAACAACCGATGCGCCAATATCGGCGGCACCAATGGTATGAGAAACATCAATCGCGCGTGCAATATTTTTTTCGTCCGCCTTGGTGGGTTTCTTTTTAGTCAAAACACCCGCATGTTCAAAGGTCAATTCTGGTGCCAAATCTTGTGCTGCAACGACACTAAATCCGGCGTTTTCCATAATACTGTTCAATGCAACCGCCATAGAATCATACCCCCTTTGATTTTTTAATATTTTAAGTAACGCAAAAAAAGTCCATAAATCAGGTCGCAAATCTGACAAGTTTGGATGTCCAATCGCGCCCAAGAAAGTCACGTATTTAATTCCCCGCTTGCGCGCCCCGTGAATTGCCGGCCATGCGCCACCAATGCGAATCACCATGTCGGGGTTCAACCGCGGGTCATAAAAATTTTTAAGCCCAATTACAAATACATCCCATCCGTGACGCCGCAACGCGTCCCGCGCCAGTATTGGTAAATCCAATGCGCCGGCAACCAAAGCAATCTTTTTGTTCGATTTTTTATTCATGTTACAATATTACGAATAAATCGCACTGGAATCAAGTCTGTTTTTATGATAAAATTAAAACGAATATTCTAAATGGGTGAATAAAAAATGAACAAGATTTTAACTTTTGCATGTGCGGCTTTAACGCTTTCTGGGGCTGCTTTGGCGGATAGCGATAAACAATTTCGTGATGAAATCAAGCGTGGTTTGCCGGTGGCTTCGGGATACAGTGCGACATCTGCACCAACCGAAATATATACTGTTGATATGATTGTTGCCGAAGGATACGGCGATGTGGGCGATCTGGGTCGCGAAGTTTTCTATGATGAACCAGAAGTTGAAAATTCTGATTATCATATATTTGTGCCTACATCGCATTATCTGCGCATGGGTGCGGGAATGAATATTGCCGGGGTAACACGCCATGGACGCGTTGGGGATGTAAAACATCGGACGCGCGATTCATGGAATTTTACGCTTGGTATGGGTTGGAACTTGTCTTCGTATGTGCGTGGCGAATTAAATTTCCAAGAATCAATGTTTAAATTCCACGATGTGTCGGAATTGAATGCGGATTATTATACGGTAAACGGCATGTTTTATTTTGACTTGGTGCGTCGTTATGTTCGCGCGGGTGATATCACATATCGTCGCAATTTTGTGCCTTTTATCGGTGTCGGCGCGGGACTGGGCTTGTATGATTTTGCCGGACCAGACGGAGCCAAAGGTTTCATGGTTACGGCACCGCGTGCTGAACTGGGGATGAATTTTATGCTGACTGATTTAATTGGTTTAGATATTGCGTATCAATATCAAATGATTATCGGTCATGGCTTTGGTTGGAATACACATCGCATTGGCGTTGATAATATCGGCAATGTGATGGCAACTTTCCGTGTTAATTTCTGATGGGGGCGAATATGAAAAAGTTTCTGTTTTGTTTATTATGTATGATGCCGGCGTGTGCAAGTGCCGAGGTTTTATACACTGTTCAAGGCAACTTGGAAAATAATGTTGAACAATACGATACATACGCGGTGCGTCATCGGTTCTATGTTGGTGGAACATACGATTTCGCATTGTGGCAAAATTATATCGATGATACGGCGACGGTTGCGAAAGGCAAAGAATCGTTCGGGTTTGATGCGATGTTTGGTATTCGTGCAACCGATATATTAAGAATCGAAGGTGATTATATGTACACTCGCGCAAAGTACGATGATTTTTCAATTCGTGCAAATACCGCGCTTTTGAACGCGATTGTTGATGCGCGTATTGATGCACCTTACCGTTTCTTTTATGACCAGCACTTGGTGCCTTATGTTGGCGCGGGTGGTGGGCTCGGTTGGGTCAAAGGTGTTGATACCAAGGTCAGTAAAGATATAGTTCCGGTTGCAAATGTTTTGGCGGGTATTGGTATAGAATTTGATGATTTCTTGACCGTGGATTTAGGTTATCGTTACATCTATATGTTTGGTCCGGGCGTTGAAACAATGCCAGACTTTACGCCGCGCGCGCACCAGTTTCGTGCAGGCCTAAGGATGAATTTCTAGTTGCGATGGTATGCGATAAGACTTGTCCATTGTTCGGTATTTGTGGCGGATGCAGTTATGATTTTGCTGCACCCGATTATCGCGACAAAAAATTAAAGTCGATTGAAAAGTGGTCTTTATCGGATGCGCCTTTTTGGACCCCAGTTGGGTTGCGGCGTCGTGCCGAATTCAGTTTTGCTGGTGATAAATTCGGATTTTTGGAACGCGGAACAAAAAATATCGTCAATGTGAAAAATTGCCCGAACCTTGTGCCGGAAATAAATGCGATTTTGCCGAAAGTCGCGGCTTTGCCATGGCTTGGATCGGGAAGTGCCTTGATTACATTGTGTGAAAATGGACTGGATTTAGCGGTAAATTCAAACGTGCCTTATTTTTCGCGTGAATTTCGTGATGCGGTCGCCAAATTGGACTTTGTGCGCGTTGCGTGGAATGGTGTGGTTGTGTGCGCGTGCGAAAAGCCCTTGGTTCGTTTTGGCGATATTTTGGTTGCATACCCCACGGGGGCTTTTTTGCAACCGACCGTCGAAAGTGAAACGGCGATGCGTAATTTTGTTGTGCAAAATGCCATGGGTGCAAATCATGTTGCAGATTTATTCTGTGGAATTGGGAATTTTACATTTGCATTAAATGCCGATGGTTTTGATATTGCGGGTATTGGTGTAAAGCGCGACTTGTTCAAACGGCCGTTGACGACCAAGATGTTGAATAATTATGACTTGGTGGTTATGGACCCGCCGCGCGCTGGTGCCGAAGCCCAAAGCAGGGAACTAAGTAATTCATCTGTTCCGCATGTGATATATGTTTCGTGCAATCCGGCGACATTATGGCGTGATGCACGAATTTTGATGGCGGGCGGGTATAAAATAACGCGTGTCGCGGCGTTTGATCAATTTGTCGGCACACCTCATTGGGAATTAGTCACAGTATTAGAAAAATAAAAATAATATATAAAAAGAGATACCGCCGTTGCCGGCGGTACTTTCGAATGCCCCGAAAGGAAGGAAAGGAGAAAAAGAAATGGGCATTCAAAACTCAAGGTTGGGGCCCAAAGTCCAGAGGAGAGAGAATGTAGGAGGGAGTCTGGTATCTCTGGACCCCAAAACGAGCATTTTCACACTCGGTCAAAGATTGTTGCCTCTCTGACAGTGAATAATATAATACAACAAAAAACATTTGTCAAGTGTTTTTGTCAAAAAAATTTTTTGGTCAAATTAAAGCCCCGGTTTTCCTAGGAAATCGTGCTTGTTGCGGTTTTTTGCGGGTTGAATAAAATTGGCTTAGATTAAAAAAATAACACAAAAAAAGGGGGGGCAAATTATGACACATGAAGATGTTTGGCGTGCAATCGAGCGATTCGCAACAGAACACGGAATGTCTTGTTCGGGACTGGCGCGGTGCAGTGGTTTGGACCCGACTACATTCAACAAAAGCAAGCGTTGGACCAAGGAAGGGCAACCCCGTTGGCCATCCACCAACAGCATTTCCAAGATTCTGTCTTCAACCGGCGCATCAATCAGGGATTTTACCAAATTTATTGATAATCCGGAATCTGAACGCATGGGTTGACGGCAGAGTAGGGCTTTCGACAGCGCCCGGCGCACCATTTGGCGCGCCTTTTTTATTGGACATACTGAATTTTTTTGGTATTCTTGATACATGTTATCGGGAATAAGAATCTTTACTACTGATTCATATTGGCGTCAAATTGTTGCTGATTTGGGCGCCGGTGTCGTTGATGATGTGCGTGTTTCGGACGTGAATCTGGACGATTTGCACATAAAATTGCCTGTTTCGGCTGTGGATTTAAAGACTGCGATAATTGCAGCGATGGATAATACCGATGTTTTGCGTAAAATCTTTGGAAAAGATGTATCTTTGTCTCCGATCCAATCGGATATAGTTGCGCGTCTGTATAAAAATGGTGGTATGACGGCAAAAGAATTGCATGTGGCGCTTGGGTATGCGCCGAATGCGACGACACATACTGTGGAAACGGCGATTTATGGGTTGCGCAAATTGTTTGGGCGTGATTTTATAAAAAATACAGATGGCAGGTTTGTAATTGGCAACATATAAATTATTATCTTTTGATAAAATCTCAAGCACACAAACATATGCTCACGAAGCGTTGGCAAATGGGACCGCAGTCGATCATATGATAATCTGTGCGGCGGCGCAATCTGCGGGACGTGGGCGATATCGGCGTCGTTGGGTGTCACATCATGGAAATTTATACGCAAGTTTTGTCTTTGGTTGCGAAGAACGCGATCCGCGCTTGTCTTATGCGGTTGCGGTTGCAATTGCGGATACATTGGCCGCGTATGGCATGTCGCCACAAATAAAATGGCCAAATGATATCTTGGTTGATGGCAAAAAAATATCGGGTGTATTAATTGAATATTCTGGTCGATTTGTTATCATTGGAATCGGAATAAATGTGCATACAAATCCAACGGTTGCTGAATATAAAACAACCAAGATGGATGATTATGTAAAAGATGTTGAATTGTCCGAATTGCTTTCGCGTCTTGCCAAGAACATAGACAAATGTATGAATTCTGATTTTGATTCTGTGCGCCGCAGATGGATGGATATGGCGATGGGATTAAACCGGCTGGTAAAATATCGTGGCGAATGGGTTGAATTGATTGGTATAAACGATTCTGGCTCACTTGTTGTACGTTCTGGGCCGGAATATTTCCATATTCATGGTGACGAGATTTTGATTTAATCGTTTATGGATTGTGGTATAAAAGTTATTTTTAAACGCGCCGTATTTTTAAGATGTTTGTATGTTATGAATGATAAGTCACGGCAAAAAATTGTAAAAGCTTTAATAAGCTGATGTGATATCTGTTTAAATATTCTTTTTCTATCAACCGACATACGGATTAACAGTACCTTCCAAAAGCCTCAAAATCGACTTGTGTAAATCGGCTGTAAGCCACGGCTACTGCGGCTTACGGCGATTTTATAATGTCAAAAAATTGCCCTCAAAATTTTATTGATATAGCTTCGGTATAAAAAGTATTTTGTACTTTCGTGGCGCTAAATAGAAATAAATCAAAATGTATCCAATTTTTTCAGCGCATAATTTTAATTTTTACGGAAAGTTTTTACGCAATCGTTTTTACATGTACAACTTCCGTACGTAGCATAAAAATCAAGACGTTGCAATATATTGTATGATGTAGTTTGATAACGATAAATTTTTCTTGCCGGTATAATTTGCAAAAAATCCGTATAAAAATGTATAATTCTCGGTATAATGAAAATGGTATATGCAATGTATATCTTTTCTCAAATTTGCAAATATAATGAATATATAAAAACAGTTATGGATGTTTGCGTGAAATCTGTTTGAACTTTTTATCTTTGTTTGATAGGATTACAAGTATGAGAAAGCTAATTGGTTTTTTGTCAGCATTATTTCCAAAAAGATATGACTATGCGTATGGTCATGTTTTCTGGCCTAAAAGACATGACGAAAGATTAGATGAAATAACATCTGAAGAACGAGGAACAGAGTCAGAACGGGATTTGATAAGTTCATTACTTGATTATGGTATTTCACCGAAAGCAATATTTCATGATTTGTATGTAAAAAATGGCAAATACGGTTTTTCACAGATAGATATCGTTGTCGCAACAAAAGTTGGTTTGATTGTATTTGAAGTTAAAGACTACTCTGGATGGATTTTTGGTAAAGGGCGACAAAATCAATGGACACAAGTTTTGAATTATGGAAATCAAAAAAATAGATTTTACAATCCTGTGTTGCAAAATGATTCCCATATAAAAGTACTACAAAAGCAGTCAAAACAATTTAAAGATTTGCCGTTTTATTCGGTCGTTGTTTTTGATGGTAATTGCGAGTTGCGTGATATTAGTTTTATTCCAGATGGAACGTTTGTTATAAAACCCCACAGATTAGATGATGTGTTAGATATAATTTTTGATAATGAAGATGCAAAATACACAGATAAACGTGAGGTAATACGAATTTTAAAGGCAGCTGTTAACAACGGAACTAGTTCAGACACACAAACTGAACATGTTGAGAATGTTAGGGATATGTTGGGTAAGAATAGAGTACTAGATTAAATGTTGAGTGTGATTATATGATAGATACATTAACTTTTTTACAACAAAATGCTACATGGATTTGTGGTTTTGGGATGCTTATTTTTGCTGGTGTGCAAGTTTGGTTAATGTTCGCGCAAGGGCGTCAACAATTACGATTAAAACGTTTAGAATTGGTTCAGCAATTAGATGAAGTTGCTTTTGACTTTGATGGCACGAGAGATACAGCCATAAAAGTTCAAGAGTGGCTTGGTAGACGCCAAGGTATTTGTGCATTATTATTGAAAAAGAAAGACGCAAAAGCTATAGAAAGGTTGTTTTCGTATCTAGTCGAACTTCGTAGTGATTTGAGGCCAATAAGCGCAGAATGTGCACTTGAACGTATACAAAAGTTTAATACTCTCGTAAATGACGTTACCAGATGTTTAGGGACAGCCAGGTATGGATTTACAAAAGAAAATATGCCTAAAGAGAACAAGAAATAAACTGTCTACGTTCTATTACTTGTATTTCGAATTATTTTGCATCTGTTGTTCTTTTAGTATTGCATAACACAATATATTAAAATGTCACACTAAATCTATATCTTCACCCAAAATGAAGTCTTCATATGTTAAATTTGATACGATTTTAAGTGTTTGTAGCTTTGCGCCCATAGGAGAAATGTTTTTATCCAATTGTAGTATGGACTCTAAGATTTTCAAAGCATACGATTGATAATTACCGCATATTTTCAATTTCTTTATAGCATCATTGCAGTTGTAAATTCTATAAACGCAATATTTATTGGGAGTATTAGCTATAAAACTAAGTTCTTGTAGACTAAATACGATAGGTTGGTTGAATGTCGAAGAAGTGGTTTTTACGTCAATATATGTTATATCACCAGCTTCTTGAATCGAGAAGTCATATGGCAACCCACTTTCTCCATCTCTATTAAACCAAGTAAAATTTTCTATTTCTCCGTTGGTCATTTTTGTAGATAAGTAACTGTCTATAAGTTCTTCACCAGAACGGCCTAATTTTTCAAAGATTTTTTCTGCCCTTTTTATGTCATAAGGTCTATACCTTCTTGCTCTCGGTGAGAAGCCCAAAGTAACAGTTGTTTCCACATCTCTGATAATCTCTTTCCCGTTATCGTTTACAATTCTCTCTAAATAACTCATCAGAGGGGTAAAGTATGTATCTGTGTTAGTAATTCTGTTCTTTACGCCAGGCTGCAGAGAGATCCCCATAGATGTTATTTGTTGAAATGTGTCGGATTGGTCGTTAAACAAAAAAAATACCGGTTGTTCACTTTTTAATCCGAACCAAAACAAATACCAATCTTTGATATCTGGATTGTTTTTGCTAATTTCTCTAACTGTAGATACTATCGAAACGACACCTGTGCCACCAGTACTAATTTTAGGACTATTATAGTCGCCATTTTCTCTTAATATGCGATCAAATTTCACGGTCATTGTATCGCATCTGTTTTCATAAATTAGAAGAGCGTCATCTATTTCTTTGTTGTGTGGTAAATATGTAAGTACATCATCAAACAAGCCTATATGCGTTTGATGAGATCTTGGACTTCTGCCCAAATCAGCATCTGTTAAGTGCTTATATCCAATTCTTCCCTCATCATGTATCTCAAAGAACATATTATCTCCTTATGATAATTTCCAGATTACAAACAGATAGTATAAAATTGCATAAACAGTATTAACACTGACCGCATTGCCGGCTTGTTTATATAATTGATGATTGCTTATGCCAGCATTTTTTGCATTTGAATAGAAATCTTCACTAAATCCCTGTAACAAGAAAGCTTCTTTTGGTGTTATTTTTCTTATGCGTTTTCGGATCAGATCTTGCTTAGTAAAAGTTTTAGAAAGGTAGGTTTCTGGATCGTCTATAAAGTCTTGGCTATAATAATTATCTTGACAAGCCCTATGCATTTTAACCATTGTAGCAGTTAAAGGCTTAGCAATTAACTGGTTTATTTCAGATTTTGATTTAAAATTTTTTGTGCCATCCGACAATATTGTTGGCTTAAGAATATCAGATAAGAAAAATTTGTCTTCAACGTTTTTTTCTAAAATATCCAAGACATTTTTCTGTCTCAATATAGAATCGCATCCTATGGCATCAATAAAACTTTTGCGTACTGCTTCCGCCGAAAAAACAAATTTATTTGGCAATTTTTTACGGGAAGCAAAGATATATACTCGGTTTCTTGTTTGAGCTAATCCGAAATCTGCGGTATTAAAAATATCATAGTAGATATATGGATATCCAGCGGACTTTATGAAGTCCAACACTGTTTTGAACGTATCGCCTTTATTATGACTGATAAGATTACGAACATTTTCAAGTAATATAAAACTAGGTTTTTTTTCTTTAATTATATCAATAATTTGAAAAAACACATTGCCTCGCATATCTTTGAAGCCTTTTTGTTTTCCCATCATACTAAATGACTGACAAGGAAAGCCACCCGTCAAGATATCGAACTTTTTTAGTTTTTTGAGATTATTAGGGCTATTAACAAATGCCACTATGTCACCCATTTCCAAATTGTCTGACACATCAAAGTTTGCTTTATATGTTTTGGTTGCATTAGCGTCTATTTCAGAAAAACCCACACAAGGAAACTCTAGATTATGGTCTAATCCAACAAGATCAAACGCCCGTCTAAAACCACCAATGCCCGAGAATAATTCTAAATGTTTGATAGCCATTTTAAAATGCTCCTTCCAATGGATTCTGCTAATTTGACGGGAACAGCATTTCCAACTTGATGGTACCAACTGTTCTGAGGGCCGGTTAAGATGAAATCGTCGGGAAATGTCTGAACTCTAGCCGCTTCACGAGGTGACAGTCCGCGAGATTGTTCGGGATGAATATACATATTACAATCATACTTCATATGAGATGTTATAGTTTTGCATGGTGCAGAATATTTTAACTTGAAATATTTATCTTTAAATATACCATTGCGTTTTTTATACGGCATTATGTCCGCTATGGATTCATGCAAAGAATTTTCACCTTGAGGTAAACGCGAAAATATTTCTATGTCTCTATCATTATTATATCTGTTTTTATGGTTATATAATTTATTTACAGTTCGACCATTGTTAATAAATTTATAAAATGGTGTTTTTTTATAAACAAAATCCCGTTCTACAAACCCGATTTCTTCATTTTCGCGCTTTGAATCATTTTTTATCCTATTTGGTGATAATGCAGGTAAATCGGCGATAGCATCAGATAAAGAGAATGAACGTTTTTTGGGGTTCATAATATCATCAAATATTTTCTTTGATTTTACACCAATTCGGTTTCCTATAATAATTAGTCTTTCGCGCGTTTGTGGTACACCAAAATCCACAGCCTTTAATACAGCATAAGCAATATCATAATCTTGACCAACAATGCGTTTAAAGTCATCAATTATTTCATCAATTTTGTTAAGCATCCCTTTCACATTTTCCATGACAAAAAATTTAGGACGCGTAAAAGCGACGAACTTTAAATATTCACGGTATAACGTGTTACGCGGATCATTAAATAATCTTTGTCGGTTCGCATTAGAAAAACCTTGGCAAGGAGGTCCGCCGCAAACCAAGTCTAAGTTTTTAAGAACGTTTTTATAGTTATCTAAATTCTTATTTAATTCACATATGTCACCCACAAAATAAGAACCTCGATCAAGTGGCAAATTTGTCAAATATGTTTTTGCGCATACGGGATCAATTTCATTCATGAAAACATGCTTAAAACCAGCCTGTTTTAACCCCAGACTTAATCCTCCGCAACCAGCAAATAAATCCGCAAAAACATATTGTTGCACGAAAATTCCTTACCTTGCCTAAGTATTATAACATACTATAAATTAAATTATAAGATAAAATCAAGGGGTTTTGTGATTGATTTTTGCTTCAAATATGTCACAATGAATCGTGAGACGAGTTACAGTGCGTACGTTTAAAATTAGTGGTTGCACTGGTGAACTTGTGAGGAGAATGATGCGGCATGTCTTTATTTGTTGGTAATTATGAAACATTTTATAAATTTATTGATGGTTATGCCAGAAATAAAACACTGTCTTTGACTCGTAAACATAAATCAGGTGTATGTGCATGTTGTGGAACAAAAGAAGCAGAAATTCAGTCTGCACACAAACGCGGAAGTGAACGTGTGGATTTAGTAAGAAAGCTTTTTAATGCATCTGTTTTAAAAACAGAAAAGGGCGAATTTTTTGTTGATTTAGATAAATTTGAGAAACTATTCATAGATTTTACTTCGGACATGTCAAATTTTCATTTTCTTTGCGGTTCTTGTCATACAAAATACGATAAAGGTGAAATAACGGAACACGATTTCAAATATAAGTCAGAAAGTTTAAAAAAATTAAATAAAATAAGAAAATAGGTTTATATTTTTGCCTCCCCAGATGTTTGTATGTTGTGCAGGTATAACAATTGTATAAATGACATACGGAGTAGCATTCAGTGTGTCATTAGAAAAAAGAAGATCAATAAGTGGCAGATTTCAGCTGTGTATAAACAATGTATAAAAATGTATAAATATTTTGGCATCAAAAATCGTTCGTTGTATCCCAAAATGTATCCAAAAAATACATCAATTTGATCTGGTATAAACAAAATCGTATAAAAAATGTAAAATTCCGTATGATAGTTAAAAACAAAAAACCCAGAAATCCGGACTTTTTTGCGCTACTGACACACGGACTAGCATTTTGCGCGCTTTTGCAATATAACCTATTGATTTTTGTGTGAAAACAGCTGTTTTTTACAAGTGACACACGGACGAGTAGTCCGTGTGTCGGTGTGTTGCGAATCTTTTGAAAGCCTTGCTGGCATTGGTGTTGCGCTTGTTGGTACAACAGGCCAAAAATCCTGGTATAATCATAGTATAAATTTGTGTAAAAAATGTATAATTTTGGGGTCATTTTTGGCCTTTTTGGGCCTTTTATACCGGAACAAGTTGCCGCAGCAAAAGTAAAGAAAAACCGCAGAAATCTGCGGAAAATCTGGCTCGGGCAGTTGGACTCGAACCAACGACATACGGATTAACAGTTATAAGAATTCCGGACAAAAAATCGCCCGAAAGCCGCAGAAATCAGCCGTTTTTTAATTTTGCGAGACACGCGGATTGCTAGTTGAGTTCTTGGGGTTTTGTATTCAAATAAAGGCACGGCGTTAAAAACGATCTTTGTCAAAGCAAATACCTAAAAACATTATGATATAACCGCCCAAACGGGCGGTTTTCTTAATTCTGTATTCCGGATATGCCTTTTCTACATAATTCGGCATAGATCGGCTTATCAAGACCGTATGCTTTTATCAGTGTGCTGGGTGTTTGACTGCACCAGAGATCTCGATACGACACAATGTTGTTTTTAACTGTTTTTATCAGCCCGCTGGGCAATTCGCTACGTCCGATGCACGAAGAGAGAAAAACGAAACATTCGTCGTTGTCGACCAAATTTTCGCATGCCAGAATACGGGCATAGATATTAAGGGTCAAATCTGCCTTGCTGGCGTCCTTGGTCCACGGGCTGCCACCACCAATCGGGCAAGCGGCGGAATAAAAATCGCACGCCAATTTTCGCCCTGTAATGCCGCAGTCTGCGATGGAACTGTGATAAGTATACTGTCCGGTGCCGTTTACAATGATGTGCTCCGGTCTTTCACCTAATACAGATACGATCAAATCCGTCAGGTCTTTGCCCTTTAACATCGGTATTGCCACAATAGCCGTTTCAATTCGGTCATCATTAAGGGTAATTTGAGTTTTGATGTCCAGACCCAGATTATCGGATCGGCGTGCCACCGTGTACAAGGCATCGTTCAGCTTTCGTGCAAGGAATAATTCCCGATTTATCTTCCCTTCGCCTTGGGCAGCATAGCCAACAAACACACCTTGATCGCCCCAGCCGTCATGATTGACACCCTGTGCAATGTCAGTGGATTGTACGCCGATCATATTGATAACCTTGATGTGCGCCGGCTCAATGGCATAGTTGCCCCATATAGATGCGTAACGTTCATCATAGCCTATCTTTGATAGGGCAGACTTAACATATACGGTCAAATCGCCGAGGTCGGCAGAAGTGGTGACTTCACCACCAAGGACAACGGTATTATCCTTGATCATCACTTCAACGGCGTACCTTGTATGTGGGTCTTGTTCGATTAACCGATCCAAGATATAACTTGAAATGTAATCGGCGATTTTATCTGGGTGTCCCAATGACACCGCTTCGGCTGTTCTTTGCATGTTTTACTCCTTTGGTTTTTTGCATTAGAACCAAAGGTGGATTGCGGCGTTGTACCACGCATTGCGAATGTTAAAAAAAACAGGGAATAGCATATAACAACTCCTTTTTTAGTCCATTTATAAGGCAGGACAAGTCAGGTTAAATCCACCTTTATAGACTTGGATTATATCAATTTTTGCCAAAAAATCAAGGCCAAAACTATAAACAGGGGCGGTCGCGGCAATCGGGAATGCGTTGATATTGAAAATTCTTTTGATTAAGCCATACAAAATACTTGACTTATGTGGTTCAGGGGTATATTATATGCGCTGTCATTCCGGCATAGCTCAGTCGGTAGAGCACTTGACTGTTAATCAAGGTGTCACTGGTTCGAGTCCAGTTGCCGGAGCCACAGTTTACACCGTTCCCAAAAGGAGCGGTTTTTCTTTGGGTTTCTGGGCTTTTTGTGTTTCGATAATTCCATTTTAAAAATCGTCATTTTTTAAGCATTATTGAACTCTTTAATAAAAAGCCCTGAAGTCCATTTGTTTTTTTGTTGTGATTAATAGTAGTAAAAAACATCTTTTTATGATACAATGCGATGATAATAGTACGGAGAATGGAGTGTGCATTGAACACTTTTATCAATAAACCCTGAATATTTTATCTGGTAAAATTGCTGGCAGGAGAGAAATAAATGAAACGATATTTTTTTACATTGCTTGGTTGTTTTTTGTCTATGGATGTATTTGCAACCACAATATCGATATTCTCAAAACCGAATTGTTCTTTATGTAATGAAGCAAAAAAGTTTATTTTAAATCAAGCCATTGATGGATATACGACAGTAACAGTTAATGTTGTTGACGTATCCGAAACGGATAACAAAAGTTTATATGCTCGGACACTAGATGTTTGCAAACTTACAGAACCGGTACAATTTCCAGTGATATTGTTTAACACGACATGTTTAACTGGTTTTAATGAAGCTAATAAAACTTTTATACGTAATAATTCTCAGATTACTAACACTACACAAAATTCAGAGCAATCAAAAGCATATTCGGCTAAAAACATTAAAGACGAATGGTCAAAAAACTCATTTGCGTTTGAGAAAGAGTATGAGAATAAACCAATCCGGATAAGAGGTAAAATCGTTTATATTTGGTCAAACGGAATGGTTGGATTGGCAACAAATAGCTCTTTACCAGAAGTCAAATGTACTTTCAAAAACACCGATGTTGTGTTGAATTTATCAATGGATCAAGCGATTGAGGTAGAATGCGTTTCAGAATCTGGAGGTATGCTCTACCCAGATTTTACAAGTTGTGTTTTAAAGTAAATAAACGGCTCGTAAAGGGCCGTTTATTTTTTTATACAAATTCCTCGTATGCGATGTTGTTCTGGTCTGTCTATTGGATTTTCTGCCCGATATGAACAAGGTGATTCGAGCCATAAATTACACCGCTCTTTTTGGGGCGGTTTTTGTTTGGGTTTCTGGGCTTTTTGTGTTTCGATAATTTAAATTTAAAAATTGTACTTTGTTGGATATTATCGCACTCTTTAATAAAAAAAAGCAAAAATTATTTACATCGGTTTTTCTTTAATTCTGGCTGGTTGGGCCAATGATCATATTATTTAATCACCAATAAAATACAGCGACCATCAAGCCAGCGTACAAGGGCAAAAGTATTGAGTACCGTCATTAATTTTCTAAACTTCTTTTTTTATTCCCAATTTTTAAAACTTTTAAATCAGAGCGAAATTCAAAAATAAGCACAAATAACCAAAACAGGAATATCAAGGTCACGATATCATCGCACATGCGTTCACCCATAATTCCAACAAGCGCGAAAATGTAACTTTGTTCTGTTGTCACAAAAAGCATAGCCGTTTCCCATGCAAACATAGAAAATCTTTTATCAACAATCGGGATTAGTTTATTGTTTTTATCATAAGCAATACGATGAATACGTTTTATTTTGTACGAAACATGTTTCATCATAAATACAAAAAAACAAATAAACATCTGTAACAAAAGATTGTACCATATCCACTTTTTCTCGCAAACATTATTGGCCACACCAGAAAAATCATAATCATATTGAATCATATTCGGAATAGAATCCCAATGAGTATAAAACACCACAATTTCTATAATAATCACAGAAAAAGTCAGAATCACAGATAAAATGGTTCTAAATCTGATTCCTTGTAATTTGTTCCCAGATATAAACTGTTTAATAACTTGTACAAAAGACGATAATTTTCTCATTTTTTGTTTTCTTTATGATTAGGTTTTGCGTCATAAATTATAAAACAGATAAGACAAAATGCAAATTAAATGTCATGCATATCAATCTTGCATAAATATTACAGATGCCTAAATGGGCGATTTCTTGTTTAGAATTCTAAGATTTTAATAGTTTAATAATCCAAATTAAAAAACTATCAAAAAATACCAAACATTCACAAAAAAGCATTCTAATGAAAATTTACAATTAAAATTTTCTTTTTATGCCGATACCAAGTGACCATTTATCATTTTCATACATTGGTATATTTGATTTGTTATTTGTATAATTAAGTTTTAAAACCGGGATAAGACCTAAAAATTCTATTTTTGTATTAGATAAAGATAAAGTATACTTTTGAGAAACATCCCTTTCTTTGATACGTTTAGTCACACCATTTTTGATGACATCAATTTCACCATCATAATCTGCCCTAAAGAAATAAGATTCAAGATAGACAATAAAGCCATAAGGCATTTCCATGCCAAAGCCTAAACCCGCGCCATAATTATAATTGGCAAAGGAATCTACTTTGGCGGTTTCGCGCCCCAATTCACCAAGCAATGCGATATATTTTGTGGAATCAATATAATACGTAAAATGTGGTACAGCAGTATATGTCTGGCCGCCCATCAAATAATCGTATTCATCATATACATTATTTGCAAAAAGCAAAATCAAACCAGACGACAATTTGCGTGTCCAGTCATAATTAGTATCTAGCTTGGCACCATATGACCAAACATATTTTTCGCGTCCATACCATCCACGACCAACAATTCCGGCAACCCAGATATCACCTTTGTCCCAAACATAGCGTGGACCCGTTGAGCCAGCCAAATATAAATCATTATATCTGTTCCATTCATATAAATTTGTCTGAAATTCGGCATCACTTTTCCAACGCCAATCATCAGATAATTTGAATTCATAATCAGCGCCCGCCGCAAAATAAGTACCAGATCCACCTTTTAATTCTGTTAATTGTTCACATATGCCATTTATTCCATCGCCCATACAGCCGTTGTTACCATCAGCGATACTTGCACGGGTATCAGGTGCCCCGCCATAATCAAACCAAAAATCCCAGTTTTTATTTTGACGCACCAAATACCGATAAGATTCCATTTCTTGTTTTACATCTTCTGGCAAATTGTCGGCTGCCATAGCCATGCGTAAATAATAATCTGCACGGTCCCAGCGCTTATCCGCAATATAACACAAAGCCAATTCAAAACGTGCGCGCACAAAATCAGGCCGTTCATCAAGAACCTTTCTATAAAGATGTATCGCTTCTTTAATGTTGCCTTTTTTAAATGCTGTTAGAGCCGACGCATATAAGCCCTTGATTTTGTCAGACAAGTCTTTGGGTAAAGGCATTTTCCCCAAAACATTTTGTTCAACCGTATCATACGCAGATACAACCGTGTTATTTTTCGTATTCGCCCCAGCCACCGAAACCATCGATGAAACCAATACCATGACAAATGACAATAATTTTTTTACCATACGTGTTATTGTAACGAATAAAAACCTAAAAGCAAAACTATATTTACTAAATTTTTTTCAGCCCCGTTTTATAACAATAACAATTTAAAATACAGCCATATAAAATCAGAAATATTTTTACCAAGACTAATTAAATCCAAAGTGTTCCCATTATTACCGCTGTTTGTACACATGGACCAAAATTTGCACATTCCGATGCGTTTTGATTCGGCTTTTTTAACTTGGGCTGATTTTTCAAAGCTGTCTTGGCACCGTCACAAGTTTGGCCAAGATTCGTGCAATCACGATGCCGTTTTGTTACTGTTTAATTTATGCGCAAGTTTTGTTTTAATCTTTGGCGATATCCCTGCCCAACATAGCATTGGAGGTCTTGTTCAAAATCGGACCAGCAATTGCGCGCGCCTTGGTCGCGCCACGTGCCAAAATTGCATCTATTTCGGTCGGATTTTGCATCAAATATTCGTATTTTTCACGTGCAGCTTTTAATTTTTCGTTTACTGCTTCGAACAGAATTTGTTTTGCGGTGCCATATCCCATGCCACCCGCACGAAAACGTGCCGCCAAGTCTTGGATTTCTTGTTCGTTGGCGAAATGTTTATAAAGGTTGAAAATCGAAGATTCTTCGGGGTCTTTCGGTTCTTCGGGTTGTTTGCAATCCGTAACGATGCGCATAATCAGTTTTTTTAGCTGGGCTTCGGGTGCAAAAATCGGGATATAGTTATCATAACTTTTGCTCATTTTCCGCCCGTCCAGCCCCGGTACCAATCCTGCATCTTGTTGTATGTATGGTTCCGGCATTTTCAGAATGTCTTTGCCATATATATGATTAAAGCTGCCTGCGATATCGCGTGCGAATTCCACATGCTGTTTTTGATCTTTGCCAACCGGCACAATATCTGCGCCATAAAGCAAAATATCCGCCGCCATCAATACCGGGTATGTATAAAGTCCCATATTTATACCGCTGTCGATGTCTTCGCCTTTTTCGCGGTTTATATCGATGCGCGCCTTGTAAGAATGTGCGCGATTCATAAGCCCCTTTGGTGTGACATTTGATAACAAGGCACTCATTTGGGCGACTTCGGGCACATCAGATTGTCGGAAAAATATTGTTTTTTCTGGATCCAACCCCAAAGCAAGGAAAGTGGCAGCCACTTGATACGAGTACTCAGAAATCGTCTTCGCATCAGAAATCATATTTAACGCATGCATATCGGCAATAAATATTACCGCCTTGTGATTTTGTGCCAATTCCAACACTGGTTTTATCGCGCCGACATAGTTTCCCAAATGTGGTGTTCCTGTTGGTTTTACACCCGTCAAAATAATTTTGTCATCAAACATAATCGCACCTTTTACCATAAATGTAGTACATTTGTTCTATGTTTTCAAGCGCGATATTTTCAAACTTTGATGCGAATACATTACTTGCGTTTTTTTGGGCCTGTTTTTGATCGGGCGGCGCGCGCCCTGTGAGTGTCCGAAGGCAAAAATCGCGCAAATTCTTCCAAAGTCAATCCAGTTGCGTCCAAGATTTGTGCAATACTTGACATGTTCGGCCAACGAAGCTGGCCATACTTTGAATAAGTCTTGCTGTGATTAAAAGTCGTCGGGTCCAATCCCGATATTACCGCCAATCGTGAACAAGATATCTTTAAATGCTTTGCAAGGTTTTGTATGCCCGCCCAAAGTTCTGAATGTGTCATCGAAAACTCCCTTTGTTTGTTAAGACAATATTCATTTTAACGCATGTGGCGAATAAAACAATATGTTCTCGTATTGTGCGAATTTATGTTCGGTAAACAGTGTTGTTTAATGGTGTGCTGGGACTAAAAACCCATCGGTTTTATACGTCTATAAAAAACATCTTGACCCATTTCCGCAAATTTTGCTAGCATAAAAGACGAATCGAATGGGAATTCGGTTTGGGGCCTGAGAAGCCCATAAAACACCGGCACATTATGTCGTAATCCACAAAAATTTCGATTTTTTGTGCCGTGATTCTGTTTAACCCCGCGTTGGGGTGCCATTGGTTATAATGCATTCACGCAAAAGGCCTTTGGGGTCATTGTGTTTTATGATTTCTCAACACCCCGACATGTCGTTCGACGTGTTTGTTTAATGGTTAACGAAAAGAACAAAGGGAGTTAAATCATGAAGAAATTTATAATCGCGGTTATGTGTGCGTTCTGTGTCGTGGGTGCATACGCCGCGGGTGAAAATGAACGCGCAACTTCGGTGGGCTATGTTGCCGAAGAATTAGAAACACGCCAAGACAAATTCAACAAATTGGGTGCCGATACCGCAATGACTTACAGTGGTTCAACCGATGGTGCGATTGGTACGTGTACTATCACGGGCGATTTGGGCGCGGAAACAAATACAACAAATACTGCGTTACCGACGGTTGGTGCGGTAAATACAAAAGTTGCAAACAAACAAGATGAATTGAACTTTGCGGCGAATACGGTTTTGATGGATACCGGTATTTCGGGCGAACCCGCCGCCAAAGGCATTTATCAATCGTCGGGTGATTATAATACTCAAACAGATTCGCTTGTTGAAGCGGCGACTTTTAATGCGGCACTGCAAAATGCAATAAACAGTGAATTCACATGCGCACAACGCAAAGACCCCAACGACCCCACCAGTAAATGTTTATTATTCAACATCTTTGCCCCGACACAAAATCTGATAATTCCAAACACATATACGCGGTTGGAATATTTGGAAAGCACTGGGACCGAGTATATAGACAGCGGTGTAGAAGCGAAACCCGGCACCGTGGTCAAAACCAAATTTCAGATAATAGGAACGCCACCATCTAACACCGATAGAGGATTTTTGGGATGTTATGGTTCATCTGGTTACCCATCATATTATTTATATCTGCATACTTTTCATGGTTCAGTTATCAATTCTTGGTTAGGAACAGGAGTAAACAGCTTGTTTGTTCCGGATCACGATGAACACACACTTGAATTTGATGAAAATGGTAATGTCAATTTTGATGGAACACATATAGACAGTAATGTTTATGCGAACAGCATTGATGGTCCGAATATCGGGATATTTCGGTCCATACATCTTTATAGCTACACTATGCCATCAGTGGCATCAAGATTCTATTATGTGAAATTAGATAATGGCACAATCAGACGCGACTTTATCCCCGCAAAACGCAACAGTGACGGCGAATTGGGGATGTATGACACGGTGTCGGGAACTTTCTTTACAAATGCGGGGACCGGAACATTTATTGCCGGACCAGAGCTCAGTTCAAATATTTATTTGCCGATGAATTAGTTTTAGTGTAAGCGGATAGTGGTTAGTATTATTTTGAATTATTTCGTAATTATGGATTGATTCCAGATACTACTAACCTCTGCCACTATTGCAAAAAAACATCTTGACTTTTGGGTCGATTTGTGATATTATACAACGCATAAACAGGGGAATTTATATTCACACATTCGTGTGGATTTTTTTATGCCGCGCATTTTGCGCGGTTCTTTTTTATCAAAATGCCAAGGAGGGTACAATCATGCAAATGACCATAATCGAAGCAAACGATGAAACAATGACTTTGGCATATGCGGTCGCACGAATCGTTTATGCGGAAACTTTGGCAAAATCACTGCGTGTTGTCGAAGCATTAACATCGATGATTGCAAATGCATCACATGCGCGTGATGAAAGTGTTGCAAAAATAATTGCGGACAAAATACTTTTCGAATCGTTGACCACCGAATCGATTCGCCATGAATATATAAATGTTGATGCATCGCGACGTGACTTTCAAATGTGCTTGCGTGTGGCGGTGCGAATGTTGCATGGCAATTTGCCCGATATGTGTCGTGGCGCAACGCGATTCCATCGCGAAGAATTGTTACCAGAATGGGCGATTTCGCGCGGATACATCGCGGACATAGATGGAATTTTATTTTATGCATAACGAATCGGTTTTTAATATGAGAAATTTTATTCATGGCGGTTTTTTTGCGAATCGCAAAACACAAATTATGACATGTGTCGGAATTGCATCGGCATTGTGTGCATATTTAGTTGGCGATTCGGATCTGTTTGCTACACTCCAATCGCTGATTGCGATTGGCGGTGTTTATATGTTGCATAAATCAAACAAAACAAAAGGAAAATAAAATGGAAAATGTACCAGAAAAATTTCTGAAAGAAGACGGAACATTGAACAGTGACGCATTGATAAAATCATATACAGAATTAGAAAAAAAGATGGGGAATATGATTTCGGTGCCGGATGAAAATTCTGATGAATCGGCGCAAAGCCGCTTTCGCCATGCGATTGGTGTGCCCGACAGTGCCGAAGATTACCCACACAATGAATTATTTGATGATGAAAATGTGCGTCAAGAATTTCATAAAATTGGTTTAACAAAAACACAAGTCGAAAAAATTTATAACATCGCAAATGAATTTTTATCACCGATGTTATCCGAAATTATTTCTGTGCGTAATGAATCAAATGCGATTAGTGAATTAAAAGAATTTTTTGGTTCTGATGAAAAAATGCATGATGCATTGGTTGCAATAAAATCATTTGGTGAAAAATTTTTACCAACCGATGCGTTTAACGAACTGTGCTCTACACCCCGCGGAATCCAAGGTGTGTATAGGATGATGCAATCTATGGAACCACGTGTAGAAATTGAAAATTCTGAATCAAAAAAATTAACAGATTCCGATTTACGACGTATGATGCGTGACCCAAAATATTGGCGCGATAACGATGCGGAATATGTTCGTAAAATTGAAAATGGATTTAAAAAATTGTATTCAGAATAAAAATTTTTGTAAAAAAAATATAAAAAAATAATTTTTTTCTTTACTAATTTTTTTCTTTCGTATAAAATAAAATCAAGAACAAAAGAATTTGTTCTGTATAAAGAAACAATACGAAAGGAGAGAAGAATGGCATTTACATTCTTGAAAACTGCGGCAAAGAAACCTGCTGCGAAAAAACCTGTTGCGGCTAAGAAGCCTGCGGCAAAGAAAGTTGCTGTGAAAAAACCTGCGGCGAAAAAAGTTGCGGCGAAGAAACCAGCAGTGAAAAAAGTTGCGGCAAAGAAACCGGTTGCAAAGAAAGTCGCTGTGAAAAAAGTTGCAGCAAAAAAACCAGTTGCTAAAAAAGTCGCGGCAAAAAAACCGGTCGCAAAGAAAGTTGCGGTTAAAAAACCGGTTGCCAAAAAAGCGTGTGCCAAAAAGGCATGTGCCAAGAAAAAATAATGATATCGTATGATATCCCAAAATGCCCGCATCGCGGGCATTTTTTAATGTAAAATTTTTCAGTTCGATATGCATATGTCTGTCGAACTGAATTTTTTTATATGGACAATCCATAACATATGGACCCGTGCAATTTGCAATTGGCGCCGTGTGCGGCATAACCAAGAACAAATTTTTTGGTTGGGCAAAAATATTTTGCTTTGGAATAAATTTTATAAACAAAAGGAATAAATATGTCTGTTTCCATAGATCAATCGTTTGTGAAACAATTCGAAGCGGATGTTCATTTGGCGTATCAACAGATGGGAACCAAATTGCGTTCAACAATTCGCAGTAAATCTGGCGTCATCGGTGCATCTACAACATTTCAAAAAATCGGCAAAGGCATGGCCAGCACGAAATCTCGTCATGGTATTGTACCGGTAATGAACCTTAATCATACTCCGGTAGAATGCACTTTGGCAGATTACTATGCGGGTGATTGGGTTGATGCGTTGGACGAATTAAAAGTCAATGTTGATGAACGTCGTGTTGTCGCGTCTGCGGGTGCGTATGCATTGGGACGCAAGACCGATGAACTGATTGTTGGCGCAATGAACAGCGCAACTCAATATGTTGGTGATTATTCTACTGGTTTGACCAAGACGCTGATTTTAGGTGCTTTGGAAAAACTGAATGAAAATGATGTGCCCGATGACGGTCGCAGATTTGCAGTTGTTGGCGTAAAACAGTGGAACGAATTGTTGGGAATTTCCGAATTTTCGTCGGCTGATTATGTTGGCACTGATTTGCCGTTTATCAACGGATGCGAAACCAGAAAATGGCTTGGCATTACATGGGTGATGTATAACGCGTTGCCGTTGTCTTCATCTACACATCGTGACTGCTTTATCTATCACGCTTCCAGCATTGGTCATGCGTGTGGTCAAGAAGTCAAAACAGACATCACATGGCATGGCGAACGCGCCGCGCACTTTATCAGCAACAGTATGTCCCAGGGCGCTGTGATGATTGATGGCGATGGCATTGTTCGCGTGAAGTGTGGTGAATAACATCAATAATCAAAAGGGGTAAACCATGGCTTTTCAAAACAAAAATTTGTCGGTAATTGCATATGCAAACGGCTTTACATTGTGGCACTATGTTGCAAATGAAACATTGGCAACCATCACGGCAAGCGGTTATTTCAATGCGGTAAAAACATTGATGAACACCGGGGATGTCGTTATTATCAACGCTTCGGATAAAACTTCGATTATGAAAATCGCGGTATCCGACAGTGCAGTTACAACTGCGGCGTTAGATTAAAATTGATTATTGTTTCATACGAATCGGGTCGGATTTCTTCCGACCCAAATTTTAATTTTCTAGATACGGGGTAAATAAAAATGCTAACTAAAATAGATTTATGCTCTATGGCATTATTAAAGTTGGGAGAAAATCCCATTCAATCGTTGTCTGATGATACAGCCGCAGCAAAGTTAGGACGAACGTTATCAGATTTTGTTATCGACACTTTATTGTCTTTACATCCGTGGCGTTTTGCTTGTCGCACTTATACATTAGCGCGAGATGAAAACGGTGATTTTAATATTCCGTCTGATGTATTGCGTATCGTCAAGACAAATGGTCATATCATGGAAGACAAAATTGTTTCTGACACAGATACATTGAATATCACAGCCATAGTTCGTGTCGCACCAGATAAATTCCCAAGTTATTTTGCGTCATTAGTTGCAACAAAGTTAGCGGTTGAATTTTGTATGCCGTTGATTTCTGATCAAACAGTATTTCGCACAATGGTTGCATTATACGAAACAGAATTGCAAACGGCAAAATTTGTGGACAGCACGACATCAATAAATTCCACCATAGAAAACTTTTCTTTAATAGATACCAGATTTTAAAACATGGGGGCAAATACAATGGTAAACTTTATCAAAACACAAACGTCTTTTGCGAATGGCGAAGTTTCACCGAAATTCTTTGCCAATGAAGATATTCATGGATTGTCCCATATGGAAAATATGGATGTGATTTCTGGGGGTGGATTGGCGCGTCGCCCAGGGTTAAAGAAAGTTGCAAAATTGCCGTCCAGTGCAAGGCTTGTTTCATTATCCGTTTCCGAAAACAATAAATATGTATTGGCGATAATGAACGGTTTAACGCGTATATTTTCAGGGGAAAATTTTGTTCAAGATCTTTTTACACCGTGGGCTTATTCCGACCTTGATTTGTTACAATACGCGGAACGTTTTGGTACGATAATTTTCGTTCATCCGAATTACAGACCAAAAATTTTATATTTGGATAATGGCGTTTTTAAAATAAGTGATTTCACTTTCTCGTGGAATGCGGCCATAGATAACGTAAATATACCATTTATGCGTTTTGAAGATTCCAAAGATATTACACTGACATTGACAAGCACAGACAACGGAACCAAAATCACAACGAATCATGATTTTTGGACAGCCGACAATGTTAATGGATATTTGTCCTTTTTGGGTAAGACTTGGACAGTAACATCTTATATAAACGCGACAACAATTATTGCAACATGCCACGGTGTATTTACAATGCCAAATGACCCTATTACGGATTGGTCCGAAGCAGTATTCAGTAATCGACGTGGTTGGCCGGCGGCAATAACTTTCCATCAAGACAGGTTGGTCTTTGGGGGTGCAAAATCATGGCCGGGCGGCATATGGATGTCATGTGTTGGCCGTCATGATGATTTTAATGTTGGAACCGGTCTTGATGATGATGCCATACATTTCACATTGTTATCGGGACATCGTCAGCATGTATGCACGTTGGTCAGCAGTGATAATTTACAGATACTTACTTCCGAAGGTGAATGGGCGGTGTCCAGCAAACCTTTGACACCAGAGTCTGTGGATATCAAGATGCACACTTCTATTGGCAGTCCATCGGACATATATCTGCCACCGCAACAGATGGAAGACAAAACGGTTTTTGTTGCCAACAACAAACGCGACGTTCGCGAATTAGTTTTGGATAATATTTCGGGAAATTATAATGCCGAAAACCTTAGTGAATTATCAGCGCATCTTATAAATAATCCGATTGATATGGCGTACAACAAAGTACAAAAGAAATTATTTGTTGTTATGTCATCGGGTGATATTGCAGTGTTGAATTATAATGCAGCGCTTGATATATCCGCATGGGGGCGTTATACAACAAACGGAAAGTTTTATTCTGTGGTGGTGTCCAATGGGGATACATACACGGTGACAAAACGTGATACAGATTTTTATCTTGAATATTTTTCTGATTCAGAAACCCAAGATGCAACAACCAATACATACACGGTTCGCGCGGTTGGATTACCATTGATGTCTTCGGGACACAATGTTCATCATTCGCGAATCAAGAAAATTACGGTTCGCCTGTATGATTCTAAAACTTTGTTCGTGAACAATCTGCGTGCGGATTTACCGAATGAAATCTATGCTGATGATGCGCCGGGATTTTCCGGAGATGTATCGGTGAATGTATTGGGCACAGGAAAAGAAATAGTCGATGCGCCATGGGAAATTTCAACCACAGACGCATTACCAATCACTGTATTATCAGTCACGATATATGGTCGATATCAAATATAAATATAACCAAAAGGAAAAAATATGGGACAAATTGTTTCAGACGTTACAGATATTTTAAACTATAAAGACAGCAAGAAAGATGCAAACGCAACAAAAAAACAAATATTGGCGGAAATTGCAGAAAATGAAGCCGAAAAACAAAACTTGGTAAAGAAAGTTTTGGCTTCGCAACGTGCGAAATACGGCGCTTCGGGTATGTCGGGCAAAGGATTAACCGAAACAGCGGTGTTAAATCGCATGAAGGCCGAAACCGAAGAACCATATGAAAATAAAAAGAAAGCAAGTTTGAAAAAATTAAACAATACCAAAGCAGCAAAAAAGAATTTGGTGTTATCGGTGTTGCAACATTTGGATAAATTGATCGGATAGGGCAAATGAGTGAATATAACCAATTCTTGGATTCTTGGAATTCGATATTGGGACTGACCACACCCGAACATCACCATATTATGACAAATTTTCTTTGTGATGTTGTCAATGGCGATGTTCGGCGTGGATTGATGATGGCGTTTCGTCATTCAGGAAAATCAACAATAGTCGGGATATTTGCCGCATGCACATTATTTTTGCATCCTGAAACACGCATATTGATATTGTCTGCAGAAACACACCTTGCAACACGTATGGTTATGCATATACGTAATATACTGGAAAACCATTCTTGGTGTGCAGATATGGTTCCGAAAAACAAGCGTGAATGGGCGGAAAACAAGATAACAATAAATCGTCCTATTGGTATTCGCGAACCGTCGGTTGTATGCCAAGGTATCATGGGGAATATCACCGGTATGCGTGCAGATTTAATAATATGTGATGATGTCGAAGTTCCAAATACTTGCAACACATCGCGAAAACGTGCGGCATTGCGAGAAAGATTGCGTGAATTGGATTTTATATTATCGCCACATGGTGGTATGATATACATCGGCACACCACATACATTGGATACAATCTATCGGACGACTTAGTATGTTTGTTTTGATAAAGAACTTGTCAATTCATGCAAGCGATGCAAAAGTTCCAATCCTTCATCACCGAATCGAGGTAAATATGTTTCATATTCGGGCATGTCAATTTGAACCTGGGCACGCAAGCGATCATTCACAGGATGACTTAAAGTGTCTTTTGCCATGTCCCAAACCTTGTATGCATTCGCTGTTTGAACAATTTCATCAAATTGTTTGCGTTTGTCGGAATGGTTTTTCAAAATACGTTGACCCAATATAACCCAATCAACACCCATTCCACGAACCACAGGCGTATTCATAAAATGATCTAAACCTGAATGCGATGGAGTAAAAGAATCAATTGCTTCAATTAATTCGTGTATAGTATCTGGTTCGACATCGGTATTGACATTGGATTCTGCCAACATGCCACCATAAGGCAACAACTCGCGCGCAATGGAATTCATTGGTGTCTTACCGCTGCGCAGATTTTGTATATGTTGAATCAAAAACTTCCCGGTCGGCAAATCTTGCAGTTCAACCATAACGTCATCGGTTGCTTCATCAACGAATATCTTGTTGACCGCACCCCAACCGCCAACAATAACATGTGCTTGGCGATAAAGGTTCAACAGTTTTTGAGCAATAACGCTTGCCTTGGCTTTCATCTCCTGGACCCTCCGTATAAAGTGGTTATTCGGTCAAAATCATAATGACTTTGTGCATGGTTTTTGCCGTAATTTTTTCGTCTGGACCCGACATTTGACCGTAAACATTACCTTTTGAATCGCGACGAACCACGGCGATATTTGCCATAATTTGTTCTTCAGGATTTAATGATTTAAAATCTGCATCAATAAATACCGCCAAATCGCCAACAGCCGGGGTCTTTTTAGAATCAGCGAACACATAAGATTTGGTTGGAATAAATCCGCCCAAACGTTTGGAATTTGGCACCACGGCATACACGTTTGTGCGACCTTCAAGGTTGGCGGGTGCCGGAATAATCTTTGTGTCGGACTTTTTGAATACGATGGCTTTTCCATCGGGTGTGCCGAATACAGGAATCAATTTGCGACGCGCATTGTTATACAATTTTGCACCGAACAAATGTTCATGGTTTTCGTCAAAATCAGCCGCCGAATCACCCGGTGACAGCACCGCGGTCACTTTTTCTTTGACCTTGTTCATTTGTTTGACCAATTCGCCCGATTTATAAAGTTCGGCAATCTTGTCAAACATGCTTTCGACACTGTGCGCAAAAGAACGTGCCAAAGGTTCGATTTCGTTTTCGTATATTTCGCGTTGACCGACTTCTATCTTGTGATATACCGATAAAGTCATACCGGCATCTTTGGCGGCCTGGGCAATAGTTTTGCCGGATTCTTGGCGGATTTTGCGTAATCCACTGCCAAAGATTTTCAAACCGCTGTCTTCGTTGTCATTCATACGGCGCGCGATTTCATTTTGCCATTTCGTTGCGACTTCGTCCGTATCTTTGATAAAGATATCAGACAACCGGCATCCCAAAATGTTGCAGATATTTAATAACTGCTTTTGGTTCAAGCGTCGTACACCTTTTTCAATTTTTGAAATTGCCGATAATGAAAGTCCCGAACGTCGTGCCAATTCGGTCATTTTCATTCCCGCGGCAAGACGGATGTTGCGAATATTATTTGGAAAAATGATTTCTTCTTGGGCCATAGAAAACTCCTTGGGTAAATCTTGACAAAATGATAATGAATTTTGTTAAACTTGGCAAGAAAATAATTCAAGGCTTTGAACTATCAATCAATATCGTCGGGAATCTCAGAAATATCAATTGGTGTCGCATCAGATACATCGGTTTCTGGGGCAACCGGATTTTCAGCAAATTCAGGAACACGACCCGCCATTTCATCAAGGTTGTCGAATAAACTGAATTCTGCCAAGAAAGCCAAGTTTATTGTATCGGTGCGACCATGACGATTCTTGCCGATAATAAGGTCGGCTTTGCCACGAGCCTTTTCAAGGCGGTGTTGCCATGAATCCACGGATTTTTCACTTGCCGTATTTGATAAACGATTCGATGGGTCACGGTTTTGCAGATAATATTCTTCACGATATGTGAACATAACAATGTCGGCATCTTGTTCAATAGACCCTGATTCACGCAAATCTGATAATTGTGGACGTTTGTCATCGCGTGATTCGACACTGCGTGACAATTGTGACAAGGCAATCACAGGAACATTGAATTCCTTGGCCATCATTTTAAGTCCACGTGTAATTTCGGACAATTCTTGGACGCGGTTATCTTTATTCTTGCCGCCCGGTGAAGTCAAAAGTTGCAGATAATCAATCACAATCAGTGCAATGCCATGATATTTGCGCGCCAAACGTCTAACACGTGTGCGAATCATCGGTACCGACATACCCGGAGTATCATCAATGAAAAGCGGAATGCGTCCAATTGCATCGGAAAACTGCGTCATTTTAAGGAAGTCTTCATCACTTAAAGAACCTTCACGCATAGCCGATGCCGAAATCCTTGATTGCGAAGACAAAACACGTGCCGCCAATTCTGATGCGCCCATTTCCAAACTGAAAAACGCCACGGCACCATTATATTGCGGATTGGCACGCCCAGAAAAGATTGCGTTTGCAGCATTAAATGCGATATTCATGGCAAGTGCCGTTTTACCCATACCGGGTCGTCCTGCAATAATAATAAGATTGGATTTATGCATACCACTTATTGCGCGATCCAAATCGGTAAGCCCCGTGGTAAGACCAGACAGCTTTCCATCGGCCTTGTACGCGATTTCTGCTTCGGTCAATGCATCTTTTAATGCACTTGCAATCGGTGTCACATCGCGCCCGATGTCACCAATGGTTGCCATATTGAAAAGTTTTTGTTCGGCGACTTCGATCTGGCTTGATACCGGGTTGTCAATATCTTCAACAAAAGCGGCGTCCGTAATAGATTGTCCAATACCAATAAGTTCGCGTCGCATTGCGTTTTCGTGCACAATGCGTCCATATTGCTCCACATTGACAACGGTTGCACCCGCGCCGGCAAGTTGAGTTAAATAGTCAACGCCACCGACAGATTCCAAAGTGCCCTGTTGGTCAAGGTAATTTTTGATGGTGATT
Organism: Candidatus Enterousia sp.; assembly: GCA_045613345.1. GTDB lineage: Bacteria > Pseudomonadota > Alphaproteobacteria > Rs-D84 > Rs-D84 > Enterousia. The sequence goes on from JAZLAT010000031.1 coordinate 75,956, forward strand.
ATATCAAACAATTCACCCGTAGAAAATTGCCGCAAAGCCAATTTATAGATTTCTTGGTGTGCAGGATGGGAAAAATCTTCGGGACGCAAGAATTCGGAAATCTTTTCCAATGCGCGATTGTTCATCAACACCGCCGCCAACACGGCTTGTTCGGCTTCTATATTCGTTGGCAAAGATTTGGGAGTAAAGTCCATGTCAAACATAGTAAACGAAAAAAATGTTTTTTCAACGCCTTTTTTATCAGGCTATGTCGAATTAAAGATTCCGATTATGGATTCGAACGGAAATTCCGCATGGCCAGCGGTTTTTCCGGCGGAAAAAATAGAACAAATTCGGCAAACTGTGGGACCGCGACATTTTTCGGCGCAAATGATGCTGGAATACGTGCCACCAGACAAAATCAGGCTTGACCCGGGCGGAATAAAAATTTACGCAGACGAATTTGATGGTCGGTTCGGTCGCATCGGCGAACACCGAATCACTGGTGCCGCCATTTACTGGGACCCGTCCGGTGGCAGGCGCGGTGGCGACAACAGTGTATGCGTGCTTGTCTATCGTGATGATAATAACAGGTATATTTTTATACATGATGTCATGTATATGGTTGTACCTGATTCGGTTGAATACCCATTGGCGTACCAGTGTGAGCGTGCTTTGGACTTCGTTCGTCGCTATGGTTTGCACAGTTTATCGGTTGAAACGAACGGCATTGGTGGTGCATTGCCAGAAATCTTGCGCAACACAGTTAAACGTGCGGGATACGGCATACAAATAACACCAATAACCAACAGCCGCCGCAAAGAAGACCGAATCTTGGATGCAATTGAACCATTGTTATCTACGGGGCGACTTTTTGCACATCAAAGAATTACGCAAACACCACTGATTTCAGAAATGCTGGCTTGGACACCCCTTGGTGGGGCGGAACATGATGACGGATTGGACGCAGTGGCGGGTGCGATTACATGCAATCCTGTACCGGTGCGCGCAACAAATTATGCGCATCATCGGTATATGGCAAATACAGACTTTAAGGTTTAACAAACAAAAAAAGGAAAAAAAATGAAATATGATTTGGAAAAAATGTATCGGCGGGCGATTGCCTTGCGTGAACCTTGGTTAAAGCGTTGGGACGATGCGCGCCGCTATACAATGCCGCAATCAGATTCAGACATGGCAACATTGTTCGATGCGACGGCGGCGGATGCGGCAGACAATTTGGCGGCGTGTATGTATTCGTTGTTGACGCCACCGGAATCTTTGTGGATTCACCTTGTCCCCGAAAGCGACGAATCGCCCAATGCAGAAGTTGCGACGGCGGCATTGCGCGCGAACCTTAACGATTCGAATTTCTATACGACGGTTCATCAATGCTATCTGGATTTAGTGACTTTGGGAACGGCATGTCTGTTTATGGCGGAAAGCCCAATTGGTGCCGCCAGTGCGTTCACATTTACGGCGATACCAATGACCGATATAGCGATTTTGCCGAATGCGGTTTTCCACACGGCGTCTATCACATTACAAGATGTCGCGACACGTTATCCTGAATGGACACCGCCGCGCGAATTTCGCGACAAAATGAAACAGAACCCAGAAACCACGGTGCGGTTGGTCCAAGCTTTGGTCGATAAAGAATTTACGGCATGGTTGGATGTTGGTGGCGATATAGAAAACAATATCGTATCCCGTGGAGAATTCGAAACAAATCCTTATTTGATTTTCCGTTGGGCGTTGCTTAGTGGCGAACAATACGGCATTGGTCCAATTTTGCGCGCGTTGCCGGACATCAAGACGGCAAATAAAGTTGTCGAATTGGTCTTGAAAAATGCGACTATCGCGGTCAGTGGTATATGGCAGGCGGACGATGATGGGGTTATAAACCTTGGTAACATCAACCTGACCCCGGGGGCGATTATACCCAAAGCCGTGGGCAGTTCGGGTCTGACGCCATTGGCAACGGGTGCGAATTTCGATGTATCACAAATAGTCTTGCGCGATTTGCGCGACCGCATACGCCACACAATGTTGGCAGACCGGCTTGGGTTACTTTCTGAAAAAGAAATGACCGCCACAGAAATATTGGCGCGCAACGCCGATATGCTGCGTATTTTGGGCGCGACATATGGACGGTTGCTGCATGAATTTATAAGACCATTGTGCGATCGCGGACTTCAAATTTTGGCGCGTCGTGGTGTAATTGACAAGATTTCGTTGCATGGTGATGCAGAATTAAAATACATTGCGCCAATCGCACAAATGGTTGCAAATAACGATACGATAATTTAATGGTGACCATAATGAAAAAAATAGAACACGCATACGCGCGAACTTTTTCGTCTGAATCTGGGGCGATTGTGTTGGGACACTTGCGCCGTATCACGATTGAACGCGTCTTGGGGCCAAATGCAACGGACGCGGAACTTCGCACACTTGAAGGTATGCGGTCATTGGTTCATCAAATAGAGCAACTGATATCACGGGGGCGGGGCGATGCAGAAACAACATAACAGTTTATCAAACATCATCGACACCCTGCGTAATGGTTGGTTTTTAATCGCATTTATCGCGGGTCTGATATATTGGGTTGCGCGGCAAGATAATGCGCTTGTGGAACTGGACCGATTGACGGCACGAATGACGACATTGGAAAATCGCACGACTATTCTGGAAACCGGAATAGGGCAATTACAATTAAAAATTGATGGAATCAAAGAAGATTTGACGCTGATTAAAACGGCGGTAATAAAATAGTAATGAAAAACCGCGGGGAATTACCCCGCGGTTTAACTTTTTTATTTGATTAATTACAGCTGCCAATCAACTTAGAAATCGAAATATCCTTATGCAGCAAGAAATCATATTCGCAATTACCAGAACGATAAGACCCTGTGCATGCCGCCAAAGTCAGAACAGCAAACAATGCCAAAATAATTTTTTTCATATGTTTTCTCCTTTATTTTGTTAACACATTTGGGATTATATTCATACATATTCATATTTGCAAGTATAAAAAATCCTTGCATTTATTTTCCTGTTTTTGCTAAACTGTCCATTGAATCGAACGAGGGTTTGGTTCGGGGCTGTAGCGGCCTGTACTAGTTCGGTGCATTTTGTTCATCGTTATCCTGCGATTTTTCACATTTTGCACCGTGATTTAATTCCCTGACTGGTTCGGGGTGCCGATGGATATACCAAAGGTTTTACCAAAGTCCATCGGAATCACATAACTAGTATGATTCGCTAACACCCCGACCGTCATTTAGACGGTTTGATTTAGTGTAAGTGGTTAGTGTAAGGAACAAAGGGAGTTAAATTATGAAAAAAGTTTTATTTGCAATTATATGTTTGTTTTGTGTATGTGGCGCACGTGCGGCAAATGAAAATGCGGCAACAAGTAAAGAATATGTTGATACAGAACTTGCCACAAAACAGCCAACAATCCCCGCGGCGGGTGATAATGTCGTTATGACATTTGATTCAAACGCCACTGATGGCATAGGGACAAAAAATATTTATGACCCGTCGGGCGATTATGCATCACAGACGGACGCACTTGTCACCGCCGCAACGGCGAACGCCGCCGTTCAAATGGCAATAAATGGTGAATTTTATTGCAAAGAATGGAGTACCATCGTCGAAAACGATTGCTGGCTTTGGGGTATAAAAAGCGAATTACACAACAGCCCAAACCTTTTGTGCACCGTATCGGCTCGAGAAATTGCTTCGTTTGATCCACAAACATCGATTATGTCCAATACCTATACAGATACCAGAGATCATGTACAGTTATGTTTATTCCATTCCAACGGTATCGTCGTTGCGGGTTCGGGTATTGGATGTATAGATTTGTTAGATGCTGGTCAAACCAAGCATTATCATTTTACTAGCGCGAATGACAGCGACCATATACAAATAAAACATAATGGTAAAGCACGGGATTTTCGCCTGTGGTTTCCGGTGGAACCCTCCACAGAATATACATTCGTTGCCAAGGCACTAAGTGTTGACCCAACCACAATCGGTGGAATGCAGGTGCAAATAATGTTGGTGCCCGGCAATTACACCGGCGATGAAATTATTCCATGCGGACAGAATATATATATCCCACAGAACCAGCAATAGAGTGTTTAGTGTTAGTGTTTAGTGTTAGTGGTTAGTAGCATCTGGAACAAGCCCCTAATTACGAAACTATTCCAGAGAATACTAACCACTATCCACTAACACTAACCACTAACACTAACACTAACCACCTAGCGTCCATGATAAATCCGATTAAAATGTTCGCGACATACAGATTTATAGTTGCTGTCGCCCAGTGCGAATTGTTCGCCCGCGCGAATCACATTACCGTTTGAATCAAACCGCAAATGATGCGTTGCGCGATGCATACAACCATTTATCTGGCAATTAGATTCCAAACGGTGCAGTTTCGCACCAACTTCGACCAACCTTTGTGATGCGGGGAACATCTTTTCATTGCTGTCCACCATTAAACCATAACACATAACCAATTTTCCGCCGCCGTCCGCAATTTCTACCATTTTATCAATATCGCTTGGCATAAAGAATTGCACTTCGTCAATCAACAGTACTTGTGTTTCGGGTTTGATTTGATATTCGCCCATGTCCGGAATCGCAAGCGCGTCAACAAACAAATCGCCCGCCCGCGATTTAATTTGAGATTTGCTGAAACGGGTGTCACACGCGGGTTTTATAATCTCTACATTGATTCCATTTTTGCGGAAATTATATGCTTCGATAATCAATCTTGCGGACTTGGAACTGCCCATCACTCCATAGTGAAAATGTAAATTTGCCATATCTTTTTCTCCTTTCGTTTTTTACATTGATTCCAATCTTTTAATTCTTTCGCGCACCGGCGGGTGAGTCGCGAAAATTTCGCCCCAAAATGCGTTCCGCCGCGTCGGGTTTTCAATACATACCGCCGACATAGTGCTTTGTTTTGCGATACTGTCCACATAAGAATTTTCCGAAATTTTCCGCAATGCATTCGCCAATGCACGCGGATTCCGCGTAATTTGTGCCCCGCACGCGTCCGCCGCAAATTCGCGTTTGCGCGAAATCGCCATACGCAAAATCGGTGTGATAATAACATTGAATACCATAAACGCCAACCACACCATAAATAAAATCGCCGCCGAATTATTCTTGTCATCGCGGTCATGGTGCGCATAGGCGATGTTTCGCAAAATCATATCCGCAATAAATACAGTGACACCAACCCCCGTGATAATCAGCATATCAAGCCGTATGTCGCGATTTCCAATATGCGACATTTCATGTGCAATCACACCTTGCAATTCCAATCGGTCAAGTTTGTTTATAATTCCACGGGTCAAAGCAATTGTCGCGTCGCGTGGGGTTCGCCCCGTGGCAAAGGCGTTTAGTGCGTTGGTATCAATAATATACACCCGCGGTGTTGGCAACCCCGCCGCCAACGCAACATTTTCCACACTTTTATAGATATATTTATAATCGGGGTCTGTATCATTTATCTGTTTTGCGCCCGCCATATTCAATATCATAGAATCGCCAAACGCCCACGATATAATCATCCATATAACACACGCAAATCCTGTTGTAACGGCGACCGTCACAGCGGTTCGAATCGCGTCATCCGTTGGCGCAACAATCCGCACAAATAAAAACACTAACGCAATAAAGATAATCGGGAACATCGCAACCAAGACGGCTGTTTTGATATTATTTGCCTGAATATGGTCGTAAACAGTTTTGACTTTCTTCATGTCGGCATAATACGAAAAAAAATCACCAGATTTCAAGATTTATTTTTTGCCAAAAATATGGTATAATGTCGCCGTGAATATGAAATATTGTGTTTTCTTTTCAATTGTATGTTTGTGCTTTGCGGGGCATGCGGGTTTCTTGCAACCCACAACTTTTCCAAAAGTCGCCGAAGATTTGTCTTTTATAGATAAAATTCGTTTGCGCACAGATGGTTATGCCCAGATTGACACAGTATATGACGAAAACGGTAAATGTATTTCGGGTTGTGCTTATGCGGAATTGAATTTAGAAGACGAATTATCGGCAATGGCGCGACGCGATGCCTTGTTGCGTATTGAATTGGTTGAAAATTATGGTTTTGTTGAACACCAAGATGGTCATTTGACGCCGTCTCAGACCGTTGACGATAATACATATGCCACATCTGGCGCCCAAATGTTTCCGGGCGAAGTTCAAAAAAATTGCGCTGTATCACATCCCCGTCTTACAAGCAGTACGGTTCCTTATGGTTCGCCATTGGGTTATGTTTCGTGTATTGTGTCCGACTATGGGGTACAAAGAAAATTGGAATGGGATAATAAAACAAATATTCACCGCGGAATCGATTTACGTGCGGCTGTTAATACGCCAGTATATGCGCCGGCAGATGGCACAGTAATCAAAGTTTTCAATATGAATGAATCATGTGGTAATGGCGTTATTATCCAACATGCCGGTGGTTTCAGAACACAATATTGCCATTTTACCGAAGTGTTGGTCGGTCATTCTGAAAAAGTTTCTGTGGGGTGTCTGATTGGCAAAGTCGGCAGCACAGGCCACAGCACAGGCCCCCATTTACATTATGCGGTTCAAAAATGGAATGGCAAAGCGTACCAGCCGGTTGATCCGAAACCTTTTTTAGAACCTGAACACACTATGTGTTCTGGGAAATAGCAGTTTTTCGAAATTGAACGGCGAAACTGCCGTTATTTAATGGAACGCACGACACAATATATGGTGCCATTATGCTTTCACGCGCCCATTCTTGGAATTTGATTTTTAACACACCACTTGCACCTGTAATTATGGTGGCATTGCGTGTCCCAGAAGTTGCGATTTCCATTATTTCATTCCACGCTTGTTCGATGGTGTGCATATGCAAATCAAGCGTCACGTGCGACGGTATTTCGGTGGTTTTGGGAATCCTTTGTGACAATTTCAATTCTGCGCGCACGCGTCGCCGTGCCGCATCATTATCCGGCGTAAAGTCCGCGCCAATCATATCGGCAATATCTTGGTCGTTCAATTGTCGCATATTATTTATCTAACTTTTTTGCCCAATTGCTGTCTGGGAAATTCAGTTTCAACATTTCGGCATATCCATCCGCCTGACTTGGGACACCGATTGCCGTATAAGCCTGGGTCAGCCGATACATTGCCTCGGCGGGCATAACGGTTTCGGGTGCATCGGTCAAAACAGACTGTAATTTTGTAATTGCCGCGCCCCAGTTTTCTTTGCGCATATCGTCGCGTGCAGCATACATAACTTTGCCTGCAATATAGTTCTTTAATATATTGATTTTGTTTTTCGCATTTTCGGCATATGGCGAACGCGGGAATCGGTCAACCAATTGTTGGAATTGATTCAAAGCATATACAGACATGCCGGGTTCGCGCCTAACATCACTGACTTGGCGATAATAGCACATGCCACGCAGATAAAGCATATAAGGTACATCGGTGTGCCCCGGATGAAACCGCATAAAACGGTCAACAGTCAAAATTGCATTTGGAAAATCGCCATCCAAATATTGTGAATATGCCGCCATAACCAACGCATCTGCCGCCCATTCACTTGCGGGGTATTGTGTTTCGACACTTAAAAACTTTTCTGCGGCGTTGTCATAATCACCATCATTAAATTCGTTATATGCCGCATCATACAAATCGGTCAAAGATTCGGTTTGGACAATTTTATCGCCCCCGCCACAGCCCGCCATAAACATACAAATAATTCCAAACAAAAATATTTTTTTCATTTTATTATTCCTATCTTGATTTTGGTTATTTGATTCTAGTATAATCTAAACTATGAAACTTGGCAAACATATTTTCGGGGTCGGGCTTATGACCGGAATAAGTCGCATATTCGGATTTGTCCGCGATATGCTGATCGCGCGGGTTTTGGGCGCGGGGCGTCTTTCTGATATTTTCCTTGCCGCGTTCAAGTTGCCAAATTTATTTCGTGATTTGCTGGGCGAAGGGGCGTTGTCTACGATTTTTATCCCAATGTACGCGGATTCAAAACGTGACGAATCGTTTGCCAAGAATGTGTTTTCATGGCTGATGGTTGTGCTTTTGGGCATAACGGTGGTGTTTGAAATTTGTATGCCATTGATTGTGTGGGTCTTGGCACCGGGATTTGCCGATGTGCCGGGCAAGATGGAATTGACCGTCGTAATATCACGCATAATGTTTTTCTATGTCATATTTGTATGTGCGGCGGCGTTTTTGTCGGCGGTTTTGAATGCTTTTTCTCGTTTTATGCTTGCGGCGTTTATGCCGGTGTTGCTGAATATCATGCTGATTGGCGCATTGTTGTTTTCAATGTATATTGGGGCATCGGATACAGTGTTATATATCATGGCGGGAACGGTGGTTGCATCGGGAATAATTCAATGCCTTGTATTATTGGCGCGTATTCGTCACAAACATTTCGGATTACATTTGATTGTTCCGCGCTGGACACCGGCGATAAAGACTATGTTCAAACGATTCGGGGTCAGTATTATTGGCAATGGTTTTTACCAGATAACTATAATTTTGGGCACATTAGTCGCAAGTTTTGAAAGCGGTGCGGTTTCGTGGCTTTATTATTCTGACAGAATTGTCCAGTTACCCTTTGCGATGATTGGTTTGGCGGTTGGCACGGTTTTGATGTCTTCTATATCGAATGCGATTGCGGACAAGAATATGCGCAGTGTGTATATCCAACAGAATTCATCTATGCGGCAATCTATGATGCTGATTATGCCGTGTGTGGCGGGGCTGTTCGTTTTGGCGCGACCGATTATTAAATATCTGTTTGAATATGGTGCGTGGACGGCGGAATCTACGCATGCGGTGTCGATTGCCATAATGATTCAGGTTTTTGTCTTGCCCGCGATGTTAATCAGCCAGATTTACAGCAAAACTCTGTATGCAAGTCAAGATGTCAAAACACCGGTCAAGACAAGTATTACATCGTTGGCGGTCGCTTCGTGCATATATTTGGGGCTGTTCCATTTTGTTGGATATTTGGCAATTCCAATAGGCGTAGTGGTAAGTGGTTATGTTAAAAATTACCTTTTGGGGCGCGCATGCCGTCGTCGCGGTTTGATAAAGATGGATTCGCGCACGGTTCGTGCGATGGTTGCGTTTGGTGCGTTGTCGGTTGCATTGGGGGTGGGACTGTGGTTTATCCCGATAACCGGCATAGTCCCGTTGGTTTTGGCAATTGCGGGATTTGGAATCGTCTATTTGCCGATTGCGTTTATAATAAATCGAAAAATATAACAATTTAATATTGCAACTGAATTTTTTATGTGTTAAAATCATTATATAAGAATGTAAGGAGTCCCAAATGAAAAAATTGGTATCTTTGGCGGTTTTGACCGCTTTGGTTGCGGGGTGTGCTGAAAATGGTCAACCCGTTGGTACGGAATATGGTTCTGATGGTTTTGGCGAAGAAACGCTTGTAACCGAAAATCCGTCTTTGAACGACACATATTTAATGGCGCCGGCGCCACGCTATTACATTGGCAATGCATACAAAGTTGAAGATATTCAATATATCCCAACCGAAGATTATGCATATAACCAAGCGGGTATGGCGGGTATAATCCCATCGGAATTAAATGGAACAAAAACCAGTAACGGTGAAACATACGACATGAATCAATTGGTCGCAACAAGCAAGACTTTGCCGTTGCCGACAATTGCGCGCGTGACTAATCTTGAAAACGGTGAAGCGGTCGTTGTTCGTATAAATAATCGTGGTCCATTTGTAAATACTCGGATTATGGATTTGTCACCGGCGGCGGCGCAAAAAATTGGTATGACGAACCAATCAAAGATTCAAATCCAAGTTTTGCCGGAACAATCCGTGGCGGTCAAGAATGCGACATTGGGTGTGAATCCTGCGCAACCGGTTGTGACCGAACAAGTTGTTGTTGCTGAACCTGCGCCTGCATCCGCACCTGAGGCTGCACCTGTGGCTGCGGCACCGGCGGGGGAATACAGTGTCCAAGTTGCGGCGTTCTATGCCGAAGACAGTGCGAATACATTGCTGAATCGTATGCGTAATTATGGTGATGCGGTCGTTGTACGCGAAGGTGATATGTTCAAAGTTCGTATCGTGAACTTGGACGCGACCAATGCACGCCGTGTGATTGATGCGTTGCGCAGCAACGAAGGCATGGCGCCGGGTCTGTTAAAGAACGGTCGTTGGATAAATGCGGACAGCATCTAAAAAGTTTGTGTGCCTCCTGACAACAATCCCCGCAAAAGCGGGGATTTTTTATCGAGACTGGGTATTATTCACACCAATCGATTTATATATAACTTTTGCTTCATCGAACATTTTAAAAGATGTTGCCAATTGGTCGCGCCAACCCGCAATTTTTTGGCTTTTATCGGTGGGCATATCAAGATAGATCACCTCACGAATTCCACTTTGTATAATGCCGCGTGCACAATCCACGCATGGCGGAAATGTCACATACAGCACGCAATTTCTAACCGATGCACCATAAAGGCATGCATTGTATATCGCATTGCGTTCTGCGTGTTCGGTGAATTCGTATTTAGCGGGGCGCTGTTTCCGTTCCGCGATACTGTCATCGACACCGCGGGGAAATCCATTATAACCCGTAGAACGAATTTCTTTATCGGGTCCGATTATAACACAACCAACCTTGGTGCTTTCGTCTTTGGACCATGTAGCAATCAATTTAGCCAAGTCCATAAACCGTGAATTCCACTTATCTGAAAATGTAAAACCTTTTTTCATATTTATACCTTTTTTGTTCTACATTCTCGCTTTTCATGCAATTTACAATAAAATGGCGAAATTTCAAGTTTTTTGTTCACTTTTGAAATATGTGTGCTATGGTTGGCTTTATGAGCAAGACATATTCTGGATTTATTGCGATTGTTGGGCCGACAAATGCCGGCAAAAGCACCCTTTTGAACCAAATTATGGGGCGCAAGGTGTCAATCGTTTCGCACAAGGTTCAAACCACGCGAACGAACCTGCGTGCTGTCAAGATGATGGGTTCGCGTCAGTTGATATTTGTTGATACACCGGGAATTTTTCGTCCCGCGCGGCGATTGGATCGTGCCATGGTTGGTGCGGCGATGGACGCGCTGGATGATGCGGACGCGGTGTTGTTGATTATTGATGCGACACACGGCGTAACCGATACAGTGCGCGGAATTGTGGAAAAAATTCGCGACCACAAGAATTTGTTCGTTGCATTGAACAAAACCGATGCCACCAAGAAGCCGGAACTTTTGCCGATTGCGGCGGAATTAAATAAAATGGCTGATTTTCGCGAGATATTCATGATTTCGGCAATGAAAAATGACGGTGTCAACGAAATGTTAAAGTCTTTGGCGGCTGTGATGCCTGAATCACCGTATTTGTTCGATACGCGCGACAGTGTGGATGTGCCGGATAACCTTTATTTGGCGGAGTTGACGCGCGAAAAGATATATCGATTTATCCACCAAGAATTGCCTTATCATATAAATGTTGTGACCGAACGCGTTGATGTTGATGCCGATGGAGTTTTGGACATTTATCAAAAGATTGTCGTCGCCAATGAAGCGCACAAAAAGATTGTTGTTGGTCGCGGCGGGGCGCAACTGAAACAAATTGGCACGGCGGCGCGGCATGATATCCAAGACCAATGGGGTGTGAATGCACGGTTGCACCTGTTCGTGCGGGTCGAAGAAAATTGGGAAGAAGTGGCGGAAAACTACACCGACCAAGGTTTAGAGTTTAAGAAATAATAAATGCTGCATACATCAGACTTTGATTTTGATTTGCCAACGGAATTGATTGCGTCGCACCCATTGGAACGGCGCGATGCCTCGCGTATGTTGGTGGTGGATGACGGACATATTGCCGATAAACATATCCGGGATTTTTTGGACTATTTGCGGCCGGGTGATGTGGTCGTCTTTAACAATTCCCGTGTGATTCCTGCGCGCTTTGATGCGGACGACCATGAAATCACGCTGCATACCGCGGTGAATGACCACGATTGGTGGGGGCTGTGTAAAAAGTTCAACAAAATAAATGTTGGCGACACGCTGACTATGACCGACGGCACGATAATTACGGTTATTGATAAAGACGATGAAAGCGGTCTGCTGTTGCACTTTAATTGCGACAATGTATTTGATGTTTTGGGGCGCGTTGGCAAGATGCCTTTGCCACCATATATGAAACGCGAGGCAGAAATCGCGGACAGCACACGGTACCAGACGGTTTATGCGGACCCATTGGGGTCAATGGCGGCACCTACGGCGGGATTGCACTTTACCGATGAATTGATGGGCGAAATAGAGGCGCGTGGTGCAAAAATAGTCAAAATCACATTGCACGTTGGCGCGGGAACTTGGATGCCGGTCAAGACAGAAAATCTGGACGAACATAAAATGCACAGTGAATGGTGCCAAATTACCCCCGCCCAGGCAGACATTATCAACAATGCAACGCGTGTAATTGCTGTCGGCACAACATCGTTGCGCACCCTGGAATCCGCCGCAGTAAATAGTGGGGAACGTTTGCGTGTTGCGCCGTTTTGTGGAACTACGGATATCTTTATAACCCCGGGGTATAAATTCCGCGTGGTTGATGTATTGCTGACGAATTTTCATTTGCCGAAAAGCACACTCTTTATGTTGGTGTCTGCGTTTTCGGGACTTAGTGAAATGAAATCTGCCTATGCGCATGCCGTCGCCGAAAAATACCGCTTTTTCAGTTACGGCGATTGCTGTTTATTGTTTAAAAAGGATGTTTAATAATGTCGTTGAAATTTAATTTGATAAAAACAGATGGAAATGCGCGGCGCGGCAGTGTAGAGACCGCACACGGAACTTTTCAAACGCCGGCTTTTATGGCGGTTGGCACGGCGGCGACGGTCAAGGCGCTGACCATGGAACAAGTTGCCGCAACTGGTACGCAAGTAATTTTGGGAAATACATATCATTTAATGATGCGCCCCGGTGGTGATTTGGTCGAACAAATGGGCGGATTGCACAAATTCGGTGGTTGGCATGGCCCGATTTTGACGGATTCCGGCGGGTTCCAGGTTATGTCTTTGTCGAACCTTGTCAAAATGCGGGAAGAAGGTGTAGAGTTCACTTCGCATATTGACGGCGGGGTGAAACATTTCTTGCGTCCCGAAGATTCTGTGCATATTCAACACCAATTGGATTCGAATATCACGATGGTTTTGGATGAATGTTTGCATTTGCCGACGACCCGCGAACGCGCCGAAAAAAATGTAGACATGGTGACGCGTTGGGCGGCACGCAGTCGGGCGGCTTTTGTGGATCGCCCTGGATACGGAATTTTCGGAATTGTCCAAGGCGCAGATTTTCCCGATCTGCGTGAAAAATCGGCGCGCGAATTGACCGCGATTGGATTTGACGGATACGCAATTGGCGGGCTTGCCGTTGGCGAACCCCAAGATGTTATGTTCAAAATGATTGAGACAGTGACACCAATGTTGCCGGTGGACCGACCGCGTTATTTAATGGGTGTTGGAACACCGTTGGATATTTTGGGCGCGGTGGAACGCGGTGTTGATATGTTCGATTGCGTAATGCCAACCCGCGCGGGACGCACCGCAATGGCGTTCACTCGGCACGGCACAATGAATATGCGCAATGCAAAATATCGTACTGATGATGCGCCATTGGATGCAGAATGTGGTTGTCCGGCGTGCAAACTGTCGCGTGCATATATTCATCACTTGATTAAATGCAACGAGATTTTGGGTGCAACATTGTTGACCCAGCATAATTTGTGGTTCTATCAAGATTTGATGCGCGGCATTCGCGACGCAATAGAGCAGGGGCGTTTTGCAGAATTTAAACAGGAATTCATTGAAAGGTATAATGGAGAAAAAAATGACCCAGAAAAACCAAACAAAAAATAAGCAAGCCGAAACGCAATCCGCACCAACAGTGGTAAAACCTTTGGTGACACCAGGCAAGGTGCCGGCGGTCAAACTGAATTTGATGGATCGTTTCTATTTGGCGGTGACCAAACGCACAAGAAATAATTTGGTTTTTGTTTATACATTGGGGTGTGCGGGTCAAAATTTTCGCTATGATATGAATGCGACGATTGATGTTGCGGCATTTGACAATGAAACCCTGGCAGACATTTATTATCAAACGATTCTTGAATTAATAGATTATGAAAAGGAATCAATTTTTTCGGAAACATACGAATTAATGGTTGCTTTTAATGATGGATTGATGAAGAATTTCAGCAATAACAAAAGAGGGAAATAAATGCCAAAAAAAATCAAAGAAATTGAAGTAATCGATCGTGGTGGCGCAAAAACCGTGGCGAAAAAGACATCTGTGGTCACGCACGCGCGCCGCATATTTTTAATTGTCAGTGTGTTATGGTTGGGCTTTGTTGCGTGGTTTCCATTGTATGTGAAATCGCATTATGCGGGACCGATTAAGAAATCGATTGTTGTATCAATGTTCTTTGATTTGCAACGCAACATTGTTGAACAGTATGAAAAATTGCTTGGCGGAATCAAGGATGCGATAAACCTTGAAAAGCCGGTTGGTATCGCAATTCAAAAGGTTAAAATTGTAGAGTCCAAAGTCGATAAAGTAACAGATACCACGGCCGCCGCAAAGCAAAAAACCGCCAAGGCAAAGCAACAAACATCTGGGGTTCGCGCATTGACGGGTATCGCGAATAAATTTGGAGTAAAAACTGATGCGGTTGATAATGTCGTGAACAGCGCGGACGGCGCGATTGATAAAGCAAATGCGGCGGTGGATAAAGTAGATAATGTCGCAAAAATGGTGAACGAAAAATTGGACAGTGTCGAAAAAGAACTGGTCAAAGTTACGCAAACCGAGGTTGATAAAGTTATAGATGAAGCCGTCAAAAAACAGTTGGACAAGAATTCTGGCGGATTGGGGACAACTTTGTTGACCAATTACGGAATCAAGCACGTTTATCCATGGCGTCCTTCGTCTTGGCCGGTGGCGACAAAAATCTATAATGATTTAGAAAAATCAAATCTTGGTGTTGTCCAGATTTTGACAAATACGGTGAATCAATATTTCGGCTATGTCGCGTGGGGATTGGTAATTGCGGCATGGGTTGTGGGTCTGTTTGTTTGGTCGCTGATTCGCAAGAAATATAAATCGACAATCGGTGCGTTTATCGTGTGTCCGCGTTGCGGTCATGCATTTGCGGACAAACGAACGGCGATGAGTTTCCTGAAAGTTTTCCAACCATGGAAATGGTTTTAAACAGATTAAAAAAAACCGGCGGATTACCGCCGGTTTTTTACTCGTATAATGACCGCCAACCCGCATGATGACATATCGAACATTTACATGAGCCAGAGCCACCATACCCCGAGCTTGAATACGAGTGGTTAGCGTGCCACCCGTGTTTTTTAATTTCCATATATGATAATATTCCAAAGAACTGCCATGGTGGACGGGCGTTTGGTGCGTTTTTGAGGCATATAAAGTGGTCTAAATTAAACCAAGGTTAAAAGTCAACCACTTTTTTCAATATTAAAAAAAACAAATTTTATCAATAAAAACAATACACAAACCGCAAATGGCGGATTTCAAAAATAGGGTGGTTTAAAAACCTTGGTTTTTTATACACTTTTCTATAGGGAAATTCTTGAATAAATTGGTATCCGGTGTGAAGCAAAATGAGAGGAAATATTAGAGATAAAGAGATTATTCCAGAAACTGTCATTCCGGACTTGGTCCGGAACAGGGCTAAGTAGTTTAGGACGGATTATTCAGAATAATTCTGAGAACACCGGCTCACATTTCCTGGCCCTATGGCGGACCAAGCCCGCCATGACAGTATCAGGAGTAATAAAGATAGAACCTAAAAAACAAAGGGGGAAAAACATGAAACAATTTATATTTGCAATTACATTGGCATTGTGTACGACCGTTGTGCAGGCGGCAAATGAAAATGCGGCAACAAGCAAAGAATATGTTGACACCGAACTTGCAACGAAACAGCCAACAATTTCGGCACAGGGAAACAATGTTGTTATGACTTTTGACAGTACCGCGACCAATGGCATCGGCACAAAAAATATTTATGACCCGTCGGGCGATTATGCATCGCAACAAGACGCACTTGTTACCGCCCAAACCGCAAATGCCGCCGTCCAAATGGCAATAAATGGGGAATTTGAATGTGTCCTTTATGATCCGGACAATCCGACCGATTGCTGGTGGTGGAATATAAAGCGATTGCCAAATGGGTACACTGAATTACCCTATATCGAAAGCACCGGAACACAATGGGTTCAGACAAATGTAACCAGTACTGGCAATATAACAATAGATGCGAACATATTTATTACCAATCAATCTTATATTGCCGACAGTCAGTTTTGCTGTATAGCCGGGGCACATGCAGTATCCCGATATTTCGGCATAAATGTTTATAATAATTCTAATTACAACAACTACACTATTGGTGGTCATGAAGGTTCTGTATGGACACCGAACATATGGCAACATTATAAATTTACATCTGGCACAGAGGGTGGAAATTTGTACGTTGACGGGGTATTGGTTGCAGATAGAAGTGCTTCAGCATATTCATCATCACAACCTATCGGTATTTTTAATATGGGTGATGGATTGGCACGTTCTTTTGCCGGCAGAATGAGAACGGTGACAATATTAAAAGATGGTTCATTGGTTTTTAATGGGGTTCCCGCACAAAGAAATTCTGATGGCGCGGTCGGTTTTTATGACACCATATCAAATACATTTTTAACAAATTCTGGTACCGGAGATTTTATTGCCGGCACATATTTGCCAAATGAACAGTAATAATTTTGGCGTGTCGTTTTTACACCGAATATTTTTCGAATACCCGGTTTAATTGGTTGTGGACTTGGATAATGGTTGCGCATTTTGCCATATGTTTTACCGATGTCGCACCGATATATGTGCAACAAGACGCGATGCCACCCGTAATATCTTGTAAAATTTTATCCAATGCGCCAGTATAAGGTATCAATAATTCACGCCCTTCGGATGTTTTATAGTCCCCCATACCGCCCGCAAATTTATTATTCGCATATTCAGATGACATTCCATAATATGCCTTGAAATACTTTGTTTGAATCACCTTTGCACCATCAATTATTTCATTTGTTTCGAATTGTTTTTCTTGTTTTTCGCCTTCGGCTTCATCAGTGCCCGCAAACATTCCGCCAATCATAACAAAATCCGCGTTCAGGCATAGTGCCTTGCATATGTCGCCAACATCAACAATTCCACCATCGGCACAAATATGTCCGTTCACCGAATGAGCAATATCTGCACATTCCATAATCAATGAAACCATTGGTGTTCCGCAACCGGTTTGCTTGCGCGTTAAACATGCCGAACCACTGCCGATGCCGCATTTTATAATGTCGGCATAGTCCAAAAGTTTAAGGCAAATATCACCACTGGCAATATTCCCCGCCATAATAACCGCATCGGGAAATTCTTGGCGGACGCGCGCCAGCACATCCAAAGCATTTGGAATATAGAAATTCGGCGCATCAATACATATATTCTGTGAATTTGTCCAACCGTATTTTGATTCCAATTCTTTCAATTTTTGCATTTCGGAATCTGTATTCTTTAATCCGATTGTTATAAACAAATTGTCCAAAGGCACATTTTCTTGCCGTGCATTTATCATAAAGTTGCTGATTTCATCAACAGTATAATGTTTGTGAATTGTTGCAAACATTCCGCGTGACAATAACTTTTGCGCAATAACAAAATTTCCAACGGTCGCCATATTTGCGTTGAATATGCCCAGTCCTGTTCTTACCTGGCCATGTTTAAACTTGAAAATTCGCTGCAAATTGACTTCCTTGCGCGAATTCAGGTTGATGCCCATTTTGGGGCGAATCAAAATATCAGAATAATCAAGATATGTTTCCGAAAGAATTTGTGTCATAATATATCTCCGTTGGTACGGCGATTATAGATAAAATCTTTGTCGTTTCCAGTAAAAAGTTGCCACATTGCCAATAGCGACGACGACCAAAAATTAAAACCGTCTAAGACGGTTTGAATTTTTGGTGGAGCTGATCGGACTCGAACCGACGACCCCTTGCATGCCATGCAAGTGCTCTACCAACTGAGCTACAACCCCATATGGCAAGTTATTTTATATTTCTTCTTGCCAAATGTCAAATATATTTGCTAACCTGTATTCAAGTTAAAGGAGTTAAAAATGGATTTTCAATTATTAAAAGGTGAAGTCGAACAAAAAACCGCGCAAACAATCGATGTTCTGCGTAATGAATATGCGGGGTTGCGCACGGGGCGTGCTTCGGTGCACTTGCTTGACGGGGTGCGCGTGGAAACATACGGTTCGGATATGCCACTGAATCAATTGGCGACGGTTTCTACGCCCGATAACCAGACTCTGTCTGTGACGGTGTGGGATATTTCCAATGTCGGTGCGGTCGAAAAAGCGATTCGCGATTCGGGTTTGGGTCTGAACCCGATGAGTGCCGGCGGTGTTATTCGCTTGAACATGCCACCGCTTACCGAAGAACGTCGTCGCGAATTGACCAAGGTTGCGGGGAAATATGCCGAAGAAGCCAAAATTTCTATGCGCAACATTCGCCAAGACGCAATGGGCAAAATCAAGCGCGCCGTAACCGACAAAGAAATTTCCGAAGACGACCAACGCAAATATGAAAACGATTTACAGAAAGTTTTCGATGCTCGCAGTGCCGAGGTTGATTCAATCGCAAAGCAAAAAGAAGCGGACATTATGTCTGTATAAGTCCAACCCAAAAATATCGGTGTAAAAATGTTTAGATTGTTCAAAAAAAAGTCTGTCGCGCCCAGTGCAACCAAAAAAATCCCATCCCATGTCGCATTTATTTGTGACGGGAATCGTCGGTGGGCTGAATCACGCGGCTTGCCGCCATTAATGGGGCATCGCGCGGGAATTTCTAATTTTGAAAACTTGGTTGATTGGTTTGTTGCGCGTGGCGTAACAACTGTGACTTTCTTTATATTTTCTACCGAAAATTGGAATCGTTCTGATGAAGAAGTCAAATTTTTGATGGATTTATTTTATACGGAATTAAAGAAAAACCTTGAACACGCGATAGAGAAAAACCTGCGCTATCGGGTGATTGGCACACGTGAACGATTGCCGAAAAAATTGGCGGACATGTGCGATAAATTGGAATCTGAATCCGCCGAAAATACGGGTGGAACGGTAGTGTTTGCATTGAATTATGGCGGTCAAGACGAAATAGTGAACGCCGTGAATGCTGCGGTTGATGCGGGCGAACATGTAACGCGCGAAAGTTTTGAAACATTTCTTGATACGGGGGATTTGTTGCCGATTGACCTTATGGTTCGCACAAGCAACGAATTTAGGATTTCTAACTTCTTGTTGTGGAAATTGGCGTATGCAGAATTATTGTTTGTGCCCGAACATTGGCCGGAACTGGTAAAATCGGAAAAACTTTGGCAATTCGTCTTGGATGAATACGCACACCGCAATCGTAGATTCGGTGGCGGCAAAAAAGCAAATTATTCTGGGAAAAATCGGGGGAAATAAAATGTCGGATACAATAAACAGGATTCTGGTTGCCATCGCATTGGTTGTTGCGGTGTTGGTGGTGTGGTTCGGTTTTGGCGCGCGCGGAATTTATTGGATAAGCATACTGGTCGGTGCGGGTATGATTTTTGAATTCTTGCGTGTTTTATGGCACGCCCCCCGCGATGTGATGTTTAACGGAAAAAATCTTGCATTGTTTGGTGGATTTTTGGTTTTGTTATGTTTGGACTTTGCGTCTTTATTGACGATTGGTCGGCGACCAATGCTGTTGCTTATGATTTTGGTTATCGTTGCCGCCGCTGATATATGTGCGTGGCTTTTTGGGCGAATAATTGGCGGCGATAAAATGTGGGAGAAAATTTCCGAACACAAAACATGGGCGGGACAAATTGCCGGAATTATCGGCGGTATGTGCGCGGGGATTTTATATGGTCGTGTTGTTATGGGGGGCTTTGTGCCCCAGATGATTTGGATTGGTATAAGTGTTGCGTTGCTGTCGCAATACGGCGATTTGACCGCAAGTTTTATAAAACGCAAAATCGGTATCAAAGATTTCAGTAACGTCCTTGGCAAACACGGTGGAATCATTGATCGGTTTGACGGGTGGACTTATGTTTTACCACTTATTTGGATGATTTTGGCATAAAGGAAGGGAAACATGCATACGTTGACTACTATTATTGCGTTGTTGATTGTTTTAGGTGTTGTGGTTTTTATTCACGAATTGGGGCATTTTTTGGCTGCGCGATGGGCGGGGGTGCGCGTCGATGCATTTTCTATTGGTTTTGGACCGGCAATTATCAAGTGGCACGACAAACGCGGCACAGTTTGGAAGATTGCATGTTTGCCACTTGGTGGATATGTTTCCATATATGGTCAAGAAGATATGTTTAATCGCAAGAAATATGCTGATTTGCCTGCGGATAAAAAAGTCGGACATTATCTGTCTGTACCTGCATGGAAGCAATTTATTATTATCGGCGCGGGTGTATTTATGAACTTTATGTTGGCATGGGGGATATATTCGGCGATATTTATGTTTAAACCGCGCACTGTGCAATTGCCTGTGATTGGGCAAGTCATCCAAGAAAGTGTCGCATTTCGGGCGGGCGTAAAGCCGGGTGATGTTGTGGTGCAAATTGACGGTGAAAAAATAACAAATTGGGGCGAATTGGTTATTGCCAAAGAATTGGCAACATCACGCGATGCAAATGTTAAAATTTCGCGCGGCGATAACATAATCGATGTTAAATTTGAACCCGCAGAACGTTGGGGATTGGTCGCAGACGGCGGAAAAACGGAGTTCCGCAAAAAAGGATTTTTTGGTGCAATTTATTCTGGGGCGCGTGAAACTTATTATCAATCGAAAACTTTGTTGACGGTGCTTAAACAAATTATTACTGGCGACCGTTCATCAAAGCAACTTGGGTCGTTCATTACGATTGCAGAAATTTCTGGACGTGCGATGGCAAACGGAATATTTGCGTTGTTGTCTATTATTGCGTTGTTGTCTGTGAATTTGGGGGTGATAAATTTATTGCCCTTACCGGTTTTAGACGGGGGGTACCTTCTGATTTTAATTATCGAAGGTGCAACACGCAAAAAACTTGGTGGGCGCGGTATGGAAATCGTCATCGTTTGCGGCTGGGTATTCTTGGCGTTTGTATTTGCGCTTACTATGTGGAATGATATAGCACGGGTGTTTGGATTATGAGAAATAAAACAATTGGATTTTTAACGGTCTTGGGCACGATTGGTATCGCCAAAGCGGATGTTGTGTCGCGTATTGACGTCACCGGAAACCAGCGTATGGATGCAGAGTCTGTACGTATATTGGCGGGTGTAAAAACCGGAATCAATGTCAATGACGAACATATAAATCAGATTGCAAAGCAATTACAGGAAAGTGGGTATTTTTCGCATGTATCTGTTCAAATGAACGGTGGTGTGATAAAGATAAATGTGACCGAATCGCCAATTGTAAATATTGTGACGGTCGAAGGTAATGACGAAGTTTCCACCGATGATTTAAAAAAAGAAATTAAACTTGCGGAACGTTCTGCGTATGATGAAACCGTAATTGGTGCGGATGTTGGGCGTATGCTGACGGTGTATCAACGCAAGGGCTTTTTTGGAACGAAAATAAATCCCAAGAAAATCGTATTGGACGATAATCGCGTAAATGTGGTTTACGAAATTAAAGAAGGTCATCCGACTTATATCGATTCTATTGATTTTGAAGGAAACGAAAAGTTTAATGATAAAACTTTGCGTGGTGAAATATTGTCACGTGAACACGCATGGTGGCGTTTTATGACTCAATTTGATGTATATGATGAAGACCGCATCATGTATGATCAACAAATGTTGCGGCAATTTTACCTTCGTAATGGATATGTCGATTTCCAAGTTAAAAATGCCAAGGGAACTTTTACCCCAGACCGCGAATATTATTCGGTTGTCTTTACGGTCGACGAAGGCGCAAAGTATAATATTGGCAGTGTGACAATTGATAATCCTTTTGATGATGTTCCAACGGGCGAACTGCGCGATGTTTTAAAAATTTCAAAAGGTGACACTTATAATATTGATGAAATTGATGCAACGGTTTCGGCGTTACGCGGTGCGGTTGCTGACCATGGATATGCGTTTATAAATATTGAACCTGTGCCGACCAAGAATGACAAGACTCATACTATTGATATTGATTTTAAAATTCAAAAAACTCAACGTGTGTATTTAAATTCTATCAATATATTGGGTAATGTTCGTACATTTGATTCGGTTATCAACCAAATGATTCCGATGCGGGCAGGCGATCCTTTTTCATTACAAACGATTGAACAAGGTCGTCAACGTTTAATGCGAACACGGTATTTCAAAGATGTGCAAATGGTTCCAACACGAATTCCAGATGCAAATATGATGAATTTGGATATCAAAGTCGAAGAACAACCGACTGGTGAATTGTCGGGTGGATTTGGTTGGTCAAACATCAATGGTTTTATGGTTGATGCGGGTATTACCGAAAATAACTTTATGGGACGTGGACAAACGGTGCAATTGCGGGGTTCTATTGCGCAATATCAAAAGCAAGCATTATTCAGTTTTACTGAACCGTTTTTGTTTGGACGTGCGCTGTCTGGTGGATTTGATGTTTCTTATACTATGTACGATTATAAAAAGTTGGGTGGTTTTGGTTATGATCGTGATTCTTTGACTGTGTCGGGGCGCCTGGGGTGGCAATTGACCGACCATTGGACCCAGGTTTTGCGTATTTCGGCTTCATTTGATCAAAACTATGATCTCCAGGCCGGCGGATGGCAAGATGCGACTCTTTATACTGTTGGAACTTATTTGAAGTATTATAATCTGGACACGAATTTCGAGCAAAATACACATACTGGTTTGGTTGGTAATTTGGGTGTCGCATATACCGGTTTTGGTGGCACAGAAACATTTCTGCGATATAATGCCGATGTAATTGCGATGGTGAATTTCTGGGATGACCGCTGGCAGTTACGAACATCATTGGATTTTGGTTTAATCCAAACGATTGGTGACGATTATGTCCCGCGTGTATATCGGTACTTTTTGGGTGGCGAATCTTTGCGCGGATTTGATATCGCGGGCGTAGGCAGTCGCAATTGGCGTTACATGTCGTATTCTTTGGGCGGTATGTGGAAAGCCAATGGTTCGACCCAGTTGAATTTCCCAATCTTTATTCCCGATGAATATCAAATCAAGGGTTTTGTGTTTATGGATTATGGTATTTTGGGTAAACCACCGGCGCGTGAAGATACATATGACGGTCAGCCGAATTATATCGAAAGCGGTTTTCGTACTTCTGCGGGTGTTGGTATATATTGGAATACGCCAATGGGACCAATGAATTTCAGTTGGGGTTGGCCGTTAAAAGTCGGACCACATGATCGCGAACGTCGTTTCTTGTTATCATTTGAAACCCAGTTTTAATACTTGACCAAACACAAGAAAATTTTTTATAATCAAAAAGTAATATGGGAGAAAAAGAATATGAAAAAGTTGATACTTGGTTTGTTTGTTGGGCTTGCACTTGCCGGATGTGGTCAGATTTATGATCGCGAACCGGTTGGTGTTGGATACGACACAAACGAATTGAAACTTAGTCCGTGCGCATGCATTATGGTGTATCGTGCATAGAACTTGATTTGTGGAGGGGGGTATATGGTTTACCCGGACGATTTTGATACGTCGGCATTTCCGGCGGGAAGATTGGTTGCAGCTTCCCGCACTTTGGGTATTTGGATTGCAGTATCGTTGTTTTTAATTGCCATTTGTGCAATTGCGTTGCCGTGGATTCGGATGAATCAAAAGATTGACCCGTTGGTTATTTATGTTGATGGTGCGAATGGTCAATGGGAACTTGTCCCGAATGGTCAAATAAAAATGAATTTGCATCAAGATTGGACTTATTATTACGCAACCCAGCGCGCCTTGGTCGGAATATTTACAAAAAAGTGGTTTACTATATCGAACAACAGTGAATCAAACGATAAAATGTGGGCACGATGCGCCCGTACATCTGAATGCAACGAACGTGTATTGAACGCTTTCCCGAACAAAGACGGGTGTGATATTTTCTGTATGTCGGGTGAAGATTTATACAAAAAATTTACAACAAATGTGTTGCCGACATATGAAACTGCAATATCTTTTGGTGAACGGTGGCGCATAAGCCCGTCTCGCCTGGATATTAAACCAAGTGGAAATATTACTGCCAACGGGGGTACTTGGGTTGTGCGGAGTCGGGTTTATTCTAATAATGGCGAATTTGACATTGTTGCGTACGTTGTTGTTGCGCGGAACGAAGCGTATTATCCGCAAACATTGGGATATTATGTATCCGAATTTAATGCATACAGGGAAAATTGATGAAGAAGTTGCTTGGGTTTATTGTTGGACTATTGACTATGTTGGTGGTATTCGCCATGGTGTATATGTCGGGCGCTATATATGATATGGGTGGCAAGGCTTATATTGAACCGTTCTTTATGCGTATTGGTGTTAATGCCGCCGATATTACGGAAAGCCCGCGACCATTAAAAGATTTTCAACAAAGTCGCTTGCGCGATTGGATGATTCAAAAATTTGTTTACGAATATCTTTATATTGAACCAACCGCCCAAAACATTGAACGCCGAACCAGTGCCCAGGGTTTTTATGCGCCATTGTATATGATGGCAAACGAAGATGTCTTTAAAACATGGTGCGATACCGAGGCCAAAGATATGGGCGAATTGGCGGCCAAGGGTGTTCATCGCACTGTGCGCGTTTTTGACGAAATTTTAACCGACGGTGATTATTATGTGGTTGATTACGAGACAAAAACGTGGTACAAACCAAACGATATGACGGTTGGACCGATTACGGAGCGCGGCACGATGTATTTGGGTATAGAATATACTGGGCAACTGCGTCAACCACAAGAACGGGCGGTTGAATTGTTGCGTGATGGTATTGACCCCGCCACAATGTTCGGATTTTCGGTCACCAAGGTAATAAAAATCGAGAAATAATAATGAAGCATTTGTTTTTAATTTTTGCGTGTTTGTTTTGGGGCGCGTGTGCATGCGCAGACGAATTTGATTATGGATATTTTGCAGACTATGAATCGTCGGACATGTCGGAATATGATATCCAAACCACTGATGATGAAAACGCATCGTGCAATGTGACAAATGTGAATATCAATCCTGGGGCAGAACCTTTGGGGGTTGGTGACTTTGATATTGCGGGGATTATGTTGGGTATGGATTTTGAATCGGCACAAATGGTGGCGCGTGAAAATGGTATCTATGTGAATCGTCCGAAAAACAGTGTCGTATATTCTATGCACAAAGATTGGCGATACAATTTGGATTATGAATGTCGGCAACAAAAGATTTATGTCCCTGCGCAATTGGAAAAGTGTATAAATTCGCTGGCGCGTAGCCGTGGTGTGCTGTATGCGTCCGAATTGCACTTGGTGCGCGATATTACGGGCGAAACAATCGATGTATATTTTACAAGCAACGCAACCGATAATGTTGTATGGAAAATCGTGTATAAAAACGATGCCGATGAAACCGAAGGCGCGGATGAAAAGTTCGATAATCAACGCAACAAGAAAATTATGTCTTGGTGGCAAAATGTGTTGGAAAAATATGGCGCACCAAATGCGGATACTGATAAATGGGCATCATCGGATAATGCCTATGATCCGTTGATGACGGCGTATTATGGTGAACTTGAATTGGTTGATTGCGGTCGCGCCGCCGAAGACAGCACCCGCAATGTGCGCCAAGCGATGGATAATTTTGCCGCAAAACCTTATGCTTTTTAATAGTTATGGATTCTTATAAAACTGGATTATTTTCGGAATTTTTGGCATGTGTGTATCTGGTGTTGCACGGATTTCGGATTGTTCGGCGGCGATACACGACGGGTCGCAATACAAATCGTGCCGAGATAGATATCATCGCGCGTCGTGGAAATTTAATCGTATTTGTCGAGGTTAAAAAACGCAAAACCATCACCGCGGCATTTGACGCGATAACTGTGCCGCAAATTCGACGGCTGCGTGCGGCGGCAGAAACATATTTGTTAAAGACTCATTGGCGTGGCGACGCACGATTTGATGTAATAATAATTCATAACGGTTACCGAATTAAATGGATTTGTGGCGCGATTTAATTCGCATGTCCCGTATAAACACCACTGATGAATTTGCCGGTGCCTTGGTTGGTCAGGAAATTTCCAGATACCGTATCGTACATACCAATTTCACCGTCGCTATCCCGTCGCGCAGGAATTAAATTCATTTTCCCATCAACCCGAAAATAATATATGCGCATAATACGACATACGGTATTGGGGTTGTATTCTACCTGTGTTCTAAATAACCATGCATTCTTTGTCGGAGTATATAAATAGTTTGAAGCTGTGATCTCAGTATTGTACCATGTTATCTGGGGGGTTAATATGGGGGCTTTAAATGGATTTCCATACCAGTTTATTGTATATGGTGTGCCAATCTCACAAGGAGATGCCGCATAATAATAACGTGCATGCAAGTTAGTATTGGACGTTGAATAAATCATAAATACTAGGTTGTTTACGCTCGGATAAGAAAATGAGAACTTTGGACTGCGCCAATCGTCGCCATCACTGGCACCAAACCATTCGCAAGTTCCGTCATCCAAATATGCGAATTTCGCGGTTATATTCTCACCCGAACCAATTGGTTGGCCAAGATCAATATATTCTTTACCCGTTGCGTTTTCAATATACGGTAATGCGGTGTATCCCGCGGGCAAAGTGCGTTCGGGAACACTGTTCAAATTCCAAAGCCAACAATCCGTGGGATTGTCTGGGACATACATTCCACATGTCAATTCGCCGTTCAGTGCCATTTGCACCGCGCCATTTGCCGTTGCCGCGGTCACCAGTGCAGTTTCTTGCGTGGAATAAGATGCGCTTTCATCGTAAATATTTTTTGTGCCGATACCGTCCGTCGCGGTTGAATCAAAGGTCATTACAACATCATTACCCGCCGCGGGGATTGTTGGTTGTTTTGTAGCAAGTTCCGCATCAACATATTCTTTGCTTGTTGCCGCATTGTTGTTTTCGGCATATGCACCGAATGCACACAACGCACACATAATCGCAATTATAAATTTTTTCATGATTTGCTCCTTTTCTTTATTAAAAACCGATGTCTAAAAGACATGTCGGGGTGTTCGTAAATCATAAGAGTATAATTCCAGCGGTCTTTTGCAAAGCATTATAACCAACTGCACCCCGATATGGGGCATAAAACCAAATGGTGTTTTTCACCTTACTCTTATGGGCCTACGACGACCCCGAATCGAAATCCTGTTCGACTCTGACTTTAACTTAGCAAATTATGAAATCCCAAGTCAATAATAAAAATAAAAACTATGCAATCAAATATGTCAAATACGCAATATACGCACATAAAAAGACAATGCCCGCAACGCGTCCGATTCTTGGATTTTTTGCGGAAAACATCATCAACATTGCCACTGCTAAAATTGCAATTGCGCCGTCTGTGACAAAGGCCGCATTAAATGGTACGGGGTGTATAATCGCCGTCATTCCCAACACAAACAAGATGTTAAATATGTTCGACCCAACGATGTTTCCAATTGCCATGTCATATTCGCCTTTTATTGCGGCGGCAACACATACGACCAATTCAGGCAAGCTTGTTCCCAACGCAACAATGCTCAACCCCACTATGCGATCCGAAACCCCGATGCGTGTTGCAATATCAACCGCAGAATCCACGGTTAAGTTTGCACCGATAATCAATGCGGCGATTCCCGCGATAATCATAATCGTGGTTTCAAGCCCCGATGTCTTTTTAAATTTAGGTATGGGTTCGTGACTGTGTCGTGCCGCCCAAATTGTGTACAAAATGAAAAGAATAAACAAAACCAAAAACATCGCCGCCGCAATTCGTGAAATATTTCCAAACCACATTCCGCAAAGGCACAACAACAAAGTTATAATGCCAACAAAAGGCAATTCATATTGTTTTGTGTTTTTGTGAATGGGCGTGCGTGCAATAATTGCGGTCAAGCCCAAGATAAGAAATATATTTGTAATATTGCTGCCTATAACATTACCGATTGAAACACCGGCGGCACCATGTAATGCAGCCGTAATACTGATTGCGGCTTCGGGCGCACTGGTGCCGATGGCGACCAATGTAGTCCCAATAATAATCGGTGGAATTTGAAACTTTCGTGCAACACTAACTGCGCCGTCAACCAATGTGTCTGCACCACGCATCATAAGGATAAAACCGACCGTCAATAAAATCAAAGAGACAACCATAAGAAACAGTATACCATAACAAAACACTTTTTTTATATAATTTTTTGTGATAAAATAAAAAATAATAAATAGTAATAGGGAGTCCCAATATGCCAGAAAATAATGTCAATAACATTGTTCGTGAATATGCGTTGAATTCAGACCAAAATTTGCTTGCTTTGTACAAGCGTATCGCATACGCGTACGGCACAATTGAATTGGCGGACGGTAAAAAATATGGTCCGGGTTTATTGTCTGAACAAGAAATCCAAGATATCCAAGAAATGGATTCGGTAAGTGCAATCCAAGAAATGTTTGCGGTCAAAGATTTACCGAACTTGACTGAAAATCAAAGATTGGAATTCTGTGACATATTTGTTGGTGACGACATGGACAATTTCCATGGTGCAACACCGGCAATTTTGGCAGGTGCATATCGGGCGATTCGTGAACGCGCAAAAGAAGATTCTGTGCAACGTGGTCGTTTGGAAAAATTGGCGGCGTATATTGACCGTGAATCTTTGGATTTTGCAAATTCTAATGGTATGGTTATTGGCAACCGCGTTGTTGATATCGTGAATGTCGCC
Organism: Candidatus Enterousia sp.; assembly: GCA_045613345.1. Lineage (GTDB taxonomy): Bacteria > Pseudomonadota > Alphaproteobacteria > Rs-D84 > Rs-D84 > Enterousia. The sequence continues at coordinate 105,053 of JAZLAT010000031.1, forward strand.
GATGTTTACGCGGGATTTATGGATATGTTGAACGCGCGTCGTGAAGATTTGGATGAAACGGCGGATGCGGGTAAGATTGCACAAATTGACGCGAATATCGCATACATGGAATCTGTGATTGGCGAATATGATAAAAATTGGGGATTGGATAAATTATCTCCATCAAACGCCAAAAAGTTGGGCAAGCGTTGGGATAAATTATGGGGTGATGCTTCGCGTGCAGATATGTTGCCCGATACAAAAAATATCGCCAAGAAATTTAAGTTTTTGGATGAAAACAATCAAGAAATCCCACAGTTCTTGTCGGATGGGCGTGTCGATAAAAATGGTCGTCTTGCGGCGGTGTGGCATGCGTCTTGCATTGATACAACAAAGCGGCATGTTGCAAAAACAGACGAAGCCGTGGACGCAAATGCGTTGGAATTAGAAATCAACCAAGATGTATTGTTCAAATTACAGGCCATGACAACGACAAGTGACGCGATAAACTTGTCTGTGGAAGATATAGACGAACTGAACGATATAAAAGCGCGTGAAGAAGCAATCAAAGATATCGAAGCCCAAAAACCATTTGGCGGAACAATTTCAAATGATACATATAATGCCGCCATGGATGTCTATGCAAACGATAATGCGGCTTGGGGTGCGCGTGTTAAAAATAAAGTCGGGCGTTTTGCATCGCGGGTTCGTGGGTTCTTTGGCAAGTATACTCGTGCCACAGAAAAGATTGATGCTTTGTCTGATACTCGTATGGGACGCGAAGCGACGACTAAACGTAAAAAACGTATTCAGTTATTTGGCGGTGTTTTAAAGGGTGTTGCCAGTGGTTTTGTGGCAAGTGCGCTTATTACGACAATCGCAACCGCTGCAGCGGCGGCAACTGGTATGACCATGGCTTCGGCTTTGGCAATGATTGGCGGAACTTTGGCGCTGGGAATCATTGCATCACAACTTTTGCGTTGGCGTCGTGAACAGAAAGAGGCGGGCAAACCGGTAACTTTCCGTGAGTTCCGTAAGAATCGTCAATTGATTACATCAATCGCAATCAGTGCGGTTGCGTCTGCGGCGATGGGTTTGGCGGCGGGTGGATTTGCCACTGCGGCTATGCTGGTCGGCGGCGTCGCAATGGGTGCGGGCATGGTCAATAACGGTATGACAACTTCTGAACGCTTGAAAAACTACAAGGATATGAGCAAGGCTGAACGTATTGCGTGGGTTGTTGCAAATGCAACGGCTCCATTAGCAGGTGGTATAGCAGGTCGGTTCGCTGCAAACAGTTTTGTCAATTGGTACAATCAACAAAATCCAGAAAATACATTGTTCCAAAACAAACGCACGTATACAGAAATGCGTGATGCTACGCGTGAAGTCGAACACAGCAAGACAGTCACAGATTATACAGATGATATGTTGAAAAATTCCGAACGCGCCGTAAAGATGTGGTATCGTGATAATCCTGAATTATTAGAACAACGTGTCGCAGAAATTAAAGCATATGGCGAAGCAAACGGAATCGATGTTGATCCGTATCGTATACTGCGCATAATTGGTTTGGCGGGTGAAAGAACCCCAGATGATATGTTGTTGCACGTTAATAACAGCCATCTTGATCCAACTATCAATGATGTTCACAGTCATGGTATGCACGGTTCATACAATGCACCGGGTTGGATGAAAACATATGGATATACCCCAGAGCAAATAGATGTTTTGGCACATACATTTAATCCTGATGGTTCAATTAACCCCGAAGGTATGAATCTTGCTGTTGATTTTGATTTGAATCACCTTGGTACCAAAGGGACAATCGGATATATAGAAGGTCGTGGTTACCATAATGATAATTTCTTGTCACAAACAGATATTGCACGTGGCACAGAAACCAGTCCAAACGGTCGTGTGCACAGTGTGTTTTCGCCGATTGACGAACATCCAACTCAACATACCGAAACATGGACAGAAACCGAACATTATACGCAAAATGTTGATGTTACCGAATTTAATCGTGCCAATACAAATGCCGGTTTGAATGCGTTTGGAAATTACACACGTGGTGATCGGCGGACATTACGTAATCGTCTTGGTGCGTTCTTGGGACGTGTGCGTGGCGAACAAACAAAAGTCACACCACAAGATACTAAACATGATGATGTGATTGTGCCGGTGTTTGACGAAGAAGAAAAACCGATTCGTGCAATCGTGCCGGCGCATGATGATGCCGAACAAGAAATTGTTGATGCTGAATACAACCAAGAACCTCGTGCTTTGTTGCAACCTCACGGTGGTGAATTGGTCCCAGTCGTTGGTCACAAATTGCCGAAACTTGAAGATGTGATCGGTCAAAAAGAAAAAGATTTTGTCCTGGATACGCCAAAACCGAAACTGTTAGAGGCGGGGCGTAAACAGCAACAAGAACGTGTATTGCGCTTTGGATTGACTTATCAACAGGCCAAGAATTATAACGATTTAGTTCAAAATATCGAACGTGAAACACGTAAAAAGAATTTTGATCCGAAAAAAATTACTCGTTGGAAACAAGAACTGCAAGAATTGTATAACAAATATGGTCGTCCAGATTCTATTGAATATGAGATTGCACGGAACGAGGCATATGCGCGTGAAGAAATTGATGCAAAATTGTTGCCCCAGCTGGATGGAATTCAAGCACAGATTAGAATTATTTCATCTGAAATGGCGGATATAATGCAACAAAGACCCAATGTTGATGTTAACGAACCGCACGCGATGGAAAAATGGCAAAAGAAATACGATAAAAAAGCGCGGAAATTAGACAGTTTGCGCAAGCAAGAAGCCAAAGTTGAAAATAAAATCAAAGAACTTGGTGGATTAGCATTGTTGGATACTTCGGATTTGTATTTCCCGTCGCCGGTACAAAGCGAGAGTCGTAAACGTAAAGAAGATAAATGGGCGCGACTTGACGCGGAAAAAGCCGAACGCGATGCAAATGCGGCGGTCAAAGCCGAAATGGCGCGTGCCGAACGTGAAATTCGCGAACAAGAAAGAATTGCGGCACATCAAAAAGCCGAAGAAGAATCAAAACAACGCGAAACGGAATCGGTGCAACCGGAAATTATTAACCCGTTTGAAATCGAAAATACACATGAAGGTTCACCTTCAATCGACGATGTAACACCGTCTGCATTTGTTGGTAAAGTTCCGTTGCCGACATGGCCTGTTGCGTCTGAACATGTTCCGTTTGTAATTTTGGATACCCCCCAAGAACAGGAAGCAAAGGCAAACAAATCGATAACGAACAGAATTGATAAAGAAATGCCACCGGTGGAAACTATACCAACACCATTGGAATTTCGTCCGGAAATTACCAAAATCCGTGGTGTTTCGGTGAATTTAGTTCCGGTCGGCGAAAATGGTGCTTATATTGCACAAAATAACGGTATTGCGGTTGTTTTGGTAAATGTTGATGGTGTTCATGTCCCGTTCTATTTGAATGAAAAGGATCATATGTGGCGACCGATTTATCGGTTTAACAGAAACGGCAAGCTTTATTTAGGCGATTCTGTGAAGCAATATCATCCCGCAGAAATTATTCAAATTGCTGGTGCCTTAGGTTCGGAACTTGGAACAGAGTTTTTTGTTGAATCTTTACCACAATTGGATATTGATAATGTGGCAGATGCTGTGTTGGAACCGATAAATAACAAGCAAGCATATGGTTTATATGCCGGTAGCGCGATTTATGCTGATACTGGTATATTACAAAGAGTGTTGTCCAATGTTGGTATGCAAGAACCAGAGAAAAACAACCTGTTAAGACGGTGGCTGGGTCATCATGGAATGAATGACGGTCATAAATAATAACACGGGGATTTTTCCCCGTGTGTGTTTTTTATAATAAATATGTTTTTAATTTATAAAATTTGTGGTATAATATAAAACATGAAAGTTAGGATTTTACCTTTTATTGTTGGTGTTATTGTTGCAAATTGCGGGGTTGCACACGCGAATTGGCAATATTCCGGCGAATATACTTATGATACGTCGGCATACGATACCGGTGAACGTGTCGCGGTATCTTTGCGTGGTGGTGCAAGTTGGGCAATGGCCAAGATGCATAATGATGCGGATACAATTGTTTATTCTTTCTGTGTCAATACCACCACTGGTGCGATTACAGATTACACCGGAAGTTGCGCCGAAGGCGAAGTTTATGCTACGGGTGCTTTGAATTCTTTGGGGATGTCAAATTTGTCTGGTTTCGGATTCAGTGCCGGCGCAAGCGTCGGTTGGGTTTTACCAAATACACCACAATGGCGACTGGAATTAGGTTGGGACCATTTTTCTGAAACGGATTATAATGAAACACCTGTGTTTTCGGGTAATATGCCGCTTAGTGATGGTCATGTTTATCCGGGGTTTGGTGTTGGGTCGGTTCAATCTACGATATCGACAGATATGATAAGCGCGATGGCTTTTTACGATTTCTTTGACGGTTTGTATAAACCTGTGCGCCAGTTTATTCCGTATTTTGGGTTTGGTGTCGGATATGCAGACAGCAAAACCGTAATGAATATGTTCGATTATTCGGGCGATTTGTCGTCTTTTGAAATTTTGTTGGATTTTGGTGAAGTATCCGATTCTGTTTTACATTTTTATCAATCCACAACAAACACCACCAATATTGCAGGTATTGCGGCATTGGGTGTATCGTACAGTGTAAATAAAAACTTGTTCGTTGATTTTGGGGCGCGTGTGACGTATTTACCACGTGTGAAATATCAACTAGTAAATGCTGATGATACACGTCGTCTTGATTGGTTCAGTGCCAAAAACTTGATTTATACCAATGTCATGCTTGGTGTGCGTTTAGAATTCTAATTATTTGACGCTGTATTTCCCGCGATGTAATGGACGATAAGAAATTGCTTCGGCTATGTCGTTCATTTCAATGTTTTCGGCACCGCGCAGGTCGGCGATAGTTCGTGCGATTCTTTTTATACGGTTATATCCGCGTGCCGACATTCCCATTTTTTCTGCCGCATTGTTCAAGAAATTTGTTAATTCATCGGATAACACAACATATTTTTCCAAATCTGCACCATCAAGGCGCGCATTTACATATCCTTGGCGTGCGATTTGACGATTGCGTGCGGCAATTACGCGGGCGCGAACAGTTTCGCTTGTCTCGGTTGGAATATTATCGTTTTTGTTCATATCCCATGGGTTTACTGGGTCAACATCCACATGCAGGTCGATACGATCCAATAATGGCCCCGAAATCTTGTTTTGGTATGCTTCGGCACATCTTGGTGCGCGGGAACAGGCCAGGGCGGCATTCCCCAAATGCCCACATGGACACGGATTCATTGCCGCAATCAGTTGAAATTGTGCGGGATATGTTGCATTACGGCGTGCACGTGAAATCATAATTTTACCTGATTCCATTGGTTGACGCAGTATTTCCAATGTTGCGCGATTAAATTCTGGCAATTCATCCAAGAACAAAACGCCATTGTGTGCCAAAGATATCTCGCCTGGTTTTGCGTCTGAACCGCCACCCGCCAATGCAACCGGACTTGAAGTGTGGTGTACACTGCGGAATGGGCGATGTGACATAAGCGTTTTGCCGTCCAACCCCCCGGCAATAGAATAAATCACAGATGTTTCCAAAATCTCGTCCGCGGTCATTTCCGGCATAATCGTCGCCAACCGTGATGCCAACATGGTTTTACCCGATCCCGGCGGTCCAATCATCAACATTGCATGTCCGCCCGCCGCCGCGATTTCCAGTGCGCGTTTTGCCGCTGCTTGTCCCCGAACTTCGGACATATCGGGACCACTTGTAATATGGTTGGCTTCATGATTGATGGGTGCATCTGGGGCGGACATTGGGCACTTGCCATTAAAATGGTTTATCAATTCCAATACATGGAACGGTGCCAAAATGTTCGTATGTCCTGCAAGTCGTGCTTCAATTCCTTGGTTGCCTGGACAAATTATTCCCATATTGTTTTTATTTGCCCAAACACTTGCCGCCAAGACACCGCTTGTCTTGGTAACAGCCCCGTTCAGACCAATTTCACCGATAATTATATATTTTGATAATTCTTCTTGGGGCAGTACATCAAAAGCACATAAAATTCCACATAATATAGGCAAATCAAAATGTGCACCGGTTTTTTCCACATCGGCGGGCGAAAGATTCACCGTCAATCGCCGTGGTGGCAATTGCAGCCCCAATGCCGCCAAGACATTTGTTATGCGTTCCGCAGATTCTTTGACGGCGCGGTCGGCAAGCCCGATAATATTGAAACTTTGTTTGCCAAGTCCCGCCGAAAGTTGAACTTGGACATCAATCTTGGTTGCTTCCATGCCGTTAAAGATAATAGAACTTAAAGAAATCATGATTTTTACATTATAGACTTGCCTTATTTGAATTCAAGTTCTAAAATGCGAAAAATTGGTTTATATAAAGAAAGGAAGTTTTATGCCTAAAAAGCCTAAAAATCGTGCGCGTGAATGGTTTGATACGCTGTTCTATGGTATATTGATTGCCGTGGTATTCCGCAGTTTATTTTTGGAACCATTTAATATTCCGTCGGGTTCAATGATTCCATCGTTGCACATCGGTGACCATATTTTTGTTACCAAGTGGTCTTATGGATATTCGCGATATTCTTTTCCTTTTGGGTCTTGGCACCTTTGGAATGGTCGTATGTTTGGGCGCACGCCAAAGGTTGGCGATGTCATAGTATTTCGTAATCCGCGTAATGAATCGGTTGATTATGTTAAACGTTTAATTGCGTTGCCGGGTGATACGGTTCAAATGAAGGATGGTCGGTTGTACATAAATGGCAATATGGTGGAACGGCGTGATCCGCGTCCGTACGTGGTTGCGGTTTTGCCGCGGTCACTGCGACGGATTGGGTATTTTCGTGATAATATGACGGTGCGCGGAAATAAGGTTTATGTTGACGATAACCCCGCGGACTTTAATTATACTATTGAATATAAATCGGACAACGAATGCCGTAAGTACGAAGGAATGTGCGGAGTGTTTTCTGGCACAGAATATACCGAGGTTTTGCCAAATGGGGTTGAACACAGTATTGTTGAGTTTACTGATAAAGGCCACTTGGATAATACCGAACCATATTTGATTCCAGAAAACCATTTGTTCTTTATGGGTGATAATCGCGATAACAGTAATGACAGTCGCGCCGACGTTGGATTTGTCCCGATGGAAAATGTTTTGGGGCGCGTATGGTTTATTTGGTATTCGCATAATTATTCTTCGCCGATGGTTGCGTTTTGGAATTGGAATGCTAAAATGCGGTGGAACAGATTTGGTCAAGGAGTAAAATAAAATGAGACTAACATACACCTTTAAAGATGAAACGATATTAAAATTGGCACTGACTCAGCGTGGTGTAAATTGTTATCACAACAATGAACGTTTGGAATTCGTTGGCGATCGTGTATTGGGGCTTTCGGTTGCGACGATGCTTTATGAAATGTTCCCAAAGGAAAAAGAAGGCGAATTGGCGCGTCGTTTATCGGTATTGGTATCCACAGAAACATTGGCGGATGTCGCATTGTTTTTGGGCATAGACAAAGAATTAAAGCATGGGCATCTTACTGCGGGTCGTCAACGTCATACATTGGCGAACGCGATGGAGGCTGTTCTTGGTGCGATATTCTTTGATGGTGGTTTTGATGCTGCGCGCAAGTTTATATATGGAATCTGGCACAGTTTGGCGGCGGCAGAATTGCGGGCACCCAAAGATGTTAAAACCGAATTGCAAGAATTGGTGCAACAACGTACTGGTGGCACGTTACCAAAGTATGAATATGGCGAAAGGGAAGGCGAAGCGCATTGTCCAACCTTTACTGCAACGGTAAGTGCGATGGGGCAAAGTGCGACCGGATCGGGCCCATCCAAGAAAGCCGCAGGCAGTGCCGCTGCGGAAGAGCTGTTAAAGAAACTTATGGCATTGCGTCCGGATGATAACGGTCATTTAGACGATGAAGAAAATACGACCAAGGTTGTCGGGGAAAATGCGGAATCAAACAAATAAAAATAAAGGATAAAAAATGTTTTCAATTTTACTGGTATTACTGATTATTGTCGCGGTGTTTATGATTGGTATTATATTGCTCCAAAAATCCGAAGGCAGTGGCATGTCTGGTTCGGCGGCGGCATCTGTGTTGGGTGGCGCATTTACTGGTGCGGCGGCTGGGAATTTCCTGACCAAACTTACAACCTGGTTGGCGGTGATATTCTTTGTGCTTTGTGCGGCATTGGCATTGGTTTCGGCAAAGTCAAATATCGCGAATCCACAAAGTGATTTGCGTGCTGAATTGGCGGCTGACGAATTGGCGGGCGAACCAACACCATCGGATGCAGTGGGTGCGGCGGAAACTCCGACGGAACCAGTACCAACCCCGGCGGAACCCGCGACAAAAAAATAAAGTTTTCTTAGTTATTGTAAAAAAAACGCCCAATCGGGCGTTTTTTATATTTTGGCTTCGAAATGTTTTGCAAACTCTGCAATTTTGTCTGCCAAATCTTTCCCTTTGTTCAAGACACCGCCTTTTGCACGTTCTGTGGCTTCTTTGATAAAGGTTTTTATTGTGCCCAACATAACGGCATTTTTTGATTTTAATGTCCCGTTTTCAGACTCTAATTTTGCGATCTTATCCTGTAACTCGCGAATTTCACTAAATCGTTCATCAAGCGTTTTGCGCATTTCGTTACCATATTTTTGTGACGCATTTAATTGCTGAGTGGTTTTGGTTAATTCCGTATTAGCGCGTTCTAATTGCACACTTTGTTCGGCAAGTTTGTGTTCAGCGCTTTTTTCGTATTCTGTGATATAATTGCCCTGTTTGAATTCAAGGATACTATTTATATTGTATTTTTTTGTCAACTCGTCTGTCAAATTTAATGCGGCAAGTACTTCTTCTGGTGTACGCATTCCTTTATCTTTTTGTTCGGATATAATCGTACTGATGTTTGTCGCAACATTTGCTAATAATCCTGGTCTCATTTGGCTGATAAATTGTTGATTCGGAAAATCTTTATCTAATTCTTTTTTGATAGTTGCATCCATTTGTTTAATTTGTTTATCCAACAATTCATACAGTTCTTCTGGTGCTTTGGCATAAAGTGGCGAATTTTTTTCGGATCTTATATCACTGGCGTATTGATTAACGTCAATAACCGTTGCCAGAGGATGCAGAGCCAACAAATGCTTAACCGCTATTTCTATTTCTTTATTCTGTGTTCGCCCCAGAATATTATCCAATACAAATTTCGATAGTTTTGGATCCTTGATTTTGTTGTTTGAAACCAAGTAAAGTTGCGTTCTTATAGCTTGGTCTTTTTCTGATTGTGGCGCATTGTACTGGTATTGTAATATGAAAGTATTAGCCATATTCAAAAAATCCGATGCTTCCTGACTGGGGTCTGCCAAAGACGCCAATATTTGGGTCGCCAAATCCTGAGCTTCATCAGAATTCATCTTCAGATCGTATATATCAGCTAACTGTTGTATATTTTGTTGATTTGATACGCGGTTAAAATTCACTCTATTTCTGGCAAACTCATGTTGCATAATGTCTTTAATAGCGGCCAAATCGTTATTGAATTTATTGTCAGTAAATAAAGTATGAAACTCTCTCAAAAAACTATTCAAATCCATATATGGTGATTTTTGTTCACTGATTTCTGGCATAAATTTTCTCCTTTGTTTATACCGATATTATACCATAAAAAAAGCCGCAATTCAAAACAGTTTATCAAAAAAAACGCCCGTTTGGGCGTTTTTGTTTAATACTTTTATTGAACGTGACGAATTATTTTGACCTGCGCCCAAATATGCGACCAAAAAATCCTGGTTTCTTTTCGATTTTTACCCATTTCCCATTCCTGTCTGGATGATAATTTTCTTCGCGATATTGATAGCATTCATGTTTAAGGTTCAGCGCTGTTATATAATAATCAGAATATCGGTCAAATGTGGCTTTGTCGCCGGTGGTTGTTTCTATGGTAATACCCTTGGTGCGGTCAGCCCTCATTTCAAAACAACCATTTTTCGATGTGCCCACTATAACTTCGGGTTGGTTTTTGCCCACAGGTTGGATTTGCACGTCAAAATCACGACTTTTCATGATGGTTTTCACGGTCCCTATAATAATTTTTTCTATTTTCCCTTTTGCGGTCATAGCGTTTTCTCCTTTGCTTATATCAACTGGGATTATATCATAAATCCCAACAAAGTGCAAATCGGCTCGCACCCAGAAGGATAGTTCGCTTTGCTCACCACACGTAAGGCGCGAACTGCGCGCTATTCGCTTGTTCTTGCCAACTATCGTGTCGTACCCTCTGGTCGGGTTCAAACCCGTGTGTTCCATGGTAAAACTAAAAACACCGCATTATGCGGTGTTTTTAGTTTTATCCTGGCGCACCCAGAAGGATTCGAACCCTCAGTCTTCTGATCCGTAGTCAGACGCTTTATCCAGTTGAGCTATGGGTGCAACGCACAGTATTCTATACCAAAATATTTGAATTGCAATAAAAAAATTAGGCCACAAGCCAAAAAATCAAAGCGAAATGTTTACAAAAGCGCATATAAAGCATATAAATGCTTATTGTTGGTTTTGTGGAATGTAAAGATTTTGATACGGTTCGTATGCAGTGGCTTGGACACCTTCCTCTATCTGTATGTTTGATATTGTCACGGTTGATGGTGTTTGTTCCTTATCAACAATCATTAAATGAACATATCGAATCGACATGTCGGGGTGTTAGAAATCACTCATCTTGATTGACTCTGATGGACTTCGGCAATGCCTGTTGTATATCCACCAGCAGCCCGATAATCGGGGATATAAATATCACGGCGCAAAAAGCATAGAAATCAAGTTGAATAACGATGCTCTGCACCGAAGAAGAGCAGGCTTGTCACAGCCCCAAATCGAATTCCTTTTCGATTCAGCAAAAGCATGTCAAAACTTACTAATTTAACGCAAGCAGAAAATGAAAAAATATTATAAAACACAGAACCGGCGGAAATCCGCCGGTTCCACTAACCACTTACACTAATCCCTAACACTGACCACTATTTTTCCGAAAAGTCCGCGTCGCGTGTGCCTTCGGATTTGTTGTCTTCCGATGCGCCATTTGCGCCCGCGGCATTTTGCGCTTCTTGTTGCGCCTTGTATACCGCTTCACCAAGTTTCATTGCCTTTTCGGTCAATGCATCGGTCTTGGCTTTCAGACTTTCGGTTGTCGCATCCGATTTGGCAAGTTCATCCGCCAATTCTTTCTTGGCATTTTCGATTGCCGTACGGTCGTCCGCCGAAATCTTGTCGCCGTGTTCTTTCAACGATTTTTCAATCGAATTGATTGCGGTTTCCGCCATATTTTTGGCTTCTGCTAACTCGCGTTTCTTTTTATCAGATTCAGCGTTCGCAGCGGCTTCATCAACCATACGTTTGATTTCTTCTTCGGAAAGACCGCCATCAGACTTAATAGAAATCGCTTGTTCTTTGCCGGTACCTTTATCTTTTGCCGACACGTGCACAATGCCGTTTGCGTCAATATCAAAAGACACTTCGATTTGCGGCATTCCGCGCGGCGCGGGCGCGATGCCTTCCAAATTAAATTGCCCCAGCAATTTATTATCTGCCGCCATGTCGCGTTCACCTTGGAATACGCGGATTGTCACCGCAGATTGATTATCTTCGGCGGTTGAAAAGACTTGGGACTTTTTGGTCGGAATTGTTGTGTTCCGGTCAATCAAGCGTGTGAACACGCCACCCAATGTTTCAATACCCAACGACAATGGCGTCACATCCAACAAAAGAACGTCTTTGACATCGCCCTTTAACACACCGCCTTGGATTGCGGCACCCATGGCGACGACTTCGTCCGGGTTCACGCCCTTGTGCGGTTCGCGACCAAAGAATTCTTTGACGGTTTCAACAACCTTTGGCATACGTGTTTGACCACCAACCAAGATGACTTCGTTGATTTGTGATTTTTCGATACCTGCATCCTTTAACGCTTTGCGGCATGGTTCAATAGTCTTTTGAATCAAATCATCAACCAAAGATTCCAATTTCGCACGTGTCAATGTTGTATTAAAGTGCTTTGGACCACTGGCGTCTGCGGTCAAGAACGGCAAATTGATTTCCGTCGACATTTTAGACGACAATTCGATTTTTGCCTTTTCTGCGGCTTCTTTCAACCGTTGCAGCGCCAATTTATCATTGGACAAATCAATGCCTGTTTGCGATTTAAACTCTTCAATCAGGTATTTTAATATGCGTGCATCAAAATCTGAACCACCCAGTGCCGTATCGCCGTTCGTAGATTTAACTTCGAACACACCATCAACGATTTCCAAAACCGACACATCGAATGTTCCACCACCAAGGTCATAGACAACAATCGTGCCGTCTTTATCTTTGTCCAAACCGTACGCCAATGCCGCCGCGGTCGGTTCGTTCACAATACGCAACACGTTCAGACCCGCAATACGACCCGCGTCTTTGGTTGCCTGGCGTTGAGAATCGTTGAAATATGCCGGCACAGTGATAACCGCGTCCGTTATTTTTTCACCCAAATAATTTTCGGCATCTTTCTTTAATTTGCTTAAAATCATCGCAGAAACCTGGGACGGGGCATATTTTTTGCCGTCTATTTCAACCCACGCGTCGCCATTGTCACCCGGGACAATTTTATATGGCACGCGCGCCATGATTTCACGCACGGCGGGACTGTCATAGCGCAAGCCCATTAAACGTTTGATTTCATATATTGTGTTTTCTGGATTCGTCACGGCTTGGTTTTTGGCGGTAATACCAACCAATTGTTCGCCATTTGACGTAATCGCCACAACCGACGGCGTTGTCCGAGCCCCTTCGGCATTTTCAATAATCTTTGGGTCATTTCCATCCATAAAAGCCATGGCGGAATTAGTTGTCCCCAAATCGATACCTAATACTTTTCCCATTTTTACACTCCTTATGTATAATCTTGTATGCAGGAAATATAGGTACCGCGTTCGCCTTTTCAAGGGTATAGGAAGAAAAATTAGTGTTAGTGGCTAGTGATAGTGTTAGTGGTTAGTAGTACGAAACAATTTCATAGCCTAATAATCACTTACACTAGCCACTAAAAAACTCTTGACCAAAATTATCAAAATTTGTTATGCTAAGCTTGAATTGAACGGGAGTTCAGTTCAGGGTCTTAGAAAACCTTATAAGCTCGGTGCATAGCATCGTAAATCCGATTGATTTCCGTATGTTTGTGCACTGTATGATTTTGCCCCGCTTGTTGGGGTGCCAATGGTTATAATGCGCCTGCAAAAGACCATCGGGTCATGTAGCTTATATGATTTCTAACACCCCGACATGTCTTTTAGACATCGGTTTTTAATAAAGAAAAGGGAGCAAATCATGAAAAAAATGATAATCGCGATTATGTTGGTATTTGGGGTTGTGGGTGCTTATGCGGAAACCAGCGAAATCACGACTTCGCAATATTATGTTGATACAAATGCCGCAACAAGACAAGACGCGGTTCCGGCAAATAATGCGAATTCGGTTATGACTTATGATTCTGTGTCTTCGGATGGCATCGGCGCAAAAGCCATTTATGATACAACCGCCGCATACGGCGAACAAAAGTCTGCCTTGGTGACGGCGGCAACAGCAAACGCCGCA
>JAZLAT010000032.1:0-36474 GCA_045613345.1 Candidatus Enterousia sp.
AAGTCACATCCTGCAATGCGTTTAGAATGTTGATTGCCGACTGTAACGACAATGGCGAATAACTAAAACTTAGCGATGTTTCTATATATGTCGCTTCAACATCAGTAAGTAATGTTGCATGAGCGAATGTTGCATTGACGGTGGTTGTATTAGTTATAATCGGCAATTTTAGACTACTAATATTGCAACGATAGCCAGATGTATAGTCGGAGATATTTATGCCAAATGAAACGTAGATGTTCGTTGATATAATATTAGACAAGTCTATTTCTTCAGCGTTAGACCTTCGAGCAAACGAACCAGTATTCAGAGTTTTATTCGGAGCATACACACGAATCATTCTCACTGATGTGTCATCCTGCAAACAATATTGCAAAGATGTAAGGTCAACATTTTCACGGAAATATCCTGTGTCTTGATTGACCGCGATTGTATGGTAGGCACCGTTGTATCTAATGTTTACTTGTGCAGGATAAACACCATCAACATCAAACGCATATCCTTCGATATACTGTGCAATTGACCGTGTCGCAAGCCTTGCCATTATGTGCCTTCTATAACCGCTCATATTATTACAATTCTATTATGAACCCTATTCCACACTGGATTGAAAACGAGTACGAATTGCCAGCCGTTATTTCCGTATCTCCGTACCACGTTACGCCAGTTGTCACCATTGTTCCGCTCGTTGTTGACTCGAAAACTCCGTTGTATTCCTCGTTTCCGACAGTCAACGGCAATGCAATCGAAGCGAAATCAACTCCGCTTGATAGGTCGTTCCATTTGTTGGCAACCAAAGTTGTCGTTGTCGAAATTGCTGGATTGACTACCGCAACATTGTCTGTTCCAGATAAGTCCGCATAACTTCCAGAATAAGCCACATTTGCAAGGTTCAACGGCATCACGATAGAATAACCGTTGCCGAGAGAAAGTAACAAATGCTCGCTGTTCAACTTCCAACCGCCGCCGAATATCGTACCGACCGCCGTTCCGCTAATTGTCGGCATTGTCGCACCAATCCGAATGTATGCAATAGCCCATTTATTTGATTGGTAGTTGATTACAAGCGTATTGCTTGATGTAAGTAAATTATCGTTGTAGATTCTATTTATCAACGAACTGGACAAAGTTTGTGCCGTCCCGTCCGCTTGTATGATATTACTTCCAATCAAGGAAAATATGTCGTCAATCGTTGCGACTTCCGTCCCGTTGTATTTTAATTTCTTACCGCTCGCTGTGTTCACATCAACATCGCCGCCCTGCCCTTCAATTTGCACACCGCCATTCTGTCCGTATATTCGCACTTTACCATTCCCAGACTTCAAATCTACATTGCCAGTAGTTGATTGTAAGGTAATATCTCCGAATGTGGTGTTTAGTTGCTTATTCGCTCCGCCGTCATTGAAGTTCACGCCGTTTGCGAACATCAAACTTGCCAACGAATTTGCGAACAATCCGATGTAAGCCTTCGTTTGGTCATTTGCGTCCTTCTGCGATAGTTCTGCCGAACCGCTCGCAAGTTTCAGTTTCGCCTGCGACAGGACGGAAGCAAACAATTCGATGTAAGCCGTTGGAGTGGATAATTGCAAAGGCACGGATGATTCCAACAGCGTTACGGCAACAAGGAATTCGAGGTAAGAAGAATTGACACGGTTGCCGATTCCGATGATGCCTTTTACATTATCCAAAGTCGTCAAATACGTGCCATTGTCAGCACTTCCAGTTATCCGCAACAAATTGTATAAGTTTTCGACAGCCGTCTTGAAACTATCCGTGAAATCGTTGGAAGATAGTCCTTTTCCCGATACCTTCTCCACAAACTTTGAATCGGCTTCTGCCTTCGTATAATATGCACCCTGTTCTCCGATATATTGCCATTGACCGACACCGCCAACCAATATCCAACGGTAATAGGTTGTTGAATCATCGTGCGTGCTGTCTTCCAAGACCTTCACTATATCGTTTTCAGTCAATCCCGAAGTATCGTAGTTTTGCAAGTCGGTATAAGTGCCAACTACATCGGTAACATCTGAAGAAGCCGAAAGTGCGTCAACCTGGTCTTGCAAGTTATCCAATCCGTCTGCAATATCCGTACGAATGTCGCTGTGTGCCGTGTTGCTTGTGTTGTGTGCCGAAATCAACGCATCGGCTGAAAGAATAATTTCAACTTGGTTCGTGTCGCCTGTTTCGCCGTTGTTGTAAACGCAAGCCAATGCGTTCGCTGGTATCGTCACGCCTTCGATTGTGTCCGCACCGATTGCCAAGCCAAAAAAAGGCGTGTTTGTCGGAAATGATGTGTTTGAATCAACCACGCCGAGAAAATGCAATCCACGCAACGCATAGCCAATCAAGGTTTTCAGGACGGTGTTCATAATATCGCCCGTTATTTCGTTGTTGCCGTTTTGCTTCACATACGCATCAACAATCGCTTCCGCATTATTTTTTTCAATTGTTGCCATAATTATTCGTTGTTATAGTCGTCATTGTAATCGTCATTGTAATCTCCGCCAGTCAGGAACGGTGTTGATTTGCCCACAACTTTCGCAACGGTAGAACAATAGAATTGTGCCGTCACACTCGCAAGATTGCCCTGTTCCTGCCATTCAACGTTGAATTCGATTTGATTTATGTCGTATTCTATTCCGTTGCAAGTCGCCTTGATATAATCGTGCATCCGTGCCAACCTCAACGCATCGCACAAATATTCAGGCGCAAGAAAATTGAATTGGTATTTCTTGCGTGATATTTGTTTTTCCGCAAAGAAATAGCCGTTTCGTTCGCTACCTTCTTCTGTGAAGTCATAAATCGGTTTCCCGACTTCGGTCGGTAAATATATCGTGTTCTTGTAGTTGTCGCTGTTGTAGTATATTGCACCGCCGTCCATAATCAACGGCGATTCGTCCCACCATTCCAATTTCAAGAAATTCGATACATCGTTTACAACCGTAAAAACTTCACTATAAAAATTCTCGGTTGTTCCGCCTTGCTCGAATTTCAAATGCATATAATAGCGACCTTCCGCCAACGGCGACAATAAGTTTGCCCCGTCATAGTGGAATATCGCATAATCGCCCATATCCGCACCTGTTCCCGTGAACGACAACGTAACGGGCGATTCCTCGCTTCCGTCAGCATTTACCTTAATAAGTTCTTTTGTGATTGACGGTGCTGAATAGTCATTCGTAATGAATTGGAACGGCAATAGTTTTCCGTTAGGCGAAATCAATGGAAAAATCTCGCCATATCCGTATGACTTATATCTATCTTGGTAATTTTTTTTGGTGTACCAAGCGAACGGTGTCAATATGTTGTTATTCGCAATGCTCATATCTTTTCAGTATCAAATTCCAAAGTAAATACGCCAAAACGACCTTCCAAATCTACAACAATATTTCGTATATTGCCATACCCTATCGCCGTTTTAATCGTTTTTTTCAAATCTAACGTGTTCGGCATCGGCATTCGTACTTCCTGCAACTTGTTCCGCGATATCCCGTTTGCTGTTGTTTCAAAGCCGTTCACAACCAAATTTTTCGCTGGCATATCGAACAAGTGATATTTCGGTTGCAAGTCCATAAACGAAGCAAAAACATTCTGCAACGTGTATGTGTATT
Organism: Candidatus Enterousia sp.; assembly: GCA_045613345.1. Taxonomy (GTDB): domain Bacteria; phylum Pseudomonadota; class Alphaproteobacteria; order Rs-D84; family Rs-D84; genus Enterousia. The sequence goes on from JAZLAT010000032.1 coordinate 3,615, forward strand.
CGTTGTCAGACACGTTGCCGATTGGCACGTTTCCGTTTCCGTCCGTCAAAGTAAGAAAAAATCCGTCCTGCGTCAAATAATCTGCGTTCAACAGCGCATAGTCCAAATCGGAATAGAAACCGCCGACCGAAATCTGTTCAATCTCCCCCTTCGTTACGAATTTGCTCCGCACCTCAATTGGCAAGCCGTCAAACGGTGTGCTTGCCGTATCGCACCAGCCGTATTGGTATCTCTCTGGCATTGCTGGCTTGTTATATTTTACCGTATTTTGCCCGAAGCCGTAATTTTTGCCGTTGCGCACGTTGCGTTGGTTTGTAAGGTCAAACCCCGTAATCTGCACTCCGTTGTAGTTTCCGCCGTTCTTATAATAGTATTCGTGTTCGATATGCAGTTTCTTGTCGCCGTCCACGTACCAATAGCAACGGAACACATCACGCAGCATATCGAAGATTTTACCAAGTGTTATCGGTGCTTTCTTCGCTGGTGTGTCGTAGTCGGCAACGAGAATATTTGTAAGCGGTGTAATTACAGCTTTCCAATTGTCCTGTTTTATTGGCGTATTTCCGTATAGGAACTGCGAACATTCCGATGTCGCACTGAATGTTATACCAGTTCCAATCTTTCGCAACAATACCGAAATGCACGAGTCCAAAGTGTAAGAATCACGGCACACTATATCGGCATTGAACATCTGCTCCAAGTCCTGCAATTGTTGAGGTTGAAACCACAATGAACAGAACCGCCAAGAATTGCGTGCAATCGGAACAAGTCCGCTGTGCGGTTTAGTCCAGTACATACCGTTATCATCACGCCCGTACTGCGTTGCGTCAATTGACTTGCCGAATGAAACGGCAACCATTGACAACAACAAATTCCGCAAATAAATCAATTGGTTGAATATCTGTTGCTTGCCTTGCGAATTTGTGTACATCGCCCACGTAAACGGATAGTTTGTGCTTGGTTGCAGAACATCGCACGGCAATGTGTTCGCCGTATTTACCGAAGTTACAACACGCATATATGTAAAAGAGTGGCGCACCGTTATCCGTGCGTTTTGGTATGTTGTCCCGTTTGCAACGCCGTTCGACAATTCCAATATATCTGGCATCGAACCGAGCATCCAATCAACGCCTTGATATGTCTTCGTCCATTGCATCACAAGCCTGTCCGTTGAACTTTCACGCAACATCACAACGAAATTGCCATGTTGGTTTGTTCCTGTTCCCGATAAATAGAAATTCGTTTGTATGTAATATGTAGAGAAATTTTCGCAGTAAAGGTCGCCAGCATATCCGCGAATCAAATGGTTTTCATCCGCTGTTCCGCCGTTGTACGTTTGATTGACCGCCACCTCGTTCAATCCCAATGCGCTTGCCAACAGCATCGGAATATCAACATCTATTTGGCACGCAACAGCAACGGGGAAAAATTGCCCGTCAATGTACCACGTGTTGTTCACAGTTCCGTCCGAGAATTCGCTGTAATCAATCCCCGCCGTTTCCTGCTCCCAATACATTCCGCCGTAGCTCATTCCGTAGTAACTTGCCGAACGTTGGTAGAATTGGAACGCATACCGCCTTTTGTATTTCAATGTAGTCAAATTCGGGTGCAGTTCGATAAGGTTGTATTCGTTGTTCAACCCTTCCAAAATATCGTTGTATTCGTCCGTTGTAGTCAGCGGTGTTTCAACTATTTTATCATCATAGTTCCAAACGGCATCTGTCTTATAAAAATGCGTGTTTGCGTACTTCTGCCAATTCTGCCCGTAATCGTACGAAATGTAAAGGTTCACGCATACCATTGTGTCAATAGGCAATGCTTCCAACATATCGAAATCGCCATTGAAAAACTTCAAGTTTCCGTTCAACTTCTCACGGAAAAACATTTGCCCGTCTTCCCGTGTGTATTCCTTTTTCATTTCATTGGAATAATGCGGAAAAACTTGCGTTTCCGTTTGGTTGCCGTCCACCGACAAAGTCCATTTATAAACCGTCTGGAACATATTACCTTCTAATTATGCGTTTATAACCTTGTTTCGATTCAACCAAATAACCCCGTTGGTCTATGTATGTGCGTTCTCCCATTCGCTCCTTTATCGTCTTTACATCGCTCTGCAACATACGTATGTCTGTCGTCTTGTTCGAATCGATATTTACCAATAAACCATTCATTCTTGCGCTTGCCGTCAAGTATTTGCTTGCGAACGTATCGTTGTTGATTGAACGTATAACATCAGGAATAACACGGCGATATTTGCGTGAATTGCGTTTGTTTATAACGGCAAAGAACTCGCCGCCTTCCGCCCGTCTTTGCGTGCCGTCCGCCTTCGTTCCCAAATCAATATCATTGCCCGATTGGTGCGAACCGCCCTGCAACAATTCAACCGTACCCTCGCCGTATTTCTCCTTCGTCACTTGCCCTGCCTTTATTTTTGCCGCTGCGAAACTTCCCCACATCGTTGCGATTGCTCCGAGTGCCAAAGCAACGCCAGCTGGTCCAGCACCCGAGAACGATTTCCAAAGGTTAGCCGATGCCGTTATAAGCGATGTTGATTGCTGCAATGTGTCAAGCCGTTGCTGTGCCTGTTCCGCCTTCCGTGCTTCCGCCTGTGCCTTCGCCTGCGTTTGTTTCGCCAACTGCAATTCCTTTTGCGCATTTTCCACGTTGTTCGCATATCCTGCGTTTCTCGCTTCAATTTCTGCGTCAAGTGCCTTTTGTGCCGAATCAACACGGGCGGTCGCCGTGTCAAGTGCCTGCTGTTTCAATGCAACGTAACTATCTATCAATGAATTCACATTTGAAACGGCAATAGAATACGCATCATTGATTGCTTTTTCCGCATCCTGCATTTCCTTTTCCGTTTCAAACGAAAAACCGAGCAATGTCAGGATTCCGTTGTTTTCTTCTTTAATTTCTTTTTCTGCCTTTTTGAATTTTTTATTACGTATATCCTCAATTTTTTTCAACTCGTTTTCGTATTCTTCTGTCCCAGCCTTATAAACCAATTCCAACGCATCAATCGCTTCTTGTTCTTCGTCAAGAATGGCGTTGAAAATTGATTGATTCTTTAATTCCTTTTCTGTCAATGTGTTTTGCGTGTAATAATTACGTAACGTGTTTTCAGCTTCAATTATTTTCTTTACCGTTTCCGCACGTTTTTTTGCACGTTCCTTTTCCAACTTATCGGTATGTTCCGCATATTGGTCGTCAAGTTTTTGCTGTTTGTCCACGAACTCATTCCACGCATCGGCAATTGAAGCACCGTTTTTAATCGCAAAATCACGCTCTTTTTCATATATTTTTATGGTTGCATCGTATTGTTCCGTTGAAAATTTTACCTGTGCTTCTGCGGACGCCTTCATCATTTTTATTTCTTCCTCATATTTCTTTTTTTCTTCCGCAGACAATTCTTTTATGTCCTTTTTTTGTTGGTTTACGATGCGTGCGTTTACTTTATCGGAAGCAATTTGTTTGCGTATATGTTCCGCTTCAAGATTATTCAATTCCGCTTGAAGTTCGTACATTTCTTTGTTGTCTTCCGTGTTGTTTGAAGTCAATTTTTGTTTTCTCGCCAATAGATTGATTTGTTCTTGTAAAAATTTCCGTTCCGCTTTGTATATTTCCTCGTCTTTATCCAACATAGACTGCAAAGCATTTTGTCTTTCCTTTGCGGTTTTTGTTGAATCCTTACTTATGCGTTCGTATTTCGCTCTTTCAAGTTCAAGACGGGATTTCTCAACAATGAATTTATTTCGTGCTTGTTCCAATTGCTTCTCTGCTTCTGCTATATTTGCCGATTCCTTTGCAACATCGCCAATATTCAAAAATGCCTTTTTTACATCAGACAAATCATCGCCGAGTTTTTTCCAATTGCCAGTAAAAACATCAACCAAAACCTCGCCAGCCTGCACAACCGTTTCCACTATGCCGTTCAATGCGCCCTTCAAGAATCCCGTAACCTTCGCCAATTTTCTCTGCCCTTCTTCCGTTGCGTTCAAGGCTGTTTTTAACGCCATAAATGCACCAGTTACCGCAGTCAATGCAACGCCGAGCGGTGTGGCGATAAGTGCCTTTGCCTTCGATATTATTCCACCGATTCCGTTTGCCACCGCTCCCATTGGTCCGGGCAAATCCTTCAACGCAGATGTATAATTACCTACATTCAACGAGAAATTTCCCGTTGCCTGTTGCAGTCGGTTCATTTCATCGTGCAACCGCTTCGCTTCCTTTTGCATCTGCTTGAATTCCTCGCGACCTTTTTTTGTTGTCGGATTCATCTCGTTCATCAACCTTTTCAGTTGCGAATATTTAACCGACAAATCATTGTACGAACCCGCCGCAGACCTCGCTTGTTTTGCCGCTTCCTTGTTTTCAAGATTCTGCAAATGTTGTAAGTCTTTCAATCGTGCTATTTCCTTCGCCGTTTCCGTTTCGGATTGCGCCAAGTCGTATTGCGCCTTCGCCAACTTTTCCGCTTCCTTGCTTGCTTCTGCAATTGCAGACCGCCCCTCGCTGGTCGCACCGCTCATCGTCTTCATTGAATCGTTGAGCGAAACAGCCGATTTTTGCACCAACTGCAAAGCCGAAGCAATATCGTCAAGTTGCTTCGTCAATTTTTCCAATGAATCGTCTGGTGTGATTAAGTCCGAGTATTTAATTGTTTCCCCTGCCATTTTTATTCAGTTTTTTTTGTTCCTCGTTCCGTTCCTTCAATATCTCGTATGCCATATAATATTCTTTCACCGTCATTGCCTTTGCGTTTGCGTGCAGTTCCGATGATATTATAAGACAAAGCCGTTCGTATTCCTTCTCATATGCAAGTTCGACACTTTTTGCGCCAGTAAACGAACGTGGCTTTGTGATTGTCATTAGTTTTGTTTCAAACGCATCAACATCAACAGCTTCGCCCTGTATCTTCCGCAAACGTGCTTCGGTCAATTTTTTAAGTATGTCGTAATATTCCTTTTCCTTCGCCGATTCGAACAATGACGGGAAAAATGCTGAAAGTTCGCTATCTACTTTTTTTTTTGCGTTATCCATTGCCGTATCAATGTCCGATTTACGCACGTCTTTTAACGCATCGTAAACGGCTTTTATATCATCATCGGTACATTTTACCTCTTTGCCGTCCAAACGTGCCACAAGGCAAGAAAAAGCCATATATTTTGGCGACAATCCCTGCTGTACCATATAAACGCATTGGCGCATATTCTCCAACTCCGTCTGCACAGATTCGGTGTCCTTTACGGACAAAAACCGCAACACCTTTTCAATGTGCGTGTCGAAATCCCGCAAATCCGAACCGATACCGCTGTCAACCAATAAAAATTTGTTGAACTTCTGGTAACGTTCAATCGGCATCTCGTCAATCGAATCGTAGTACTCAATGTTGTGCCGTCCTATTCCCGTCCGTTTCATCGTTGTAAGAATTTTGCCAAAGGCGTTGATAATATCGGTATTAGCAAAAGACTAATGTCCGTAAATACCGCCGTTAAAAATAACGCAATTACCGCTGAAATCCAAAATGAAATGCAAAAATCGCAAGAAAATAATTTATGCAAAAAATCATCGCCGTGAATCTGCATATATTCAACGAAACCCCATTTGTGCAGCAATGTCACAAAGAACGCCACGCAAAGCGCAACAATAACAGCCAAGACAAGAAAATTACTCATACTCATATCAATTGATTGCAAAATGTTTTAACCGTCAATTCACCTTCAAAACGCAAGCCAGCGAACGGGTGCATCATACATTGGTTGTCGCTTTCGTCAACCGTGAAGCCTTCCCAAACGTTCTCCGCCTTCTCGTATATCCTGTTGATTGTGAACGCCCCGAATTTTACTGGGATTGTGTTCAATACCGTCAAAATCTCCATTTTCAATGATTCAATATCACGGAAATCATTGGCAACCCTTCGCAAATCAAACCAAAAGACAATCGAAAACGGCGTCTTGTAAACGACTTGCCGTCCCGACCTGTTCAAATCAATGTCCTGCGAATCGTCTAATGTGAAAAAGCAATAGTTGCCAGCAATATCGTCAGGCAATAGTTGTATATATTCGTTAAAACCAGCATAGAAATTCGGGGTAAACACTTTTTTACCTTTTACCACCTTCACAAGCCGTTCCGCCTTTCCGAATATGTAATCAAGCCAGTCGCATTCGTTCGACAAACCTTCCGCAATGTAACCGATTACCGCATCGGCAAGAACTCCGTCCGGTCGGTAGCAATCCCTATTTAATTTGTGGTTTAGTGCCATAATGTTTCGTTTATTTTGTTTATCAACTCTGGCAAAAGTATCTCCCTTGCCACCTTTTGCCTGTTTTCTTCGTTCAGTCCGAATATTTCCTCGCCGTACTTATCAACAAGTTCGCCACGTTTCCAATCCGTTGCGTCAATCTCGAATCCGACCTCATCAGCAAATATAACGAAAGATTCGTAAAAGTCGCCCGTATCCTTCAACGTAACCCTGTCTGTCGGCTGTCCTTTTTCCGTCTTTATCTGTATCGTCAACGGTCTGTACGGCTGGTATGTTTCAATTGATACGCCCGTTGAGGTTTCGCCCTTCTTGTACAATTGTTCTTCCGAGTTCAATTCGCATATCTTCGCCACGTTTGCGTTCACGGCGTCACGGCACCAAGCACCGATATTCCGTTCAATGCTTTTCACGTTTTCACGCATCCGTTGTATGTCGCCGATTCCTGCCATTTGTTTATGCAATTATATATCGTGGTTCGGATTTTAGTATATCAGTCATTATTTTATCTATTTCAGTGCAAAATTTCATAATTTCCTGCCCTTCTACCGAATTTTTTTGTTCTTCTTCGCTCATTTGTCTATATCTATTTTTTAAGTGCATAGAAATGTCAAAAAGCAAACAAAATAGGGTGCTGTTTTTCTCCCATTTGCGATACTTTCTATTAAATGAAATTTTTCTAAATATGCCTTTTATTTTCCAAATCATAATATATGAAATTTACGCCGTTGTGTATCTTACTCCGTGATTGTTGCACGATAGGCAAACACGGTCTAAACCTTTCGTATTAAGGTTTAGAGCCTCATAGGCTTGTTTCAGTTTTGCGCCCAAACCACTTGTTTGTCCGTCCGTTTTGCCGTCCAATTCGTACAAAATATCCATCTTGCTTGCATTCAATTGGTTTCGGTTCACCCTCACATCGGCATTCATCGCTAACGCACGCAATATATTATATGCGACCTGCAATTGGATTACGTTCGCAAATATTTCACGTTGCTGTATAATGAAGTCCGTCAAGTCGCAGCCAACCGTTATTTCACAGTTCAATCCGTAGTTCTGCGTATTCGTGTATGCGTTCTCCGCAATGTCCCACATTTCGGGATATTCCGCAAAGGTTGTGAACGCCTTGTGACGGAACGGCGAAATCTGCAAATATTTTGTGATTGCACGCCAAGTTTCCAAACTGCCAATGTTGCACGTTCCGCACGGTTCTCTGCTCCAATCCTTTGAAACGTTTATAGCACGCATTCCGCTTGGCAAATCAGCTTGGTTGTAGCATAGATACCACGAACCGCCTGCGTTGTTGTCGCTTGATATGTACGGCAAAAAACAACCGTCCAAATCAAACCATTGCACACCGCCGTTCGTCTTCGTGTATTCCAAATCAAATACCTTTATCGGTTCTATCGCCGAAGAGTGGAACAGATACAAACGCACCGTTCCAGTTCCGCCCGTCATTTGCAATGCGACACGTTCTATCTTGGTAGTAACGCCCATTGCCCGTACTGGCACAATTTCAAAACCTACTAAATTTCCGTTGTTTTCAACCGTTGCATTGATTCTTCCAGCTCCGTCAAACAATGCACGGCGTTCCAAAATATTTTTCGTTTCCTCGTTCAAAGACTTCATTTGTATGAAGTTCTGCACCGCCTGTGCTATTCCGCCATTTGTTAGTGTTGTAATGAAGTCCGTCATTGGGTTGAACAATTTCCATTCGCTTGAATTTGTCGGGTTGTTTCCCGTGTTGTTGTCAATAAGCGAAATGTACACGTTTTCGCTATCGGCTTTGCGTACCTTGTCGCCTTTCATATATGTAGCATCATCTGCCCAAATAGCATACTTTTCCACGTATGTTTCAGGGGCGAATGAATAAATGTTTTCGATTGTCAAAAGTGGGTGTGCGTTTTGGAATATCAAACCGCTTTCCGTCTGCTCCAAACTTTCATCAAAACGCAGTTCTGGTCTATATGCGTTCTCCCACCCTACGAGGTGGAACAATTTGTCCTGAATGTCTTTAATCCGCAACATTGCCGTATTTTTTTAGGTTGTGAATAATAAAAAAGGGGCGGGGCGATAATTTCCCCACCCCCGTGTTTTTCAGCCTTTTTAAGCTATTAAGCTACCGTTACGGCGCAAGTTGCCGTGTAGTTGTAGCCGTCAACCGTGATTTTTGCTGTGATTGTTGCCGAGCCAGCCGATACGCCAGTAACAACGCCACCTGATACGGTTGCAACTGCCTCATCGCTTGAACTCCAATCAACAACGAATGCGTTCGGTGTTGTTGTAGCCGTCAATGTTTCAGTCGAACCTTGCGCAACTGACAATGTGTCGTCACTCAAAGTGATTGTCGGTGTTGGTTGTCCTATCTGTGCCGCATTTGCAACATAGACTGGTGTAGCGAATGGTTGGTTAACTGCTGGCGATTGGATTTCAGCCGCAATGATTGGGTTTGCGACGGTTGCTGGATTGCTGTTGTATGCAACAACGAAAGCAACATCAACAGAGAATCCGAAGAATTCTTTGCCTGCGCAAGTCAAATCTGCCGTTGCAGCGCCTGCGATAGACGATTGGTTGCCTACTTCTGTGTAGTAGTGGCTGCCAACTGGCAAATCAATGTAAGGCAAACGAACGACATCCCATTCGTGGAAGTTGTAACGTGCACGGCGCAATGCTTCACGGTCAACACGTGTAAGCACGCCAACGTTTCCGTCTTCAACTGCGTAGAATGTTCCGTTTACACCTTCCGCATTCACGATGTTGTTGGTGTAGTGAAGCACTTTGTTGTCGTACTCCATACGTTTGTTCACATCGTTGTAAACATCGTGTTGTGCCAACTTGCGAACCAACGAATCAACGCCAGCATTACCGATGATGTGAATCATACGTGGGTAATCGTTCGCACGCATAATCGGGTTGCAGTCGCCCAAGATTTCAGTCGCCATTTGGATTGGCACTTGGATAACGTTGCCGACCTGCGAGTACTGCAAAAGGTCTTTGAACACTTGTGTCTTGTTTGCAGCCAATGCAGCAACTGCCGCTTGGTCTAATGCAGAAGCCAAAGCACGTGTAACCTTTTCCATTTTGCGGTTGAAATCGTGTTCGTAACTGATTTCGTTGTTCATATACATTGACGGTACCATTGTGAACCCTACCGCATAGGTAGCGAAAACAACGGTGTACAACGCCGATGTATTCTCATCGTCCGAAATCGTACACGAGCGAACGTTTGCAACGGTCACATCGCTGTCGTAGTTAATAACTGGAATTTGCACTGTGTTTCCGATTGATGCGAAAGCACGGTCACGCAAATTCGGTGAAATGATTGAGTTTGGCGAATCTGTTTGCTGGATGAAGAAATCCAATGCTCCGTATTCGCTCGGGCGAGTCATATTTCTGTCGAATTCAGGGTTTTCAACTCGCCAATTCTGTAATCTGGTTGCTACTAAACTCATAATGTTTAATATTTGAAATTGTTAATAATATGGCTCACCCTTTGCCCGTTGTTTCACTGTATGTTAGTTCATCGGCAAATTCTGCACGTTGCTGTCCTTCCAAACTTGCTGGAATTTCTCGTCAAATTCCTTGCTACCGTTTGTAAGTCCCTGCGACAATAATTGCCGAGTGATGATGTCGGTCGCTTCCACCCTCGTTCTTGCCTGCGAAACATCAACGACTTGCGATGTTCCACCGCCGTTTGTTGGTGGTTGCGAACCTGCACCTTTTTGTTCACGACCTTCGTCCAAGACGCCCATTTGCTTCAATTCCATTGAAATCAATTCGCTCGCCGTGAACGGATTCAGTTTGTTTTCAGCATTCCGTCTTATCGCTCCCTGCTCGTCTTTGAACGCCAACATTTTACCGCCCTTGCCGTCATCAATAAAGTCTGGGTTCATTCCCTTTACTTTATTTACTGCCTGTTCCAAGATTACCGATGTAACCGAAGGCGGCAAATCCTTTTTGAACTTGATGCCAGCAGTTGCCTTGCCGATTTCGTTTGCAACGTTCAAATCGAACAAGTCTTTTGTGTGCAACGCCTTTTCTTTGTCAAGTTCTTTTTTAAGGTCGTTGAATTGTTTTGTAACAGCATCAAAGTCCTTTTTCGATTGCTCATAGTTGCGTTTCAGTTCCTCGTTTCCCGCACCTTCTTTCAACGCCGTGTTCAATCGTGAATTTTCCGAAGTCAATTCAGCTATTTTTGCGTTCAATTCTTCCGTGCCTTTCAACTGCGATTTCAATTCTGTTGCTGCACGTTCCAAATAAACGTAAGTCTTTTCGTCCCCGTTGCGTTTTATTCCCGTTGCTTTCTCAATCGTGGAATCCAATTTCTGGTACACTTCGGAAAACTTCGCACCGATAACCGCATTCTCATCGTTAGCGGAAATCGTTGTGATTGCCGTCATTTGTTCTTCGGTCAAACCTTTAAGAACTTCGTTTTGCTGTAATAATTCTTTTGTTATCATCTTACCCTTTGATTTTTAGTTTATATAAAAAGTTATTTTTTGCCTTTTTTCGTTTCCGCTGATTGTTTCGCCAATGCTTCGGCAACAGCCTTTGCTATCGCTTTTTCGTTTTCAGCCTTTTGTTTCGCCAATGCTTCGGCGACCGCCCTGTTCACATCAACTTGTTGTGGCTGGCGCATTGCAGTCTGCATTTGTTTTGCCTTCTCCAAGTATTCGGTCGGGTCGTACAAGACAGTAATCGTGTAGCCTTGCAATTCAAGGTTTCTGCGTACAATCGTTTCAAACTCTTTCTTTTTGAATTTTTGGATTCTTGGTTTAGAAAGTCGTGTTCCCGTCTTTTTGTCAAAATCCACGATTTCGATTGCACAATGGTAAATGCCACGTTCGTTCGCTGGCACGATGTAGTTTTCTTTCGTGATGTCAAGAATACTTACATCCTTCATTCGTCCGTCTGGTTGTCTAACTAACATAATCTATAAATTTTTGGTTTATAATTTCGATTTTCTTGCTGTATGGTATCGCCGAACCGAATTCAACGATGTTCATATTTTCCCGTTCAAAACGGCTGACTAAATTGGCGAAATTCAACTTTATCAAATAGTCTTCTTTTGTCACAAGTCCTTTTTCCAACAACGACTCCATTTCCGCACGTGTCAAATGCTTGTACGGTTCGATGTCCGCAAACAACAGCATTCTTTGCAATTGGTCGGGGTCGTTTCGGTATTCCGTTTCGATAATCCTTTTATGCAATGCGTCCAATTCGGCTTCGCTGCTTCCGCTTTCCTTCGCCGTCTTGTATTGCGTCCGCAACTCGTTCGCATCGTACAGATAGAAGTCCGTGCCAAGATTTATGTTGCAGGATAGGAAACTTTCGCCGTAACGTAGTCTGCAAACCGTTGAATCAATCCACATCATAGCTTCTTCGAAGCCTTTTTTTATGCGGTTCAATACGGTCGTTTGGCTTTCAAAATTCGCCATAATTTGCTGCTCGTTCAATGCGTCACGTGTTGTGATTTCCTCGTTCGTTCCTACAACCGTTGTTATAATCTCGTTCTTCAACCGCTCCTGTTCCTTCACGTTGTATTCAAGCGAGTTTTTATCAACAGCCAACATCTGGACTGGATTACGCAAGTCTGGTTGTCCCTGTTGTGGTATCGGAACATCAACGAACGAACCAGCCCCGATGATGCGTTTCTTTCCACATTTTGGACAAGGCAACAACATACCAGCCGAATCAAAACGATAGAAACCTTGCTTGTTTCGCAAATATCCTCCGTCACAATAGTCGCCGTTTTCCTCGTTCGAGAAATCGCAATCCTGCTGGTAGCCGCTGTATATTGGATAAGAGCCGTACACATCCAAATGGCGTTTTGAAATCGCATAGAAAAGAAACCAATCCAACGAGTCCAATTCCTTTGTCAACGGCGACATCTTAACATCGGGGCGTTCCAACGACATAGGCTCATTCCAAAAGAAACGGGCAGGGCAAAACCCCAAATCGTGGGCGTTTTCGCTCTCCAAAGTTTCAATGTTCGTCCTTCCACGATAAACACGGTATGATTCATCGTCAATCACGCATATCCTATCGTGGTCTTGGCGGAAAATAATCCACTTCATTTGTCCCGTTGTGCGGTCGCAATCGTAGTTGATTACATCCTTAATCGGCAACCAATAAAAATATGGTTCTGGCAAATCCGTTGTCTGCTCACGTGGAACATCCACAATCAAAACCGAGTTGATTTCTGTCTTGAAGAAATCCCAGCCTTTCGTTTTCCAAATATTCGGCTCTTTCAGGACTTCCGAACGATACCAAGCGAAATCGTCCTTACTCTCGCTGTTTGTGAATAGAAACGAAAATAATGGATTTTTTCCTTCAAATATTCTGCTCAATTTGTCAAAGCAAATCGCCGTTACCTCGTTTGTTTTTACGGGATAACGGAACAGAGTAAGGAACATTCTGTATTTGTCGTGCGGAAGAAGATTCTGCACGAACGAGAAGAAGTCGCTAATCGGTTGATACACACACGGCGTTATCTGCGTCTGCGTGTGGAATTTTATGCGGTTCTGGTGTAGAATCGCATATCCGATTTCGCTCCGTTTTCTCGGCTCGTCAATCCTATTTCTTATTTCTTCGTTCGATAGTGCCATTTGAGTACACGAATGGTGAATTTTCAGGTAGTTGCCAACCGCCATTGTTCGCAAGCGACAACAACCGCTCTGCGTGTTCAATTGCAAAATCACGTTTGTAGCCGTGTTTTTCGACTACAAGCGTGACATTTGTGCTTTTTGCCTGTTGCTTTCCCATAGTCAATAACTATTAAAGGTCAGTCAATGGATTGAAATCGTCAGGAACTACAATTTTCAAGTTGTCGCTGTAATTCGGTGCGAACTGCCATTGAATTGCGTTGCTGTCTGGTGATTCCAAACCGCCGTGTGTTTTGTCCCCTACGAAGAACGCACGTACTGGAATAGGATAGAACGTTGTTATCGTGTTCGGGTCTTGCAATGCTTCGATGTTGCCGTTTTCGTCAAACAAATACACACCAAGATTTCCGCTGTCCGCTTCGCACATCAATTCCTTGATGATTTTGATTGTTGACTGCGGAACGGAACGCATAACACCAGAAAATGCTGTTGGTTCACGACCGATGATTCTTTCGATGCCGCCGAGTGTTTCGTTTCCGCCACCGAATGTTCTTGCAGCTCCGCCTTCCGATGTTGGTGCTTCGATGTATGGCGAAACAACGATTTTTGTTCCGTCTTGTGCCGTCAATAACGGTGTCCAGCTTGCAAGTTTGTCAATTGCCGCCAACGATGTAAATGAGTTCTTTGTGCTTCCCGTTGAAAAGATACGGGTAAATGCTACCTTTTGGATTTGTCCGAATGATTCGCCGCAAGTAACCTTTGGTATTGTTGTTAAGTAAGTAGCGGCAGGACAGTTACAAATAAGTCCCATATTGCTAAATTTTTAAGAAAGTTAAACACTTCCGCTACCCTTTGCGGTGAATTTTTGCACAATAACGTAAAATTATTGAGAAAAACCAATTTTTTTATAAAAAAAATGTTGCACGTTGCAAAACACTAAGGGATATGCAACACGCAACAAAAAAAATAGCACGTAACAATTTACGTGCTATTTGTCTGATGCGAAAAATTTCTCACCGCTGAATAGATTCTGTTTGTTCATAGATTTTCAATTTTTCAATCAGTTTTTCATTTTCAATACGTTTCTGCTCGATGATTTTTGTTGCTATCTTTTCGCGCTCAACGGCTTCGTCGTAGCGTTTTTTTAGTTCCTCGTAGCACGCCTGCTGTTCCTCAAGTTTGCAGTTAAGGTCGATTATTGACTGCTTGTGCTGTTCGTCTTTCCATTCTGCAAATTGCATAATAGCACGTGTAGTCCTACATACATAGCACATATCAAAACTATTGCAAAAACTATCACTAACACTTTTACAATTATAGTTATTTTCATAACTGCGTCTTGCTACTTCCCTTGCTTTTTCATCGTTTGTCATTTTCTTTTCTTCCATAGTTCTACACCAATTCAAATTCATAAACAATTACGTACGGATTGCTTTCCCAGAAGCCTTTTCCACTTAGTCTGTCGATAAGTACAGAAAATGCTCCTCTTGGAGTATCAAATGGGAAATTGCCACAAAATAGAGGTGCTGAAAAGCTATATTGCACTCCTTTCAAATCCTCTATAACTCCTTCTTTCAAGCAATCATCATCGGAAATATCATGCAACCGCTCGCAACGAATGTTTGTTATTCGTATGTGGAGTGGCATAAGTTCCGCCTTGACGAACATTTTGTTTTTCCAGCCTTTTGATTCTATTGCAGTAAGTGGCATATACATATTTTGTCCGTAGTCTATCGCATCAATAGTTTCATTTGGTTCAACACCTGCATCTTTATACGATTGAGCAATAGCAACGATTTCGCCTATTGCATAACGGCTCGTATGTATGAGTTTTCGGCTGTCCTTTTCTATGACGAAAAACTTGCCGGTTTCTATGTCGAAGTGCGTTTCGATTTCCACATCGCTGAAAAACGGCTCTCTTCTTGTTTGCGTTTTTCTTCCTTCAAATACGGCACTTTGCAGTCCATATCTTTCATTAAACATTATTTTTTGCATAGTCTTTATTTTTTAATCATTTTTTAGGCATCTGTCTGATAGTGAAAAATCCATTTAGATTCTTCCTCCAGCAGTTCCGTTTTAAACCCTGCAAGTTCGTTGTTAATTGTAATTTTGTCATAGTTCTATCTCCTTATCAATTTTACATAATCTTATTTTACTTCCGTAAACTCTCCATTTACCAACTTATACCAAGTATCTTCTTTAATTCTTTCACCGTCCACATATTCGGTCTTTACGCATACGGGTTTATCTCTATTTGATTTTTTGTCATAAATCCACTCGGAAAGTGTTACCCAACTTCCTTTCTTTGCCTTTACGATAGAGTTTGCTCCAGCACAACATATTACACTATTTTCACCTGTTGATTCAATTTGAGCATAATCGCCACTGCTACCAATTTTATCATAATTGCCACTGCTACCAATTTGAGCATAATCGCCACTGCTACCAATTTGAGCATAATCGCCACTGCTACCAATTTTATCATAATTGCCACTGCTACCAATTTGAGCATAATAGCCACTGCTACCAATTTGAGCATAATTGCCACTGCTACCAATTTGAGCATAATCGCCACTGCTACCAATTTGAGCATAATAGCCACTGCTACCAATTTTATCATAATTGCCACTGCTACCAATTTGAGCAGAATCGCCACTGCTACCAATTTGAGCATAATAGCCACTGCTACCAATTTTATCACAATTGCCACTGCTACCAATTTGAGCATAATCGCCACCATCATTTTTGATTACATCTACCTTAGACGGAGATGTTATCTCTTTCAGCCACTCAACCCCCAACCGAATCATATCCGATAATTTCAATTCTGCGACGATTTTTATTTTGGAAGAACAAATTTTAGTTGTTTGCTCTTCCTTGTCAATATCGCCTGTCTGTTCAACCTTGCAGAACCGAGAATTGAGCATATCGTAGTGGTCGAACACCTCTAACGGATTCTCGCAAGCGTGGAAACCACACTTGCACACTTCTATTTTTCCGTCTATTTCATACTCTTTACCTACCTCGTACTGAAAGCCTCTGCATTGCAGATGCTTGTCAAATGCCTTGTAACCAATCATAGTCCTTTAATTTTTACGTTAAACTTAAATTTTGATGCAAATATACAACTTATTTTGAAAATACAAATATTTTTTCAAAAAAAAATTACAATATGCACGATGCGACAATTCTCCTGTATTGCAATTCGTCATACTTGCGGAACTCCTTCCAGCCGATAACAGCAGATGTGTCAAGCGGCACATATTCGCCGTTGTAGTCGTAGTATTTTCCGTTGCGGTGCAGAACGAAATGACCAGCGATTGTGTCATAGCAAACACCACCGCCGAACCGCTTTTGCAGGATTACGGCAAAATAATAGCAATTGCCCGTAGTCCAGTCGCAGTTGGCGAACCTTGCACGGAATGCATCAAAGGCAATTTCAAAATCGTTCATTTTAGTATATCAATAATTTCGTTAGCAAGAGAATGAATATATTTGCATTTCACGCCCGATTCGCATCCTATCGGTAGTTGCCGAATGTGGTGCGGACACGTTTCTGGGCAATCTGGAAAATCAATGTACCAATTCGCTGTATTATTACACCTTTGCTCGTATTTCAAACGGCAATAGTATGTTTTGTTGTCGCTCATCAAATTACGGTGCTTGCATTTTGTGCGAAACCACTCAACCAATTGTTTTTTCTTTTCCGTATTCATTTCAAAATCAAATAGTCGTTTACTGCTTTTATAAATTCTTCCAACGAACGGCAAACAATGTACTTGTTTCCGTTGTTTTCAGCCGTTTTCTGCCATTCTTTTTGTTCGGTTGATTGTTTGCCTATCTTCGTCTTCATTTCAACGCACAACGCACCAAATCCGTTGCGTGGGACGAGCAATATCAAATCCGCAACACCCTTTGTCAATCCTTCGGCAACCAACTTGCGGTGGTATGCGAACGCCTTGCCACGTGTTGCGCTGTTGAAATACGTACCATTCGGAACGGCGAACAATAGGCTTGCAAGTTTCGGGTATTGCATACGGAACCAAGCAACGCAACTTGCTTGGATATTATGCTCCGAGTATTGCGTCAATGGCTTGCTTGTTTGCTTCATAGTATTTGTTCAAATCGTTCATTGATTCCTTGATGTACGCCCCGTATAGGTGGTTTATTCTCGTGAATGTTTCAATATCATTTTCGATTTCACGGCATACAACGCCAGCGGTCAAATAGTGTTCATCATCGCCGATGTTCGCCGTAACGCCTTCTTTCTCCACAACTTCCAGCAACGATTGCAAAGTCATTTTCAAACACAAGTATTTTTGCTTGTCCTGAATATATGCGACACGTTTTTTGTTCTTCATCCAGTATTTCAGCATATCAAGACGATATTTGAACACATCGTAATAAAGCACGATTGTCTGTTCCGTTCCTTTGGCTTCGATTGCCTTGCGAATGATTGCCAACGCCTTACTTTTTGTCATATTGTTCCAATTTATTTTGTTAAATCACCTATTAACTATTCCGCTTCTGTAACTCTATATAAGTCAATGCCTGATGTTCGCAATCGAAACACAAATCATCACGAAAAAATCCGCGTTTGTTCAAATAATCCATAAAATTGACAACTAATTGTCGGTCGTGTTCGTCATATTTTTGTGCTATTTCCTTGCGTTTCTCGTTGATTATTTTCGTTCCGATTCTATCACGTTGCAATGCTTCCGACAATTTGCGCTGGCAATCGTCAAACATTCCTTGCAATTCGTTGTATGCCTCCTCTCGTTGCTCCAATTCCGAGCGCAGTCCGTTGATTGTTGCACGTAGGTCGCTATTCTCGCCTTGCAGTTGAAATTCTAAGTCCGTCATATCTCTATCTAACTTTTATTCCTCGCGGTTTAGTGTTCTGCCGTGCCAATACCTTCGTCCCGATATACCTCAACGCATCTATCAAATGATTGTATCCGTCTATTGGTTTTCCCGTTTTCGTTCCGTCCTTTGTTGTTTCCCATACGTAGTTTCGCAGTTCCTTTATCATATTGGTTGATTCGCTCGTTACGTGCATACGGAATTGTAAAAGTAAATCAATGCCAAAATTTATTTCACCTTTATAACAGGGCAGTACATTGTAACCATAACTATTTATTTCCGCTATTGACTTCGGTTCTGCATTATCTGCAATTATAGTATCAATTCGCTGTATATTGTTTCGTTTCAGTTCCGCAGCAATATCATCGTTTTTCATTCCTTTTCTATAACACACTTCATTTACGTACAACTCCCCGTCCATTTTCCACAAAGCAACCAATGTTGTTGGGTCGTTCGTAAATCCAAAGTCCATACCGTAGCCGAGCAAACGTGCGTTGGCTGGTATTGCGTTCACTATGTCCCAGTTCGTGAATACGCAACCTTGCACGCTTCCGACCTCGCCCATTCCGTACACCTTCCACCAGTTCGCCCAATATGCGGACTTGATGTTGTTCTCTGCGAACAAATCCACCGCCATTTCGTCAAAAAACGCCTTCTGCCGTGCTTTCTCTATTTCCCTAACTAAATTATCGGGCAAAGACTCGTTGTCCTTGTACGTTAAAATTAAACGGCTTGTGTCGCCGTCCGACAATTCCGTGTTTGCCCAGAATTCGCTCGTAGGGTTGTAGTCAAGCCAAATGTTCTGCCGTGTACGTATCGCCAGCTGGTTGTAGGTTTCAAAGTCAATGTTGTTGCACTCGTTTATGTACAAAACATCACGCCTCGGACCACGAACTTTGTCCTGTGAATCCGCCGAGAAAAATTCAATGAACGCCCCGTTTGTGAATGTGTATGTGAATGTTGACTTGTTCCAATGGTCGGAAATGAAACGCCCCGTTTCCTGCATAATTTTCAAGAAATCACGCATCGCACCCTTGCGAAGGTGTGGGATTGATTCCGATACTACCGATATTTCAGCCTTCGGGTGTCTTGTTGCGTAGTCAATCAATATCGGCAATATCCCGTATGTTTTCCCCGCACTCGTTCCGCCCTGAATAACACGTACACGACCGCCGATGTCCGATAGTTTCTTTAACGCCGTTGTGACTTGGAACGCCATAAACTAAATGTTTAGTTGAATGTCAATGCCTGCGATTTTATATGCGTGCTGCAATTCGTGTACGCAGTTTATATCAACTTTAATATCTTTCAATTCCAAAGTATAGCAAGTTTGCCACCATTTGATATATGCCGAATTGCCCATCCAAACGGACTCCCACATAATATCGCCACCTTTTTTGAATCCGTTTGATTCAAGAATTTTAGTCGTGATTGCGATAGGAACAAAATGTTTCGTATTGAATGTATAGCCACATTCTTTGTAGCCGATTTCCGTTTCGTCAATTGATACGATTTGCACCGCTTTCCAATTGTTTGTGGAATCATCAAAAACTTCCACAAAATCACCAATCATAAGTTCTGTTGTTTTCATATTTCTTTTTTTTTATTTTGTTTTTTATTTCGGTTCGATGTTGAACAAAGGTTGTTCGGATTCGACCTTTACATTTTGTTCGGTCTTTTCTACATATCCCCTATCTTTGCAAATTGTCTTTGCCGCAAAGATAATCGCCGAAGTGTCGCCAGCCTGAATGCGTTTGTCAAGTGCCGATTCGATAAAATCTTTGCGTTTCTCTTTGACTGCATCGCACGCCGTTCTAAATTCCTCGTCAGCATTATACCAGTTATAAAACGTTTTATTATCACAGCCAAAGTTTTTGCAAGCAACCGAAACATTGCCGAGTGCTTTTTCAAAAACTTTCAAAAATTTGTTTTTATCAAGTGCCATAATCTTACTTTTTTAATGTGTGGAATTTATAGAACTTTCGCAACTCTTTTTATAACATTGATTTACGATTTTCGGCACACAATACTCCCAGTTTATTTTATGGTGAAATCTTATGTGTTTATCGCCCATTGAACCGATTTTTACAGCAGACGGCATAGCCATAACCGAATAAAAACTTTTCAAATACGTACCATTGTCAATATACACGTCACTCATTCCGCCCTTATTCGATTGTGTCTGCTTTTGAACTATTGCCACATCGGTAATACTGAATCCACGCCAACCTATTGAGCCGTATCTCGTGTATGTGTTTACATCTTCGTTTATTCTGCCTATAAACGGAAACTGCTTTTCAGTGTCACAAAAAAATGTGTTCGTTGCCTTGCGTAACACCTTTTGATTGTAATAGCCGCCCTCAATTCCACCGATAAAATCACCACCTTGCGCAAATGCAACCGTATCAGCTTTTGCATTCCTCAAAAATTCAAGCATTGATGCAAAGATTTTATCAAGGTTTTTACACCCTTGCACCAGCAACTTTTTCCCGTCTTCACTCGGGTAACGATATTCAAAACTTGTATAATCATCATCAAGTTCAAGAAAATACCTAAATCCTAATTCTTTTGCGATACGAAAACAAGCATTTCGAGCATAAACAATCGTGCGCCTATCTTCGGAAATATCCATTGTGTCGAATGTTTGCGATATTGCTGATTTGTCAAACTGATAAACATTTTCGGCACCAAATAGGCGTTTATACTCGTCTGCTGTTTCATCTTCATTGTCAATTACAAGAATGGTTTTTCCAGTGTAACCACATTTTTTTAGCGTTTGCATTGTGATTACATTGTTCGATCTTCCGTGTGTCAATATGAAAACGACAAAGTCATTCATAAGCCGCCTCTTGTTTTCTTAATTCTTTTATCGCCTTGCTACATTCTGCATATCCGTTTGCAATCGCATTGTCAAGGTCAACAATAACAAGTGCACTTCGTTCCATTAAACGTTGCATTTGTGGCGTTGCACTTGCATAATATTCTGCAATTTTGCGATAGTTGAAAATTGTGTGTCTTTTAGCCGCAGCAATCAAAAACGATTTTTCGCTTTCAATTAAATCATCGGATTTTTCAATTTCGTCTATCAGGATTTCGGTTTTTGTTTCATCGTATAAGTCAGTCGGCAAATAATTTTCACCTTTCACATCATACTGCGGAATTTCGGTTTTGTCTGTGTACGGGTTTTTATCATCAACATTATCTAGCAAATTCGGCGTTTCAATTCCCCATTCTTTCAGTTCGTCGGCGTCCCACTCGTTGGCAAGCAAGTCCCAGTCGTTGTCGCCGTAGCCTTGATTGTCTTTCATTGCATACTCACGCAACTTCTTCGCTGGTGTATCTTCGGGCAAAACGTAGCACGGCAGTTCCTTTTTTCCGAGTTCCTTGCACGCACGGTAACGCATATTACCACACAAAATCACGTACTTTTTCCCGTATGGATACACACACAATGTTCGGTAGTCCAGCATCTCGGGTGCGTCTTCGATTGACTTCACCAATTGCTTGAAGCGGTTATCTTTAATGAATCGTGGATTTTTCGGCAAACCTTCAATCTGCCCGTTGTTCACTTCCAATTCGGAAAGTTTCAATGTTTTTCTTTCTGCCATAATTTAACCCTTTAATTATAGTTTCATAGTTCAAAAAGCCCGTAAGTACACGACAAACGGGCATAGAACTATGGATTGGTAAAAATTTGTTCGGTCAAAGATATTAACATTTTGTAAAAAAACAAAATTTTGCCTGTTCATTTGATATTGATGTTTAGGAATTCAATCCCGTACTTGATTTTCAAAAGAGTTATTGCGTATTCGGCAAATTCACATAATACCACAAGTAAAATCCAAAATAAAATAACCGCAAGACAGCCGATTGTTTTTTGCTTTGGTGTCAATTCGTTATCCATATCAAAATAAATTTAATTGATTATTGTCTTCCGCTTGCTTCTTCGGCTTTCGCTCCGTCTGCAAATACGGGCAAATGCTCCTTTTCGTTGCCTCGTATGCCAGTTGTGTTCCGCATCCGTCAGTAACCGAAGCAAGTTCTATCTCTCGCTGAATAGCACAACGATAAGACGGGAATGTTCCACGTTTTTCGTTGTAGAATACAGCCTTGATGCACTTGTAACAATTTTTATCCTGCCAAACCATACATTCTGTTCCGTTGGCAAATAGTTCGTACTTTTTCTGTTCCATATCTATTAAAACAATGTCAAATCACCCTGTTTTGCCTTGTGCGTCTTTGCCGTGTTCTTCGGCAACGCCCAGCCTTTAATACGTGCAACCTCACGGTTGAATTTCTCCCACACCTTCTCTTCACGGAATTTGAAGTGTCCCGTGCCTTTCTTGTACAACCGAAATTCAAAGAAACCAATCGTGTAAAGTTCGCCGAACTTGAAATGCCGTATCTCGTTGCATTGCCGTTCTTCGTTCCACACGTGACCGACTTTTTCAATCCTGTCCCAGTTCTCGCCCGTCAAATAACAAAGAGCCTTTTCAATGTCCTCTATCCTGTTTTCATACACCAAATGCGCATCGGAATTGTACAAAGAATACCACGTGTCAACGATTCTCGGTATAATGAACTTGCGGTTTACCATATATTCGCTGTTCGTTTTCCATTTTTCGCCAGCCGTTGAATTTTCTGGCGAATATGAACAAATCAGCTCAAACGCATCAACCAAAGTCTGCTCCATTCTGTTCCCGTTCGTTGCGATGATGATTTCAACCATACGATAAATGTTTCGCATCGTGAACGGTATGTTTGACTGTTGTTCGACAAACCTGTTTATGTCAGCACGAAGTTTCGATGTGACGTATCTTCCCAAATCGAATTTTTCCAGCAACCAACGCCAAGCATCCTTTTGCAGTTGCTTTTTGAAATAGTTCTTTGTTATCGCCGTATCTCCGTTCGTGTTTCTGCTTTTGTTGATAAACGCACCGAATTTAATCGTTTCTCCGCCTATTCCCTTTGTCAGTTCGTTTATTTCGTTGCTCAAAGCATATACTGAATCAAAACGTTTCACCGCTTCGCAATATCTCGCCACGCAGTCACGGACAAAGTTGTATTTGATTATTCCAGCGGTTCGGTTCGTTTCCTCGTCCTCGTCCATAAAAAAGCCGTCAAATTCCATTCCTTCGCTCGCTGGCTTGTATAGACGTACAACGGAAACACGCACATCGGTCTTCCGCTCCGCATTGTCAAATGCTTTTCCCAAATCCTCGCTTCCGCCGTGTTCGTTTATCAGTTCACGCAGTTTGTGTCGTGTGTTGTAGCACGCATTCTCTATCGTATTCGTGTTGCACAACGCAACAATCTCGCAACCGTCAGGCGCAATATCGTATGCGTGCAAAATGTGCCGTTCGTCAGCCGTAAACGGCGGGTTCATTACAATCATCTGAACGTGCGACACCTGCTCGGCTGTGACTTTCAAAAAATCCGTTCCAATGATGTCGCAACGGCTTGAAATCATCGAACGCAAGCGGTCGTTTATCTCGCACGCACATACTTGTTTCGCCCCCATATTTCGCAACCAATCAACGATGTTTCCGCTTCCTGCCGAAGGTTCTAATACTATCTTTCCCTGCACTTCCGAGAACTGCATCATCTGGTCAATGACCTCAACGGGTGTCGGAAAGAAATCCCTGTTGAAAAAATTTTGATAATCCATAGTTTTGTTTTTTATTTTCCTAAATTCCTTGTTTCATATTCATAAAAGCCGATGTCCTTCTTGTCCTGTATCTCGAATTCAATGCTGTGTAGTGTCAAATCACGTTCACGGCGCAATGACAGGTATTTTTGCAAATCGTCCGTTGCTTCCTGCATCTTCCTTTCGATGTCCGCAAGTTTGATTTCAAGCTGTATAAGTTTCGCCGACTTCTTCGGTTCGGTCGGCTTTCCTTTGCTTTCCCGTTTCTTCCGCTCCTCAATCTTGCAAAACTTGCAAATCTTGCCGTATCGGTAGTAATATCTTGCTTCGTACACGTTTCCACATCGGTAGCATTCTCTTTGTACACTTAATCCCATATCAGCAAATCATTAAATTGTCGCAATACCCGTAATTTTTCACTGGTTCGGTGTCCGTGTTGCCAAAAAACACGAACGAGCATACAAGTAAGGCGATTGCCACCGCCATTATCACAACGATAGCAACCAGCAATGCCTTTTTCTTTTTCTCCGATTCCAATTCACGGTAAAATTCCGTTGATGTTATATACTTCGCCATATTAGTAAACCCCGTATTTAAGTTCGTCATTGTCGAATATCTTTTTAGATAGGTTGAACAACACAAGCCCGATAATTTCTTGCGTCTGCTTTTCCAATTTCTGTGATTCGCTGTTTTGGTAATACACACACGCCAGAAATTGTACTATACGTGTGTATTTCGCCTGTCTGCTCTCAACGTAGTGGATTCGTTCCGTTGTCAAAATTGCGTTTCCCGAACAATCTTTTTTGAATTTGATTCTTTCAATTCTGTTTCTTTCACGATAGCGCACATTGTACGCCTTCTGGTTCAGTTCATACAACTTGCAAACATCGTTTGCCAATTCAACGTTGTCAGTCAGGAAAAACACCTCGTCTGCGCATTTTTCGTAACTCTCTCTGTCTAATACCATACAACTCATAGTTCTTTATTTTTTTGGTTTAACTTAATTTTACAATGCAAATATAAACCTTTATTTTGATTTTACAAACATTTTTCAAAAAAATTATCTATCCACAACCAAAAACGGTCTAAAAAGCAAGTCGCTTGCATTTTGGATTGCGTTCCTTGCATCAATATATTGCAAGTTACGGAATGATGAATAGTCCATACGTTCAATAACAAGCCGTTTGTTTGCCTGTGGTGCGATGCGTTGTTTTATCTCGGTGGCGTATTGCTTCCCTACTTGTGTTAGCTTGAACAATCGGTGTCCGTTCTTTGTCTTATGTTGCCCGTTTTCGACGACTGGTTCGAATATTCTTCTTAACACAACATTGTGTATTTCGCTCCGCATCACTTGGAACTGGTCGTTTTCGTCCCCGATTCTGTCAAATACCATTCGTCCGATGATTGCTCCGACCTGTTCTCCCGTATATTCGCCGTTGTCGTTTTGATAGCCTTGAATTAAATCAGCTGGCGTTGGCTTGCCGTAGTGCGTTTGTTTGTCCCAGCCTGTAATGAGCTGTTTTGTCCGTTCTTCGAGCATTTCGCTTGTCATTCCTGCCGTGTTGATTGCGTCCGCCCAGATAGATTTTGTGTCGTGGTCGAATCCGAAAATGTTGCCGATTTGTTCCGCCGCCGAAATACATTCGGCGAAAGTTGCTTTGATTTGTTCCATAGTTCTAATTTTTATATTATACCTTGATTTTGTTCCGCTTTCATTCGTTCCCGTTCCTCGTGTTCTCTCAACGCCTTTTCCTGCCACGTTTCGTGTTTCAGTTTCTCCGTTGTGCGTTTCAACGAGTTTTCACGGCACCAGCCGTCTAATTTTGGCTTCCACTTTGTTATTTTTACGCCATTGCCAGTAAACCAGTCTTGTGCCGAATAATGGTTGTAGAATGATTCGTAGTCCTGTCGTTCATAGTTTCTTTCGATTGCGTATTGTTCAATTTCGGAAAATGTTGGGGCGGTTTCTATACACCCTCTCATTTCTTCTATTCTTTTATTCTCTATTTCTTTATATTCTTTAGTTGTGGTTAGTTGTTGGTTAGTCGTTGGTTGATTGTTGGTTAGTTGTTGGTTAGTTTGCTGGTTAATTTGTTGGTTAGTTTGATTTTCGATATATTGATAACTTTCATATTTACAAATAGTTACAATACTAAATTGGTTGGTTGTTTCGATGGTTATTTCGTTGGTTGATATTAAGTGGTTTATCGCAGTCCTTACAGATTGTTCACTCAATCCAAGCGCATCCGCAAGTGAATGACGCCCTATTATTACCTGTCCACGTTTCACTTCTTTTCCACGAAATCTCTTATCTTCAAAATTTGCCGTCAGCAATAAATGAAGGAATACACGTGTCGTATTTGTGTCCGTGTACCATTCCCATTCTAATAACTTGCGATGTATTTTTATCCAGCCGTTCGTGTTCATTTTTCAAAAATTATTTTGTTTGCAACTATCGCTATTTCAACTAAATTATTTTCGTTCTTTTTGTTTTGAATCCGTGCGTCTATGGTCGCATCGGCACCTACAACGGCATTTTTCCGCACGTTGTAACAAAACTTCATACCGAAAATCCATATCGGTATTATTTCCGTTCTCAAACTTCCCGTTTGCCCTGATTTCGTCTGCAGGTAAATGATAATGAATGTGTCTTTGTCTATTATCCTCGTTATTTTACCTGCCAATCTGCAATAATTTTCAGTTTCCATAAGTATAAATAAAAAAACCGAATTTCAACTATAAATTTCAAATGTTTTCTTTATTTGTTTTTGGTTTATTATGGCTTCCATTAAAAGATTCCAAGTCTTTACTGACAAAATCCTTTGCTTGCTTGAATTTATATTTTAGATGTGGATATTTTGTTTCCGAAATTACAAGCGCAATATTAATGGCGTGCCTTATCTTGTTAAGTTTTTCCTCATCTATGATATAGTATTTGTTATAATCCGTCATACCACAAAAACAAAAAACCCAACTTTCGCTACCACATTTGCCGCTGTGGTAACTACTCGCTGGGCGAATTCTTAATTATTGGTCGGCAACCCAATTATTTTATTTGTGCAAATATACAAAACTTTTTCAATTATCCGCTATATTTTGCAAAAAAATCGGGGCAATTTTCCAGCCCCGAAGTGATTAAAACGGCAATTCGCCTTCCTGAACATCGGCATCATTCCACTGCGGAACTGGTTGCGGTTGTTGCACCGCTTCCGTCTGCTGTTCCTGCTTTGCCGACAAATATTCAAAATTCGTCACACGCACGCAAATCTTGCCTGCCGGGTTGCCGTCCTTGCCTGTCCAAACCTGCAAAGTCGGTTCGCCTTCAATCAACAATTTCTGCCCCTTCGTGAACTGCAATTTATCGTCATTTCGCCATAAATCGCAGTCGTACCATTCCGTTGTCGCCTTGTCGCCGTAGCCAGATTTCACGCCTACTGCGATTTTGTACACAAATTTATCGTTCACCGCCTTTGCGGTCGCATCGTGTCCCACGTTGCCTGTAATAATTAGTCTATTCATAATTTTTTTATTTTATTGTTAAATTTTGTTATAATCCTAAAATATTCAATTGTGTTTTCTGTTAGTTGTTCCAAAGTTCCAGAATAATTCCAAAAATTTTTTACACGCAATATTTTTTTATCCAATCCCATTTCTTTCAATTTATGTAATAATAATTGACTTACATCTCTATTAAATTGTGTTGTAAACACATATTTAAGTTCGCTGTAATGTTCCAAGTAGAATTGCATAAAATCAATAAATTTATAATATACACAGAATTTGCAATAATTCTTACTAACTATAAAAGAAACATATTCATCATCAACATATCCAGCGTACGGAATAAATTCAAAATAAAACCAATTGTCTGTATGGTAACCATAACCAAAAAATTCTGTTTTTATTATTTTTGGAAAATTTTTTAATCTTCTTTTATCAAAAATAAACAACGAGCGTATAACTTCGAAAGATTCTTCATTTGACAATTCGTTTCTTAAAACGTACCTTTTGTATTTCTTGGCAAAATTTGCCATTTCTACAACATTCATAATTACTCAAAATTTTTACATTCGATTTCACGTAGATGAGGTTCTATAACAGCACCGACTTCCTTTAATTTGAGCTCAACAATAGACCGCTTCAATTCGTAGTTGAGCAAATTATGCGCTTGGCTTGCGAGTTTCGCCTGTGCTATTGCCTGTTCGTTCGTTATTTCTCCCTTGTCAAGTCTATCCATTTGCGTAAAAATAAAGGATAGCAATGATTTTGAATTTGCTGGTAACATAACTTATTCCTCCAATTTTCGTTTCAAATCATTTTTTTTCAACAGCCATTCGCATTCGTATTCCCTGCCAGCCTGCCGTACAGCTTCAACCTTGTGCTTCATTTCAAGAATCAACGCCCGTATTTCACGTTGCATCTTCTCACGTTCATTCTCCATATTAGCCCTCGTTTCGTGTATGGCTTCGTCCAGCTCTTCGGCTTCTGGAGTGCCTTTTTCAACGCCAGCACGTGCAATTATCGCCTTTGTGCGTATGGCACGCAATCGTTCGATTTCATTCAGCCGTTCGTGTTCAATGGCAACAATACGACCGTCATAGTCAAGTCGGATTTTACCGATTTCAAGATTACGTTCGCTGAGCTTGCGCTGTTTTTCTGCGTTCAGCCTGCAATTTTCGATGTCGAATTCTTTCTTGTTCATAGTTCTATTTTTTTAGGTTCAACAAATATTTGTCAATGAATGCGGACTTTGATTTTCCGCTTACTTTTTTCAGGATTTCGTATGCCTTTCGGCTAATCTTTATGCACACGGTCACATCACGACCGCATTTCTTTCTTCCTGCATTTGGGCGTTTTCCGCCACGATTCGATTTCTTTTGTTCCATATCATTTTGTTTTAATGTTTATTTATGCAAATATAAATAATTATTTTGATTTTACAAATATTTTTTCAATTTTTTTGTTCTGGTCTGCGGAGTCGAACCGCAGTCGTTCGTATATATGTCAAGATGAAGAAAAGTTAAGTAAAACCGATATTAATGCTAACGTAAAAGAGAGAAGAACCACACTACCCGAGCCGTGGCAACACCAGAATAATTTTTTTATTTCTTCCAAATATACGCATTTATGATTGTAAGCACAAACCAGCAAGCAACAACCAGTAATGAAGGCAACATTCCGCTCGCTTCCGTGTCAATCGAACAAACCAACATCGTTGATGCAATCCATAAAAGTCCTAATATTTGTTTTACTATTTCCATAATCCTTTGAATTTTTGCCGTTTTTCTTTCGTTTACGGCGTTTTTATTACTTTTTGATATAATTATACTATTTTTATAAAAGAACGGCAGAGAGCGCAAATATTGATGCATTCTTTTTGAGTTGATTGTTTGTCCCTGCCGTTCGTTCCTTTTTTGGTGGTGCTCTTTTCATTTGTTCTTAATGTTATTACTTGTTGATGTCGAGCATTCTATTCATTATCGCATTGTAAATTATGCCGCCTTCTCGAAGTTCCATATCATAGCACCCTCTTTTTTTCGCCGTGTCCTGGACCAATTGCAACTTCTCAACAGTGGTTGCGTCCTTTATCGCCTTTAATACGGCTGGCACGTCTTTCTTTTGTTGTTTGGTTTCCTGTGTGAATTGTTCGTCAACGAAATTGAAACGCACACGCCCTTTTTCGTCCTTCAATTCCAATCGTGTTATCTCCCGTTGTTCGTTGTAGCCGATTTCGGTGCAATGCAGACGCAAATATTTCATTGTTTCTGGCGTTTCGTCTATCGGTTTCACCCATATTGTCGGTGCCGTGTACAATTCCCGACCGATACCCCAGTTGAAGCACGCCCTTTTGAATGAATCCGATGCTAATCCTTTCTCTTTCTCGGTGTTCGATTCCGTTCCCGTGTCTTCCTTCGACACCCATTGTTTTTTTTCGTCGTCCCAGATTGATACAATGCAGTTCGCATTGTCCCGTGCGTGTTCACGTTTCCAGTTCATACACCCGACAACCTCGT
The DNA here is from genome assembly GCA_045613345.1 of Candidatus Enterousia sp. Lineage (GTDB taxonomy): Bacteria > Pseudomonadota > Alphaproteobacteria > Rs-D84 > Rs-D84 > Enterousia. Next base: position 33,003 of record JAZLAT010000032.1, read on the forward strand.
CAAGCAATGTCATATCAACACGTGCGTCCTTATAAAGTAGGTACATTGCACTTCCAGTTTTTGAAACCTGTGCAATACGGCAATCAATTTCGTTTGCCTTCATAGTTCTGAATTTTATTTCCATATCTATACTAATTTTGTTTGTTAATCACGATTTTCTCTTTCCTCTTGCAATAGTTGCGCACCATATACCAATTGCTCGGTCATTTGCGATTGCACGTTTTCCACTATTTTATCCTCGTACTTCACGCACCAATCATATAATTTATTCAGCTTTGTCGATTCTCCGCTGAATGTCACGCTTGTTTCGGTTATAGTAACCTCCACATCGAAGTCCTCCGCTTGTATTTTCATTTCCGAGTAGTTCGGAAAATAAAACACAACATTCTTCACGGCGTATTCGTTGCCGTTTCTCACAAGCCATTCATCCGTACTAAAGTGCTTGTTGTAAAATCCTTTGAAAAATTCGTACTGTTCCATATCTTGAAAATTTTAATGTTTTATTCGTCTTAATTTTTTTTCACACATTCTGCAAACCGATTTGTGATTGTCACTTGCTCTGCGGTCTATCCCGAAAAAATAGATATTCATTTTCTCACCGCAGCAACGGCACGTTTTCAGCCGTTTATCTGGAATCACGCCAACAAATATTGGCTCATATAAACCGAGTTTTAGTTGCTTTGTCATAGTGCGTTTATTTTTTCGATTATCACTTGCATATCCTTTGCGATACGTTCACTCATTTTCTTCGTGTCAGCCCACGATTCTGCTTGTTCGTATTCTTCACGGCGCAAAAAATGCCGAATTGCGATTTCCGCAGTCTTGATTCTGTTTTGGTAGTATTCCAAGTTCTCGTTGTAACTATCAAGCGCTTTTTGTTTTTGTTCCACCGATATTGGAACGGAAACCCACTCGCCGTTTATTTTTACGGCATAAATAAGGTTCTCATCTCTATCGTTACGCCATTGTGCGTATTCAACTGGCGTCATTCCTTTATTCGGTGAAATCGTATCGAATACGTGGTGCAATTGCTTGATTTCGTAGCGGTTCGATAAACTCCGCAGAACCAGCAAGTGTTTGCGGAATGATTGCGCATCATCATAGAATTCAAATGATTGTGGTGCGCCTGCCTTCATTGTGTCTTCCAATAGTCCCATAGCTATATGTTTTTGTCGGTTATGTACTTTGTAATTTTGCGCCATTGCTTCATAACTTTCGCAAGTTTCAATGCTTCCGCAATATCGCCACTAATATCAATCCGTGTCGTTCCTGTGCTGAATCTCCACACCGACAAATAATTTCCATTCAAACCGCAGTCGTAATGAAACGCATCTATGTAAAAGCCTACCCCGTTGTAATTGAAACTTTTACACTCTCCAATCTCAACCGCACCACAAATTTTCTTGTGTGCATTGAGCAATTCAGTTCTAATTTTTTCCAAATTTTCCATACCTGTAAATTTTTGTTTTACTTAACTTGTTGATGCAAATATACACCTTTATTTTGAAAATACAAATATTTTTCAAATAAAAAAATACACTTTATTCGCTAACTTGCTAAAAATCAACAAGAAAAATTTTTGTAGTATAAAAAATTGCCGATAACCGTCACGGCTCGGCAACACTCATAATTGTATGGAAAAAACAGAACTATGTAGGTCAAATCCTTCTATAAAACCGCCACAAAAATAGGCAAATTATCGCAAAAGCAAACGCAATGCCTACAAAAAAATATTTTTTGCCTGTCGCTGGATTCTCTTTTTCGATTGTATGCGTTTTTTCTTTGATTTCCGCCGTTTTCGTTTCTTCTGCGTATATTTTACTATCAATGTTGTTTTCGTGCTTTATGTGCGATGTTTTAACCTTAATTTGCGACACCCGCAACTGGTTGCAGTTTGTAACCGATTGACCTATTGTCACGATTTGCCCCGAATCCAACACATACGTAATTTCCATGTAGTCTTCTTCACTCTTGCTGTTGTCGGTTGTGTGGCTCTCAACTTTCACTACTTCCGTTGCCGTGCTATCTATCTGCGTCTTGATAATGTTCTTTTGCGACTTGCAGGAATTGAACAGCAACAACACGAATATTGCCGCCGTGATGCACAACAAAATTTCGACTAATATTTTCTCAATATCTTTCATCACTCTATTGTTATATATATTTCCGTTTGACCTCTCAATTTCGCCACAAGTCGCTCCATCGTCGCACGGCTGTTAATCACACCGCCTTTTATCTTGTTCTCGCCAACTATGATACAGCCGAGCGAAGAATCTGCGTTTACACCGTTGTGCATACGAATTCCAAGGAATCCAATCACATCGTTCACAAGAGGCAAGACACGTTTGAACTTATTGGAATATGTAAGCGTTACACGATAGCGACCTGTCGGAATTGCTGTTTTCCCGTACACCTTTTTAACCGCTATCTGTTGCGAGGTCATTGTTTGCGTTAGACCTCTATCGGTGTCTTCCACAGTGTCGCAGAAATACACGCCGTCAATGTACATTGCGCCGATTGTGTACTCACTTTTTCTGTATAGCCTTTTTACGAGAATTTCCATTTTTTTCGTTTAATATTTGTTCAACTTCTTGTTCTTCAATGTGCAGTTTTCTTGCGATTTCTCCGACAAGTGCTGGCTTCAACAGACGGAAAAACAGCAAATTCGGAAATCTTATCAAGATATGCCCACAAATGCTCCAGACCTCTGTCAATGCAATCACACCGACAACAACGGCAGAACAAATGCCGCTGTCAATACCGATTACCTTTTCGATGCCTACAATAACGAGAAACACTGAGCAGTAGGATAGTATCTTTCCAACAGTGTTGCGCATCAGGTCAGATAACACGAATTTGCCGGCTTTTACGGCGTTTGCAATCCCCCAGCAAGCATCAACAACTACGACGAACAGCAATAGGCATATCATACCCTCGTAGCCAGTCAACAATGCTCCTATCGTGCTTGCAACCCATACGGCAACACCTTCACCGTGCGACAATATTTCATTCAGCTTCCTCAACATTGCTCGCCTCTATTTCTTCTTTTTCTCCCTCTGTTATCTCTTCATAGTTTGCTATTGGATTTAACGGACTTGGATATAATTCTGTACAAAATTCATTTGTACCTTTCTTACGAAAGACTTTGCCTTCATCAGATACCCACTTACTTAATTCAATTTTAACAAGTTTCATAATTTATAGATTTAAGTTAATGCTATTGTCCATCCAAGATTGTTTACTGCATTTGCAACCAACGCCAATGCAGTGGCATCGTTGTTGATGTAACCTTTCGTTGTTGAGCTGAATGTCAGTGTTGCACCTCCATAAGAAGTCACATCCTGCAATGCGTTTAGAATGTTGATTGCCGACTGTAACGACAATGGCGAATAACTAAAACTTAGCGATGTTTCTATATATGTCGCTTCAACATCAGTAAGTAATGTTGCATGAGCGAATGTTGCATTGACGG
>JAZLAT010000033.1:0-41487 GCA_045613345.1 Candidatus Enterousia sp.
GGGTGGGTAAAAAAAAGAACATTAAACCCACCCCCGCATTGCGCTACGTTATCACTTGCGCTCTGCGGCCCCTCCGCAAGGGAGGGGCTTGGTCTCTGGAATGATGGAATAAAAAATGGATTATCTGGAATACGCTCACGCACCGCGCCTGTGGTGGCATTTTCCAACCCCGCCGTTACCACCCAAAAAATGCGCGGCATTTTTCGGGGCCCGGATTGCGGCGGGGTCGGCAAGCACAAACAAAGTGCAGTGCGAGCCGGGGGTGGGTAAAAAAAAGAACATTAAACCCACCCCCGCATTGCGCTACGTTATCACTTGCGCTCTGCGGCCCCTCCGCAAGGGAGGGGCTTGGTCTCTGGAATGATGGAATAAAAAATGGATTATCTGGAATACGCTCACCCACCGCCCCCGCGGCGGTTTTGGTATATCATAAAAAATTGTTATGAAACCCTAAAAAATCCAACTTTTTCATTGAAAATTACTTGACAACCGCGGGTTCGCGGTTTATAGTATTGACGCTTTCCGTGTAAGCAAGGAAAGTGAAAATTACAGCAAAGCGCCGGATTTTGGCAGATTTATAATTGCGGTATGCCGTTAAAATAAGTCTGATACGGGGTTTTGATGTGCAAAAGGATACAAAAAAACAAAGAGATTTTGAATGCCTACTGTGAACCAACTGATTCGGAAACCACGTAAGAAAGTCGTCGTCAAATCTACGGCGCCTGATATGTTGGAAAATCCGCAAAAACGTGGTGTGTGCACCCGTGTGTATACTACCACACCTAAAAAACCTAACTCTGCGCAACGTAAGGTTGCCCGTGTGAAACTGGCGAATGGTCGCGAAGTTACCGCGTACATTCCTGGGGAAGGGCACAACCTGCAAGAACACAGTGTCGTCATGATTCGTGGCGGCCGTGTCAAGGACTTGCCCGGTGTTAAATATCACATCATTCGTGGTGTGTTGGATACCAAGGGTGTCGAAAGCAGAAAGCAAGGTCGTTCTTTGTACGGTGCAAAGAAGGCTAAATAACAATACATGCGGGTTCGCCCCGTGTGAGTAATCCGATTCGAATCGGGTGAAGAAATAAAAAGGAAAAATTATGTCAAGACGTAAAGCCGCAACAAAACGTGAAATATTGCCAGATTCCAAATATGGTAATTTGGTCGTTGCAAAGTTTATTAACTGTCTGATGTGGGACGGTAAGAAAGAAGTCGCAGAAAATATCTTTTATGGTATGATGGATAAATTAAAAACAATTGCCAAAGATGGTGATGAATTGACCACTTTCTTGGAGGCGATTGATGCATTGAAACCGTCGGTCGAAGTCAAAGGTCGTCGTGTTGGTGGTGCGACTTACCAGGTTCCAGTCGAAGTTCGTGCCGACCGTCAACAAACTTTGGCGATTCGTTGGGCGATTATGTTTGCGCGTAAACGTGGTGAACGCAATATGACCGACCGTGTGTTTGGTGAACTGCGTGATGCACTGAATGGCACCGGTGGCGCATTCAAAAAGAAAATCGATACTCATAAAATGGCAGAAGCGAATAAAGCGTTTGCTCATTTCCGTTGGTAATATAAAAAAGAAAGATAAAGGAATAAGAAAATGTCTGTTGGAAAAACCGCCCCTTTACATATGTACCGCAACATCGGTATTATGGCGCACATCGACGCGGGTAAAACTACTACGTCGGAACGTATTTTGTTCTATACTGGAAAAACATACAAGATTGGTGAAGTGCACGATGGTGCCGCCACTATGGACTGGATGGAACAGGAACAAGAACGTGGTATTACAATTACTTCGGCGGCAACGACATGTTTCTGGCGTGATCATCGTATAAACCTGATTGATACCCCGGGGCACGTGGACTTTACTATGGAGGTTGAACGTTCCCTGCGCGTGTTGGACGGTGCGGTCGCGGTTTTCGAATCGGTGTCTGGTGTGCAACCACAAACAGAAACTGTGTGGCGTCAAGCAGACCGCTATAATGTTCCGCGTTTGTGCTTTATCAATAAAATGGATCGTGTTGGTGGAAACTTCTTCCGTTGTGTTGATATGATTCGTGAACGTTTGGGTGCAAATCCGCTGGTTCTGAATTTCCCGATTGGTGCCGAAGCCGACTTTAAGGGCGTTGTCGATGTTTTGGAAATGAAGGGTCTGATTTGGGAAGACGAAACAGGTTCTCATCCGGTGACAATTGATATTCCCGAAGAACTGCGCGAAAAAGCAGAAGAACTGCACAACAAATTGATTGAAGAAGTTGTTACATTGGACGATGCCGTTATGGAAGAATATATGGAAGGCAAAGTCCCGGATCATGATACAATCAAGAAACTGTTGCGCAAGGGTGTTATTGCCCAGAATTTCGTGCCGGTTTTGTGCGGAACCGCGTTCAAGAACAAAGGTGTACAACCATTGTTGGATGCGATTGTTGATTATTTGCCGTCGCCGTTGGATGTTCCGGCGATTAAAGGAACTGCGATGGATCGCAAGACCGTTGCGGAACGTCATCCGGATCCCAAAGAACCATTTAGTGCGCTGGCATTCAAGGTCGCAAATGATCCGTTTGTTGGAAATTTGATGTTTATCCGTATCTATTCGGGTAAATTGACATCGGGTTCGTACATCTATAATTCGAATCGTGATAAACGTGAACGCGTGGGTCGTATGTTGTTGATGCATTCTAATCAACGCGAAGAGATCAAGGAAGCATCTGCGGGTGATATTATCACTTTGGTTGGTATGAAGGAAACGATTACCGGTGATACATTGTGCGATGAAAACAATCCGATTATTTTGGAAAACATTCATGTTCCGGAACCGGTTATTTCTATTGCGGTTGAACCAAAAACCAAAGCGGACATTGAAAAAATGTCATTGGGCTTGCAGGCATTGGCCAAAGAAGATCCTTCGTTCCGTGTTTCTGTTGACGAAGAATCGGGACAAACTATTTTGGCGGGTGTCGGTGAATTGCACTTGGAAATTTTGGTTGACCGGTTATTACGTGAATTCAAGGTTGATGTGAATGTCGGCGAACCGCGTATTGCGTATCGTGAAACTTTCCGTCGTCCGGTTACCGAAGAATATACCCATAAAAAACAGTCTGGTGGTTCGGGTCAATATGCCCAGGTGAAAATTGAATTTGAACCGTTGGAACCGGGTGCAGGTTACGAATTTGAAAATAAGATTGTCGGTGGTGCAATTCCAAAAGAATATATCCCCGGCGTTGAAAAGGGATTGAAGATAGCGCAACAGACAGGTGTCTTGATTGGCTATCCGACTGTGGATTTCAAGGCAACATTGGTCGATGGTAAATACCACGAAGTTGACTCTAATGTGTTATGCTTTGAGATTGCGGCACGTGCCTGCTTCCGCGAAGCAATGAAAAAGGCCGCGCCAAAGTTGTTGGAACCGATTATGAAGCTTTCGGTTAATACGCCGGAAGAATATGTCGGTGACATTATCGGTGATTTGAACAGCCGTCGTGGTCAAATCAATGGTATCGAAACTCAATTCGGTAACCAGTTGATTTCGGCCTTTGTCCCGCTGGCAAATTTGTTCGGGTATGTCAAAACATTGCGTTCTTTGTCCCAAGGGCGTGCAAATCCGTACATGGAATTGTCGCACTATGACGAGGTGCCGCAAAATGTCGCAGATGAGGTTATAAAAAAGCTGACAAAATAACAAAAAAAATTTGGATTTTTGATTTTTTGGTGTAATATCAAAACTCAGGAATCAGAAAAAAGAACTTTAACTTTAACCAAAGCCGAAGGAGAAAACCATGGCAAAAGAAAAGTATGTAAGAACTAAACCGCACGTCAATATTGGTACAATTGGCCACGTTGACCACGGTAAAACAACTCTGACTGCCGCTATTGTGCATTACTATGGCGTCGGTGCAGATGCTCAAAAAGGCGTTAACGAAATCGATAGCGCACCAGAAGAAAAGGCTCGCGGTATAACAATTAATACTGCGCACGTTGAATATGAAACCGAAAATCGTCACTATGCACACGTTGACTGCCCGGGACACGCTGACTATGTTAAAAACATGATTACTGGTGCGGCGCAAATGGACGGTGCAATTTTGGTCGTTGCGGCAACCGATGGTCCAATGCCCCAGACACGTGAACACATCTTGTTGGCGCGCCAGGTTGGTATTCCGAAAATCGTTGTTTATTTGAATAAATGCGATTTGGCGAATGACCCAGAATTGTTGGAATTGGTCGAAATGGAAATCCGTGAATTGTTGTCTGCAAACGACTTTGACGGTGAAAATGTGCCAATTATCCGTGGTTCTGCGATTTCCGCATTGGAAGGCAAAAACGATGGTTTTGGCAAAGAATCTATTGACGCTTTGTTAAAGGCTTGCGATGAATACATCCCAATGCCAGAACGTCCGGTTGATAAACCGTTCTTGATGCCAATCGAAGACGTGTTCAGCATCACTGGTCGTGGAACCGTTGTGACGGGTCGTGTCGAAGCCGGTGTTATCAAAGTCGGTGACGAATGCGAAATCGTTGGTTTGCGTCCAACCCAGAAAACAACTGTGACTGGCGTTGAAATGTTCCGCAAATTGTTGGATCAAGGTGAAGCGGGTGATAACATTGGTTTGTTATTGCGCGGTACCAAGAAAGAAGATGTGGAACGTGGTCAGATTATCTGCAAACCGGGTTCTATTACCCCGCACACAGATTTCGAAGCCGAAGTTTATATTTTGACCAAAGAAGAAGGCGGACGCCACACTGCGTTTTTCAGCAACTATCGTCCTCAGTTCTTCTTTAGCACAACTGATGTGACCGGGACAATCACTTTGCCGGCTGACAAAGAAATGGTTTTGCCGGGTGATAACGTTCGCATCACGGTCGCTTTGATTGCACCTATTGCTATGGACGAAGGTCGTCGTTTCGCTATCCGCGAAGGTGGACGTACCGTCGGCGCAGGTGTTGTGTCAAAGATTATCAAATAACAATAACGTTTGTTGGTCGTCCGCGGGAAACCGTTTGGACGGCCAACGAATGTCAAGACAATTAAAATAAGGGAAACAAGCAAAATGGTACCTGCATCAAAAATTCGCATCAAATTGACGGCTTTTGACCACAGAATTTTGGTTGAATCAGTGGAGGAGATTGTCAAAACTGCAAAGCGCACCGGCGCAGATGTCGTTGGGCCCGTTCGCTTGCCGACATTGATTCAGAAATTTACGGTCAACCGTTCGCCGCACGTCGATAAAAAATCGCGTGAGCAGTTCGAAATCCGCAATCATAAAGCGGTCGTAGATATTGTTAATCCAACCCCTCAGACAGTCGATGCATTGATGAAGTTGGATTTGGCTTCGGGTGTTGATGTAAAAATTAAACTGTAAGGGTAAATTGTTAGCGTTAGATAATTGTTGACTTTTGAAAACGATGTTCTAACCTCTGGCATACAAAAAGGCAAAAAAATGAAACGTAGCGGATTGATTACAACAAAAATGGGAATGACGCGTCTTTATGATGACGCGGGCGTGGCGCATGCCGTGACGGTTTTGTCCGTTGGGGATTGCGCGGTTATTGGAAATAGAACGATGGATAAAAACGGCTATGTCGCGAATGTTTTGGGCATACGCGAAGCCAAGGCAAAACATGTCGCCAAACCACAAGCGGTTGCAGCGGAAAAGGCGGGTGTTAAACCTTATCGTAAAATCGTAGAATTCCGTGTGTCGGATGATTGTGTTATTCCGGTTGGGACACAAATGAGTGCTTCTCATTTCGTGACCGGTCAATTTGTTGATGTCCAAGCGACAAGCAAGGGTAAAGGATTCCAAGGTGCGATGAAACGTCATAACTTTGGCGGTAAGGAAGCAACCCATGGTGTGTTAAAGGCGCATCGTTCTTTGGGTGGTACGGGTATGCGTGAATGGCCCGGTCGCGTTCTAAAGGGTAAAAAGATGTCCGGTCAAATGGGTAATGAAACCGTGACGGTTCAAAACTTGAAAGTCTTTGGCACAGATGAAGCAGAAAACTTGGTTTTTGTCGAAGGTGCGGTTCCGGGTTGTAACGGTACTTTTGTGTTGATTACAGATTCGGTCAAGAAAGAGCAGGCAAATTTGCCGACTCCGACATCTGTCAAAGGATCAAAAGAAACAGAAGAAACCAAATCAGAATCTGTTGCAGAATAGGTTTGGAAAAACGAAGGTGAACTAAAATGCAAGTAAATGTTATAAATTTTGATGGCAAAGCGGTCGGCAAGATTGATTTGCAAGATTCTATTTTTGGTTTGGACGCGCGCGCAGACATTCTGCATCGTGTTGTAACATGGCAACGTGCAAAATCACGTGCAGGGACACATGCAGTGAAAACCGTTTCTGATGTCGCGGGCAGCGGTAAAAAAGCCTTTAAGCAAAAGAAAACAGGTAATGCGCGTCAAGGTGAACGTTACAATGTTCATATGCGTGGCGGTGGTGTTGTTCATGGACCGGTTGTTCGTGATCACAGCATCGATTTACCAAAGAAAATTCGTGCATTGGGGCTTAAAATGGCGTTGTCTTCCAAATTGAAAGATGGCGCGTTGGTTGTCGTTGATTCTGAAAAATTGGCGGCGGCGAAAACGAATACTTTTGCGAAACAGTTGAAAAAGTTGGATATCAAATCTGCTTTGTTCGTTGGTGCGGACAATTTAGACGAAAACTTTAAAAAGTCTGCGGCAAATATCAATGATGTTGATGTTTTGCCAACAATCGGCTTGAATGTTTTGGATATCTTGAATCATGATAAATTGGTTTTGACGGCGGATGCGGTCAAATCAATTGAGGCACGTCTTGGGGCGTAATATCAATCGGTTGATAAAAGGTGATAGATATGGCAGAAAAGAAAGCAAAAACAGAAAAGAAATCCGTTGCAACACCAGGTACGTACGATGTGTTGCGTCGCCCGATTGTGTCTGAAAAGGCGGCAAAACTGTCGGAAAAGGGTGGGGTTGCTTTTGAAATAGCGGCAAGTGCGACAAAAAAAGATGTTGCACATGCGGTTGAAGCGATATACAATGTCAAGCCAACAAAAATAAACATTGTTGTCGCAAAGGGCAAGGTTAAACAATTCCGCGGACGCAACAGTGGAACACAACGCACAGTAAAAAAAGCGTATGTTTCGTTGCCGGCGGATGCAAAGTTGGACCTTTAATATAAACTGCCTTGGCAGATAATCCGGGTTATCGGACGCTAATGTCAAGGTGAACAAAGGATAGAAAAAAATGGCATTAAAAAATTATAAACCAATTACTGCGGGGACACGTGGTCTGGTTTTGATTGATCACAGTGAACTGCATCGTGGCGCGCCAGAAAAGGCGTTGACAGTTGGTTTGAAATCCAAAGGTGGTCGTAATAATTTCGGTCATGTAACTGTTCCTCACCAAGGTGGTGGGCATAAACGTAAATATCGTTTGATTGATTTCAAACGTAAAAAAGTTGATATGCCGGCGACGGTTATTCGTTTGGAATATGACCCGAACCGTACAGCGTTTATTGCGTTGGTGGAATATAAAGATGGTATGCGTTCATACATTTTGGCTCCGCGTGATTTAAAGGCGGGCGATGTTGTAATTTCTGGCGCGCGCCAGGATATTAAACCGGGTAACGCGATGCCTTTGAAGAATATGCCGATTGGTACGATTGTGCATAATGTTGAATTGAAACCTGGCGCGGGCGGTCAATTGGCGCGCAGTGCGGGTTGTTATGCTCAATTGATGGGTAAAGACGGTGTTTATGCCCAGATTAAGATGAACAGCGGCGAATTGCGCAAAGTTCATTCTGATTGCTTTGCAACGGTTGGTGCGGTTTCTAACCAAGACCAACGTAACGTCAACTTGGGCAAGGCGGGTCGTGCACGTTGGTTGGGGGTTCGCCCATCTGTGCGTGGTATGGCTCAAAACCCTGTCGATCATCCGATGGGTGGTGGTAACGGTCATTCCAAGGGACATGAACCTGTGTCCAGAACTGGTATTCCAGCCAAGGGATATCGTACCCGCAGAAATAAACGTACCGCCAAGATGATTATCCGTAGCAGACATTTGGCAAAGAAAAAATAATATAGGTTAGGAGTAAGATATGTCTCGTTCAGTTTGGAAAGGTCCTTATGTTCATCCGTCTGTCTTGAAAAAGGCGGCGGCAGCCAATGAAAAAAACGATCACAAGCCGATTAAGACTTGGTCCAGGGGCAGTACAATTGTCCCACCGATGGTTGGTTTGGTGTTCGAAGTTCACAATGGCAATAAATTTATTCCGGTGTCTATTGTAGAAGATATGGTTGGACACAAGTTGGGTGAATTTGCGCCAACACGGACGTTCAAAGGTCATGCGGCAAACAAGAAAGCAGCGGCGGCTAAATAATCAAAAGGTGTAGATTATGACAAGATATGGAATCAAAGATAATCAAGTTCGTGCGTTTAACAAAATGATACGCATCAGCCACCAGAAGTTGAATCTGGTCTGCGCATTGATTCGCGGATTGCCGGTTGATCGTGCGGTCGATGTGTTAAAGTTTTCGAAAAAACGTGTTGCGGGCGAAGTGTTAAAGACATTATTGTCGGCGGTTGCCAATGCGGAACACAACAAAAATTTGGCGGTGGACAGTTTGTTCGTCAAAGAAATTTGGTGTGGTAAAGCGTTGACAATGAAGCGTATTATGCCCGGACCACGTGGCAGTGCGCGTCCGATTTTAAAACCTTTTTCCAATTTGACAATCATTTTGGAATCTGGGGCGGCACCGAAAAAGGAAACCGTTAAAAAGAAAAAAGAAGAAAAAAAATAAATCAACCGTGTGTGGTGGTATGGGGCAACCCTGAATAAAACTGTAAAAAGTTTCAAGAACACTACGCACAAACACTAAGGAAAAAAAATGGGACAAAAAGTATCGCCAATTGCACAGCGTTTGTCTATCAACAAAGTTCCGGATTCACGGTGGATTGTTGATAAAAAGCACTATGCGGAATATTTGGCAGAAGACGATAAAATTCGTAAATTTATCGAAAAGAAACTGAAAAAAGCTGGCGTTGCCAAAATTATCATTGACCGTATCGCGAAAAAGGTCGTTATAACCGTTCACACTTCGCGTCCGGGTATGATTATTGGTAAAAATGGTGCAGATATCGAAGCTTTGCGCAACGAAATCAAACGCTTGGTAAAAAATGACCAGGTTGTTGTGAATATCTATGAAGTGCGTCGTCCTGATTTGAATGCTCAATTGGTTGCCCAAGGCATCGCGCAACAAATCGAAGGTCGTGTTTCGTTCAAACGCGCCATGAAGAAAGCGGTTCAAAATGCACAAAAGGCCGGCGCCCAAGGTGTCAAAGTTATGTGCAGTGGTCGTTTGAATGGTGCGGAAATTGCACGCAGTGAACAGATTCGTGAAGGTCGTATTCCATTGCATACTTTGCGTGCGGATATTGATTATGCTGCGGTCCAGGCTAAAACCACATACGGTGTTGTTGGGGTCAAGGTTTGGATTTATACTGGCGATGTTGTGAACAAAGAAAAGTTGGCGTCAGAAATGGCAAGACCCACGGAATACGCCGGCACAAGTGACAGAAGAAAATAAGAAGTTGAGGTGATACTATGTTAATGCCAAATAAAACGAAGTTTCGTAAACAGCACAAGGGTCGTATTCACGGCGTTGCCAAAGGTGGCAGTGAATTGGCTTTTGGTTCTTTTGGATTAAAGGCTATGTCGCCTGAACGTATTACGGCACGTCAAATCGAAGCGGCGCGTCGCGCAATAACCCGTCGTATGAGACGTATGGGTAAATTGTGGATTCGTGTTTTCCCTGATGTTCCGGTTACTGCAAAGCCTGCCCAGGTTCGTATGGGTAAGGGTAAAGGTGCCGTCGAATATTGGATTTGCCGTGTTAAACCGGGTCGTATAATCTTTGAACTGGACGGTGTCAAAGAAGATGTGGCGATGGAAGCGTTTGCGCTGGCGGCTGCAAAATTGCCGGTCAAGACCAAGGTTGTTGAACGTAAAGTGAATTAATAAAGGTGGCGAAAGATGGCAGAAAAGAAAACAGAAGCTTTGAAAAAAGAAGAATTGGAAAGCAAATTGGTCGATTTGAAAAAACAACAAATGGACTTGCGCTTTCAGCATGCGGCGGGTCAGTTGCCCAAAACTCATGTTTTGCGCCAAACTCGTCGCGAAATCGCACGCGTGAAAACAAAACTGAACGCGGCGCAATAAAAAACTGCTAATTTTGGTTGCGATTTCCAAATTTTTGGTTATTATATACCAGGTTAGACCAAAGAAAATATAAGGGACAAGGTTATGCCAAGACGTATATTGCAAGGAACGGTTAGAAGTGCAGCAAATGACAAGACGGTTGTTGTCGAAGTGGAACGTCGTTTTCGTCATCCGCTGTATGGAAAATTCGTGAAGCAGAACAAAAAATACAAGGCGCACGATGAAGACAACAAATATAAAGTTGGCGACATTGTTGCGATTGAGGAGCATCGTCCGATATCCAAAACTAAATCTTGGATTGTCAAAGGTTTGGTTGGGGTGTCGAAAAACAACGATGTGGAAGTGACAGACTAAAAAAAATCAACCCAGGAGCCTTTGAGGGGACAGGCGTCTTTGTGACATCTGTGTCAGTCGGGTTCCATAACAAAGCGGCGGGGAAACGCCCCGTTTGCAGGACGAGGATAAGGTTATGATACAAAATGAAACAGTTATGACGGTTGCGGATAACAGTGGTGCACGCAAAGCGATGTGCATCAAGGTTTTGGGCGGTTCTCATCGTCGTTATGCCACCGTTGGTGATAAAATCGTTGTTGCCATCAAAGAAGCGATTCCGCGTGGTAAAGTTCAAAAGGGGACTGTGCAACGTGCAATTATTGTGCGGACAAAGTTCCCAATTAAACGCCCTGATGGTTCGATTATTCGATTCGATGACAACGCGGTTGTATTGATAAACAAGAACAACTTTGAACCGATTGGAACACGTATTTTCGGACCGATTGCCCGCGAAGTACGTCGTAAATATGACGTTCAAAAAATCGTGTCTTTGGCACCAGAAGTATTATAAAGAAAAAGGTGATGAAAAATGAAAATTAAAAAAGGCGATGAAGTCATAGTTATTTCTGGGAAATACAAGGGCGTCAAAGGCGAAGTGCTGGAAGCGCGTCCCGAAGAATCTCGCGTTGTGGTTGCGGGTGTGAACCGTCACAAATGGCACGTCAAACCGACACGTGAACAGGCCGGTCATATTGTTGATCGTGAAGCGCCTATTCATGTTTCGAATGTTGCCTTGTGTGACCCGAAAACCAAAAAGCCAACACGCGTTGGATACAAAATGGTCAAAGATAAAAAGGTGCGCGTTGCCAAAAAGTCTGGGACCGAGTTATAAAACCAAATCCCGCTGTTACGGGAAATAAAAGGATAAAAAAATGCAAAGCAGATTGCGTGAAATTTATGAAAAAGAAGTTGTGCCAGAATTGGTCAAAGAATTCGGGTACACAAATGCGTTGGCGGTTCCGAAACTGTCCAAGATTGTTTTAAATATGGGTGTCGGTGAAGCTGTATCTGACAAGAAAAAGTTGGATGCTGCGGTTGTTGATTTGACGGCTATTGCCGCGCAGAAACCGATTGTCACCCATGCGCGTAAGTCTATTGCGACATATCGTCTGCGTGAAGGTCAGGCGATTGGAACCAAAGTGACATTGCGTGGTAAAAGAATGTATGATTTCTTGGATAAATTGATTACCGTGGCGTTGCCGCGTGTCAAGGACTTTCGTGGTCTGTCCAAATCGAAATTTGATGGTCGTGGAAATTATGCTTTTGGTATCAAAGAACATTTGATATTCCCGGAAATTTCCATTGATAAAATAGATTCTATTCGTGGTATGGATATCGTAATTGCCACTACTGCGAAGACGGATGATGAAGCGCGTGCATTGCTGACTAAAATCGGCCTGCCGTTGGTACTGAAATAATACAAAGGAACAAAAAATGGCGAAGTTAGCGTTGATAAACAAGCAAGCAAGACGTAAAAAATTGGTTGCCCAGTATGCTAAAAAGCGTGCCGCAATCAAGGAAAAGATGTCGCGTAACGCAACACCCGAAGAACGTTTGGATGCAATGAAAAAGTTGGCGAAATTGCCACGTAATGCGAACCCAACACGTTTGCACAATCGTTGCTCTATTACGGGTCGTGCTCGCGGATTTTTCCGTATGTTCGGTCTGTGCCGTCAACAGGTCAGAACGATGGCGTCCGAAGGCAAGTTGCCAGGCGTGCGCAAATCAAGTTGGTAAAAAAACAAACAACCCGGCTGTGGACAATGCAGTCGGTGAACACAGGAGTAAAAGATGTCATTATCACACCCAATCGGAGATATGGTTGCCCGGATTCGTAATGGTCAAAATGCGGGTAAAGAATCTATCACCGTTCCAAACAGCAAATTGCGTGCCGCAGTTTTGTCTGTGTTAAAAGATGAAGGTTTTATTGAAGACTTTCAAAAGCAAGAAATTGATGAACACCGCAGCAATTTGGTCATCAAATTGAAATATGTCGGTGGAAATGGTGCAATCCAAGAAATTTCCGTCGTTTCCAAACCGGGTCGTCGGGTCTATTCAGGTTCTGTCAAAATGCCACGCGTTTTGAACGGCTTGGGTATTGCCATCGTTTCTACACCACACGGTGTTATGACGGATCACAAAGCCCGCATGATGAATGTCGGTGGCGAAGTGTTGTGCAAGGTTATATAATAGCAATAAGGATGTAGTTATGTCTCGTGCAGGAAAATATCCAGTAAAATTAGTTGATGGTGTGGTCGCGTCTTTGAATAGTGACAAATTGGTTATCAAGGGACCAAAGGGCGAATTGACTGTGCCGATGGACACAAAGAATTGTGCTCTGGTTGATGTAAAAATCGAAGAAGGTCAGGTTGTTGTGACTCCGAAAAATGCCGAAGATAAAGATTCGCGCGCTATGTGGGGAACAATGACACGCAATATTCGCAACGCGGTCGAAGGTGTGACACGTGGCTTTTCCAAAGCAATGTATATGAAAGGCGTTGGATACAAAGCATCGGTCAGCGGCAGCAAGTTCACTTTGGTTGTCGGTTTTTCGCATGATGTTGTGATGATGATTCCGGCAGGTTTGACGGTGACAATGGGCGAAACTCCAACAGAATTCACCATCAGTGGTATCGATAAATGTGCGGTTGGTCTGTTTGCAGATAAAATCCATAAGATTCGCAAAATGGATCCGTACAAAGCCAAGGGTATCTTTTATGTAGGTGAAAAAGTTCGCCACAAAGAAGGTAAAAAGAAATAATCAATAAATTTCCGCTGTTACGGAAATGGCAAAAAAGGAAAAAAAATGTTGAAACATTTATCAAGTGAAGAAAGACGCAAGTTGGTTGTTCGCAACGCGTTGAAAAAGAAAAATCCGGGCAAAATCCGGCTGTCTGTGTTCCGCAGTGGTCGCCATATTGAAATCCAGGCGATTGATGATGTGCATGGTCACACGATTTGTGCCGCTTCGTCCAAAGAAAAGGCATTTAAGGGCAAAGGTTGGAATGTCGCGGGTGCTGAATTGGTTGGCAAAGCCTTTGCAGAACGCGTGGTCAATGCAAAAATCGCAGATAATTGCTATTTTGATCGTGGTTCATATCGCTATCATGGGCGTGTTAAGGCACTGGCCGAGGCATTGCGCGCAGGTGGCGTACGGATATAACATAGAATAATATACGGAGAAATAAAATGGCACGTTTTGATGATAAAAAATTACAGACAGACAACTTGGTAGATAAACTTGTTTCTGTGAATCGTGTTTCCAAAACCGTGAAGGGCGGTAAGAATATGTCTTTCTCGGCGTTGGTCGTTGTTGGTGACAAAGAAGGTCGCGTCGGTTTCGGTAAAGGTAAAGCGTTGGAAGTGCAATCAGCGGTTCAAAAAGCAACCAAGGCCGCAAAGGCGAAAATGATTCGCGTTCCGTTAAAAGAAGGTCGCACACTGCACCACGATGTCGCGGTGAAATATGGCGCAAGTAAATTGGTTATGCGCAGCGCGGTTCCCGGAACTGGAATTATTGCGGGTGGTGCTTTGCGTGCGGTGTTTGATTGCTTGGGTGTTCAAGACGTTGTTGTCAAATCCCAAGGTGCAAACAATCCGAATAATATGGTGCGCGCGGCGTTCTTGGCGTTTTCCAAAATGAATTCGCCGAAAACTGTTGCGGCGCGTCGTGGTAAAACTGTGGCGGAAATTATCGCGGGTCGTGACGGCAAAAAAGTCGCTGAAGAAAACACAGCCGAAGAAAAATAAAAGGTGAGAGTTATGGCAAAAAAATTAGTCGTAAAACAGATTAAAAGTGTTATCGGTCGTCCGGAGTCTCAACGTAAAGTTTTGGCGACTTTGGGCTTGGGGCGCATTGGCAAAGAACACGAGTTTGATGATAATGCGTCAATCCGTGGTATGATTGCCAAGGTAGCTCATTTGGTAAGTGTCGAAGAAAAATAATAATAAAACCGAGTATGCGGACACTTGTCCGTGTGCGTAACCGAACTATATAAGTTCACAGGAGAAAAAAATGAAACTGAATGCTTTGATGGATAACAAGGGTGCACGTCGCGATATTAAACGCGTTGGTCGTGGTATGGCGTCGGGCTATGGTAAAACTGCAGGTCGTGGAACCAAGGGTCAAAAGGCTCGCGCGGGTTCACGTAAACAGGCGACTTTCCAAGGGGGCCAGATGCCGATTTTGCGTCGTTTCCCGAAATTTGGTTTTACAAATCCGTTTGCAAAACGCTATGTGACAATCAATTTGGGCGATATTGAAAAGTTTATCGCGGCGGGTAAAATTGATGCAAAAAAAGATATTACTATTGATTCTTTGTTGAATGCAAAAATTATCAACCGTCGTATGTCGGGTTTGAAAGTTTTGGCCAAGGGTGAAATCAAGACCGCGGTGAATATTATTGCTGATAAATGGTCTAAATCGGCCGAAGCGGCAATCGCCAAGGTTGGCGGAACAATCAAAAACAAATAATCGAACCACAAAGGAAAGAGAGAACAACGCATGAATTTTATATCAAAATATTTTGGTAAACTGACAGATTTGCAGAAACGCATATTCTTTACGTTGGGTGCGTTGATTATCTATCGTATTGGTTCATTTATTCCATTGCCGGGTGTGAATGCTTCGGCGGTTCTGCACTTGTTCACGGGCGAAGGCAGTGGTATGATGGGGATGTTTGATATGTTCACTGGTGGATCGCTGTCGCGTATGTCGGTGCTGGCGTTGAACATTTTCCCGTATATCTCGGCTTCGATTGTGTTACAGTTGTTGACCGCAACCAGCAAGTCGTTGAACGATTTGCGTAAAGAAGGTGAATCAGGTCGCGTAAAGATTAACCAATATACACGGTATTTGGCGGTGTTGTTGGCGGTTGTCCAAGGTTGGGCGGTTGTACGCGGGCTTGAAATGATGGCGCCGGTAAATGGTGTTCGTGCCGTTGTGAATCCGGGCTTTTCATTTGAATTGTCGGCGATTATTGCGCTTGTTGGTGGAACCGTGTTCGTTATGTGGCTTGCGGAACAGATTACTGCGCGTGGCATAGGGCAGGGGGCGTCGCTTTTGATTTTTGCCGGTATTATCGCCCAGGTTCCCGAAGGTGTCGCCAAGATTGTATCGTTGGGTTCGGTTGGTCAAATGTCACCGGCGATGATAATGTTGGTTTTGGCGTTCGTTGTTGGCATTGTTGCGCTGATTGCTTTCTTTGAATTGGCTCAACGTCGGATTCAAATTCTGTATCCGCGCCAGGTTATGGCGAACGGCGTTGTGAATACTAATGCTTCTTATTTGCCGATCAAGGTAAACATGTCGGGCGTTATGGGGCCGGTGTTTGCATCGTCAATTATGATGTTGCCGGCGTTTATTCAACGCTTCGCCCAGAGTGATAATTTGATAGTGCAAAATATTTTGGCGTTCTTTACTTATGGTGCGTGGTCTTATATTATTTTGTACACTGTTTTGATTGCGTTCTTTGCATATTTTCAAACGGCGGTTGTTTTCAATTCCGAAGAAACCAGTAATAACCTGCGTAATGCCGGCGGATATATTCCGGGCGTGCGACCGGGTGAGCAAACAATTGGTTTCTTGGATTCGGTGGTGTCCAAGGTGACGGCGATTGGGGTGTTGTATCTGATTGTGGTGTGCGTTGTGCCCATCATATTGAATACGCACTTTGGTATGCCATTGGTCATCGGTGGAACCAGTGTGTTAATCGTTGCGGGTGTTGTGCTTGACACCATGAACCAGGTTCAATCCTATCTGGTGGCGAAACAATATCACGGTGTCGTTGGCACCGCCGCAAAGAAAGGGCGTTTCCGCAACTGATGTTCGGTTTGCGCGAAACAAAAGTTTGACTTTTGCAATAATTTATATAAAATTATGTGGCAAAAGTTGAAAGAAAAAATATAAAAGGATAAAGAAAAATGGCACGTATAGCAGGTGTAAACATTCCGACGGAAAAACGTATCGAAGCCGCATTGCAATATATCCACGGTATCGGTCCGGCCAAAGCCGCCCAGGTTTGTAAAGATTTGAAACTGAAAGACGGTCTGCGCGCAAAGGATTTGACCGACGAAGATGTTGTTCGTATTTCTAACTATATCGAACAGAATTTCAAGGTCGAAGGTGATGTTCGCCGCGAAGTCGCAATGAATATCAAACGTTTGCAGGACCTTAAAACTTATCGTGGAATTCGGCATCGTAATCGTTTGCCGGTTCGTGGTCAACGCACACAAACCAATGCGCGCACGCGCAAAGGTAAACGTATCGTTGTCGCGGGTTCTGCGGTCAAGGGTAAATAAGTTTAATTGGGTAGAGATTAACACGACAGTTAATTGAAGACATCTAATCAAAGGAAAAAATAAAAATGGCAATCAATAAAAAGAAAGTTGTAAAAAAAGTGTCGCATGGTATCGCACATATCGTCGCGACGAATAACAATACCCGTATTACAATTACGGATCAATCGGGTGCGGTTTTAACATGGGCAACCGCGGGTGCAAATAATTTCAAGGGCGCGAAAAAGTCAACGCCATATGCGGCAACTGTGGTCGCAGATGCGGTTGGTAAAAAGGTCGCCGAAATGGGTATGAAAACGGTTGATGTATTGATGCGCGGTATTGGCCAAGGGCGCGAGTCTGCCGTTCGTGGGCTGGCAAATGCGGGCTTGGTGGTCCAGAGTATTACCGATACGACACGTATTCCGCATAATGGATGCCGTCCCAAGAAAGTTCGTAGAGTTTAACGAAAAACGCCCTTTCGGGCGTTTTTTTTTATTAGTGGTTAGTGATAGTGGTATCTGGAACAAACCTGCAATTACGGAAGTGTTCCAGAGAATACTAACCACTTACACTTACCACTAACACTAACTAGTTGCAACGATTGCATGTATTATTGCGAATAACACGGCGTTCGGCATATGTGCCCATGGGTTCATAAACCGTGACCGGACGATAAACCGCGTAATGATTGATGACTTCGGTATGTGTTTTAACACGAACCGGTTTCGCACAAGAATTGCAAGATGCGACAACCGCCGGACGTGGCGCCGGAGCAACATAGTTGATTGTGTTCACATTATAACGAACATGATTTGTATAAGTTTCTGTTTCGGTGTAAAGACCGCCGTCGGATGCATTTGCTGCAACAACCGCCATTCCCGCCAGTACAGATGTTAAAATTGTTTTTTTCATATTTGACCCTTTTGGTTATTCGTCAATATTATAGACGCAAAAATATCATTGTCAAGTATATACAACGAATTTTTTTATAATCAGAAAATGACGATTATTGGTTTTGCGGAATATAACTTGCCACTGGTCCCGCGATAAATTCGCCAGTTCCCGCATTGGTAAAGAATGTATTTGTCACAGTGTCGTACATTCCCAATGTCCCGGTGCTGTCCTGGCGCGCCGGAATAAAATTGCGAACCATTGTGCCATTGTTATAAAGTTTAACCGATTCAATCGCAACATAGCCAGTGTCAACTATGGAATAATTATGTTGTGCATCGTGATGATTAGCAAACAACAATATCGTATGAGTTGGTGCAATGGTCCATTCAACCGATGATAATATTTCAATACCATCCAGATTCAGCGTAAAACTTGTTCCATTATATTTTAAATTTATCGTATAAAAATCCCCCGTAACATATCGGCCTAACGCGTACTTAAAAGAATTAGGACTTTGTGGAAAGACATATATAATGCCACCGCGCAACCATATTAAAAAATCTTCAAATTGATTTCCCAAAACCGATGCATTTTCAATAATTGGTTGCATAAATTTCACTGTAAATTCATAATCAGTGCTTGATGCAACGATTCCTGTATCAATATACTGTGTCCCAGTACTTTCAATGTATTCCAATTCCGTATAACCCGCAGGTAACCTGCCATACAATCCCGCCAAATTCCACAAATTGCACTTTGGTGGGTTTGCGCATACAAATTCGCTGTTTATTCCGTTTTGTATTGCGGCATTCGCTGTATCCGCGGTAATCAATGCACCCGTCTGATCCGCATATGACGCGGTAGCATCGTAAATGGCTTTTGCACCGATGCCATCGGGGGACACAGAATCATAAGTCATAACCGAATTTGCATTATTTGCCGGCGCCGCGTCTTGTCTTGTCGCGGCATTGGTATCGACATAATATTGCGATGTTGATATGTTTGTATTTTCTGCACGCACGGTCGTGGCACAAAATACCAACATAATTGCAATTATAATTTTTTTCATGATTTGCTCCTTTTGTTCTTTTATTTCACTAACCACTAAACAAACATGCCGAAACGACATGTCGGGGTGTTAGCAAATCATAGATAACGATGACCCCAATGATCTTTTGCAAAGCATTATAACCATCGGCACCCCAACGCGTGGGGAAAATACAATCACGGCACAAAAAATCGGAATTTTTGCGGATTACGACATAATGTGCCGGTTATCTATGGGTCTGCTAAGACCACTGAACCAAAATCCCTTTTGGTTCGTGTTTAACTCTATCAAAAATCGCCGAACTGGGTCAAGAGTTTTTTTGCGAAAAAATTATCAATCAGTTGACTTTTGCGAAAAATTGTTCTAAGATACGCGGGCGTGTCGATAAAGATGCGTGGCCGATTGGCGAAAATGATAAACTAAGCTAAAAGGAAACTTAAATGATTGAAAAAAATTGGACGACTTTAATAAAGCCGAAAAAACTGAATATAATCCCGGACGAACACAATCCAAACATTGCCACACTGATTGCCGAACCATTGGAAAAGGGTTATGGTTTGACATTGGGAACCGCACTGCGCCGTGTGCTGTTGTCATCGCTCCAGGGATGCGCACCGTTATATGTAAAGATTGATGGTGTTCAACACGAATTTTCAAGTATCCAAGGTGTTCATGAAGATGTCGCGGATATTTTGCTGAACCTGAAGGGTGTGTTCTTCAAGGCAAATACCGAAGGAACCCATCGTGCAACATTAAATGTGACGGGTCCTGCGGTTGTTCGCGCCGGCATGATTGAATGCCCGTCTGCGATAGAGGTTATGAACCCGGACGCAGAAATCTGCACATTGGACAAAGGCGCAGAATTAAATATGGAAATCACATTGGGCACGGGTCGCGGATATGTTCCGGCGACTGCACATGCCGATGGTTTACCATTGGGTGTGATTCCGGTAGATTCGATTTTCTCGCCAATTTTGAATGTGGCCAGCAATGTTTCTGAAACTCGTGTTGGTCAATCGACGGACTATGACAAATTGGAAATGGTTGTTAAAACAAACGGCAGTGTCAAACCCGAAGACGCAATTGCTTTTGCGGCGCGGATTTTGACCGACCAGTTGACATTGTTTATCAACTTTGAAGACCCGGCGCAAATCAACGCTCCGGCGGAAGAAGAAGTCGCCAAAGACGCATTGCAATTTGATCCGAAACTGTTAAAGCGGGTTGATGAACTGGAATTGTCGGTTCGCGCGAATAACTGCCTGAAAAACGACAAAATCAACTGGCTTGGCGAATTGGTCCAAAAGACCGAGGCCGATATGTTAAAGACCCCGAACTTTGGTCGCAAATCACTGAACGAAATCAAGATTCAACTTGAGGCGATGGGACTTGGTTTGGGTATGGAGGTCCCGGGTTGGCCCCCAGAAAACATTGCCGAATTGGCAAAGAAATATGAAGACCCATATAAATAAAACAATTTGTATGGAACCTTGTCGCGATTGCCGGTTCTTGTGCAGGTCACAACTGCACCGCGAACCGTCAATCGCATCCAATCTTCTCAGACAAATTGTTTTCTTGACGATTTTGTTTGGGAAAAAGCGTGTTACTGAAGTTTGTACTTTAGGGCACGAAAATATGGTGGAATCCCTTAAATGGGCGGAAACAAAAATAAAGGAGTACCGATATGAGACACCAAAAAGCAGGTCGCACTTTTAATCGCGACACAAACGCACGCAAAGCTCTGTTTATGGGCTTGGCAAAGAACTTGATTGAAAAAGAACAAATCAAAACGACACTGCCAAAGGCAAAAGACCTGCGTGGTGTTGTGGAAAAATTGGTTACTCGGGCCAAAGTGGACAGTGTTGCAAACCGTCGTCTGGTTGCGTCTGAATTGGGCAATTCTGGCGATGCCGCGGTAAAGAAATTGTTCACGGTATTGGGACCGCGCTATGCAAAACGTCCGGGCGGTTATACCCGCGTATTAAAGGCTGGGTTCCGCTATGGCGACGCGGCACCGATGGCGATTATTGAATTTGTTGACCGCGATGTGAACGCGAAAAAGGTTGTGAAACCGGCGGCGGCAGATGCTGCGGTTGCAACCGATGCCAAAGAAGAAAAGGCACCGCGCGCACCAAAGGCGGAAAAGCCGGCGACGAAAAAAGTTGCCACCAAAGAACCGGCGGCAAAAAAAGCAACCGCGGCAAAAAAGACCGTTGCGGTGAAACGTCGCGCCACCGGCAAATAAGTACTAGTGGCTAGTGGTTAGTAGGCTCTGGAATAATTTCGTAATTACGGATTGATTCCAGATACTACTAACCACTATCCACTTACACTAACCACTTTTTTCTCTTTTCATCGCCCTTTTTTTATGCTATAATAGTACGACAACGGAGAGATGAAAATTCGGTCTTTATTTTTATTTACTGCTGTTTTCACGGCGTTTTGTGCGCCGACGTGGGCGAATGTTGCAACAACCGCGGGCTCTAACCTGACCGCGTATAACGGCACTGGCGCGACGAATAACAATAACTGGAACAACATGATGAACGCCCGCGGAATGGCGGTGAACACAACTGCAAACGCGAATTTCGGCAATTGTAACGCGGTGGTTTTGCGGTGTGCGACGCCAAAGTGCGCGAACGGTGCGTGCTATGATATGTCGGTGGCGCGTCCGATTGTTGCGGGTTGCGTGAACTCTAATAATTCTTGCAAAAAATACGGTGACGATTTGATTGAATATATAACTGCACAAATCGTGGCTCAATCCACCGCGAAACAGCAAGAACAGGCGAACGCGGTCGCCATAGCCCAAGCGCAAGCCGAGGCCCAAGCGGCGGCTGCACAAAATGCCGCGGCACAATCGAATGCACAAATGCAGGCGATGCAGCAACAGATGCAACAAATGCAGGCGCAAATGGCGGAATCTATGGCGGCGATGCAGGAACAAATGGCGGCGCAAAGCGAATCGCAATCTGCGCAAATTCAGACGCTGGCGGAACAGCGCAATTCTTATTACACAGACGAAACAAACACCGCAACCGCGGGCGGGAATAATATTGACCCGGCGGCCCTAGAGGGTCTAAGTGCCGTTGAACAAATTGCGGTCAAAAACGGTATGGACGCAAACCTGTTGGTGCGTGAACAGGTCAGTGGCAAAATCGAAACCGCAATTACCGATGCCGAAACAGAAATGAAAAAATTAAAGCAAACTTTGGACGACCTGTTGGAATATGCGGGTTGCGATTCGGCGGCGACAAATTGCACGGGACCAAAACGTGTGAAAAAGTTCAAAGACTTGGCGAACCAGTTCTTTGACCCATACGAAGGCGTTGTGGATAATATGTACGACGCGCTGATGCTGGCACTGACGGTTGGCATAGATGTGAACGATGTTATTATGTTACTGTCTGATTCTTGCAATATGTGGGGACAATATTTATGTGGCACATGCACACAAACTGATTATTATAAAACGAATCAAACCAATAATAAAATCGAATACGACCCAGAATACACCGCACAACACGGACGTTGCGAATGCAACTATACAACTGATGCAAACGGCGACAGCACCATAAGCAATAACTGCTATTGGCGTGTGGCGACCACTGACGGCCAGGTAGCAAAAAAACAACAACATTGTCGTTTGATGGGAATCATAGATGATAAAATCACAGTGCAGCGTGATTGGATTGAAGCGAATACAGGTATGACTGGTTCGACCCAGGTTGCATGCGCATCTGATGTGGTTTTAAGCGCGGCGCTTTTCCGCGGCCGCAGCAAACAGGCAACAATGGATATTGAAACTCTGCGCGATTTGGTCAATCAAGATTCAACAGGAACATGCCGAACTCGAAACGGGAAAATCGATGGCGACATCAAGGTTGCCTGTGGTATGAATAAATGTATGGTTGGTTTAAATGATGGCAGTGGTACACCCTATGATAAACTAAGGCAGGCCGCAAGCACCAAGAAATTACCAGAACGTGACAAAGGTGGCCTATGTTACGAAAGTTATGAGAAGTATAAAACAAAAATTGGGGCTGCTAATTTGCCAGACATAACACCCGTTACAGGTACGACAACAAACAAATCGACAACCACAGCAGTTGTTGATCAAGTAACATCGGCAATTTACGATTATACATCATATGGTGAAGACTTTGATAATCAAGTATAGCAAGTATAAAACATGAAAAAGAAAAAAGAAATTTTAAATATAAAAAAATTATTCTGCATTTTGGCGGCGGTGTTACCGATGCGCACATATGCATCCGAAAGTGATTGCAGTTTCTTTAATCCGGCCTATGCGCTGTGCAGTGTGCATTCTTATAACATAGGTTTTACAAATGAAGACGAAAGTGCGCCGGCGAATCCAATCGATGCCGAACAGATTTCGGAAATGAACGAAGTTATCGCATTAAAGGCGACTGTAATTGCGCAACAAATGAAACAGCAATATGATTTCTTGAACGCGACAATTAAACGTTTCAAAACCCAACTGGAAAAAGCGGTTTTAACCAGCAAGATGGAAATCCTTACCGGTACATCCGCCACTGGTTCTTCATCGGGTTCATCATATTCATCATCGTCCAACAACGGTTTATCAAACGCCGAAGATTGCGCATTTGAAACATACGACAGAGTTTTTGATTGTCTTGCCAAAAATATGCGATTAATTCAGCAAGAAGTTGATAAGAATCAAAATGCTGCACGTAAACAGTTAGAAAATGATATCAAAGTTATGAATAATGAGAATCTGTGTAAAGATGAACCCAAGAAGGATGATAACGATTGCAACAAAATCAGTGCATGTAATAATAATCTTACAACAAGAAATGATATTAAAACTTGTGCTGCGGCATTGTATCGCAAAGCATCTAAAAAATCTGATGAAGAAGAAACCAATCGCAGACGTAGTTTGTATGGCAACTAACAATAACTGTACTGTTACAGGTGCCATCATGGCGGTTCATTGTTCTGGTTTATTATTTTAATTTTACATACTGTTTTTTGATTCCTGGTTGGCAATTTTCTAGCATTACAGATTCTGGTTTGTAACGTAAATCACGGTGATTTTACTGTATAAAAAAACTGCCCTGAGAAACCCCAGGACAATGAGTACGGTTATGTTTTATCTAGAACTGGATATCATCACATGTTTCTGTTGGCTCTTCCCACTCTTCGCAATATTTTTCGCCATTGAGTGGTGTTTTCGTCTTGCTGCAATTGGTAATACGAACACATTTATGACATGATATAGTTTCGGTATTAAATGTTGTTGTAATGGTTTCTTGATAGTTCCATTGATTGATTTTTGCAGAACAAACCAACCCACTGTTGTCACATGTTGCCTCGTCTTGTGCAGAATTATTTCCTGAACCAGAAGATGTTGACATTGTAATCCCAGTCATAACTCCGGCGGCGGCAGCCACGGCTCCAATAGCGCTTGCGCCGAAAGTAAATGGTATTGCAACAATCCCGGCAACGGCTAATGGCACACCAATTATTGTACCAAGATCACTTCTTGGGGTTTCCGAAGATACAGCCAGACTGGATAACCCGGCAAGTTGCATGCATGCATTTTGGGCGTTAGTTTTGCGAGTGTTTCTATTTATACGTTCGCCAATGGTGACATAGTCTTGCAACATTTTGGCGTTCAATTCATCATATTTTTTGTAATAGTTATCACGTGCAATTTGAATCGCAGAATTTCCAATGATGCGTCGCATTTGGCTTGTCAATTGCGGAAAGCGTGCATTAGCCGTAGACACCAGTGTTTGACCGCGACCTTGGAATGTTCTGCCATGTATGCAATTATGCACGGTTTCATCGGATTCGATTGTCTGTATTGCCAGATCTACGTTTTTAATCAATGTGGATAATTCTGAGTCTATATCTTCACGTTTTGTTTGCATATATGTTTCTTTTCTGCCATTACGGTTTGTTTCGACAAGTTT
This sequence comes from Candidatus Enterousia sp., assembly GCA_045613345.1. Classification (GTDB taxonomy): domain Bacteria; phylum Pseudomonadota; class Alphaproteobacteria; order Rs-D84; family Rs-D84; genus Enterousia. Next base: position 24,718 of record JAZLAT010000033.1, read on the forward strand.
CCAATAAGTTAACGAATCTAATTTGCCATCTTCGTTAAAATCCAAACTGTCCCAATCTATGGTCCCGCTTATTACACCAGCATAAGCATTAGTGTCAAGGTTATTGTCATTGAGCAGCGATGCATCAGGGTAACAATTGCTTTTTTCGTATGAAAAAGTATTTTCATTGACCGTCCCAGGCTCGTATTTGCATATGCCATATTCTAACGAACGGGCACCGATGTTTTCGTCCACAATCAAATCGTCACAGTCGGTGGTGCTGCCACAGACTTTCAGCATCGCGGAATTAGCTGCTTTTTGGCATGCCGCCAATATGTTATTGTCTATGTTCAAGAATATACCCATCGCAATTTCAGAAAGGTTTTTGTACACGTCGATTTCGTTAGTGTCCGTAGTGTCCGTTTTATATTTACATCCTGGCAATTTATCGACTGGGCACATGTTAACAATTGTGTCGGTATCCAAGCCAACGCATTGAGTGTAATCTTCACCGCAACGATCTTCGGATTGCAAGCAAGATTTGAATTCGCGTGTGCAAGAGTCAACCCGCATCGATGATAAACGTGCATGCACATATTCCATTATGTTTTCGTTGATCGCCGTGCATGGTTCAATTTCAACTTTGCATAAATCTTCAAATACGTCAGGATTTGTTAAACATGCATCGTATGAGTCGGGATCGTTCGGGTCAATATTATCCTTGCATGCCTTTTGAAAGCAATTTGATATTGTCGAAACACACGAAGTCCGTAAATTTGATTCTGCCATCAATTCCGCAGACTTTACCGCCGGAGCAACTTCACGCAAGAATGTATCCCATACTTGGTCGCGGACATTTACGCATTGTTGAGTAACATTCATACATAATGGCTTTTTCGATTCCAATGCATCGTATGTCCATGCTGCAATTTCAATAGTGGTTGAAGCGCCTTGAATCTTTTTTTGTTTTGGTGCTTTGGATGTGCCATTTTTTGATAACAATGTATCACGTGTTGTTTGTTGTGTTACGCAACCAGTAAAATCGTCGCCACATCCGCCGGTTGTTTGCATACATTGTTTAAATGCGACTGTGCATTGACCCAAATCATATTTGTTTGCAATGCGGTATTGTTCCAATGCCGCTTCGCGCATCGCGCTTTGCGCTGATGCCAATTTTTGTGCGCTTTGGGTGCGTTGTTGACGTAAACTGTTTTCATAAGCGGTGCAATCAGAACGTACACGCTGTTTATACATCAAATCCATCATTGTCGATTGGGATGCACATTCTGGAATTTGTTCGTTACATAATTTTGCAGAAGCACGATACAATGCGTCGCCAGTCTTGTTCGTGATTGAATTTCCGTCTGATGACAACGAGAATATATCTTCGACATCCGCATCAAAGTCTACGTTTACCACGTTCCACGAAGACAAATCCAAAGATTGGCGTTTGGATTTTGTTGAATCCGCCGTGATCTTTTTCGTGACTTCATCGGTTTTGGACATAATCGCATCTGCGTCTTCGCCCATTTCAAGTCGTTCCACGCCGACCGTTGCCATTTGATAAGATTGGTTGTCTAATTCTTGAATTTCCGCCAATATCTCGTCATATTCTGCGTTTTGGTCACTGCATATGCAACGCCCCCCGTTTGCGTTGTCTAACATACAGAATGAATCCATACATCCGCTGAACTTGCTCCAACATACTTCATCAACAATTGTGTTTTGTGCAGCCGAAGCGACTTTTGTCCCGGTGCTGATAACATTTTGCTTGCTTCCTGCGCGTGCCGCGGTTGTTGTTGCAGAGCGACCACGTGACGCATTAGATGATGTCACGGTTGGTGTTGCGGCACTTCGTGAAGATACGGTTTTTGTCGTTGTTGCCACGCGTGATGTACGTCCAGATGTGGCGCTGGGGCTTGTCATCGAACTTGTCGATGCCGAAGTGCGTGCCGATGCACGTGCCGTTGGACGGGTTGTGGTGGCACTGTATGCATATGTGCCACTAAACAAAAACACAAATATTAACAACAGTTGTTTCATACTTTGCAAATCCTTGGATGGTTATCGTTGATTTGGTTCAATGTGTTCCGGACAAGTGTTTACATCAAGATACAATTTTGCTTTGTCACGATTTACACGACATTCGCCATTGTTGAACTTGCATGCATTCGAAATCTGCATGGATTTCGGAGTATACACTACTTTGGCATTGTTACAATCGGCAACTTTTTGAATGTTGTTGCATATGTCTGTCCATTCAGCACAATTCTTAGCCGACGGTACATGCGTGTCCGGAGTCACAGGGTTTGTCATGCATACCCCATAAGATTGAGCAACGCCAAGGTTCGCGATACAAGCACTGCCGGATGTTGTGCACGGGTTTTGTATCAAGGTCGTGCTGGACAAATTCCCGGGGCGATAGTTAAACTGAACTTTTTGGCATTCGTCTAAATCGGTGAACATCGCGCAAGTCAGCTGCCAATTGTCGCAATTCGTGACAACCGCCGTTGGTGCCAATGTTTGTGGCAAATTCAAAGCCCACTTTACATAGAAATCACGCAAGCGGTCAATGCTGTAAGATTTTCCAAAGCCGACCCGCGCAAGACCGTCTGCTACGCGACAGTTGATGTTGTTACGTTCAGCAAAAGCGGTTATTGCCGTGGCTGTTCCACCAAGGCCTGCACCGACACCCGCGCCAACCAGTGTTGTTTTCAAACGGTTGGATTTTTCGCCCGCCAAAATATCCAGTGAATTAAACACAGACCCTAATGATACCATTTCAGAATTGAATTTGTTTTTGTCTATGCACTTTTTATCTGTGGCAGAGCAATATATGTCCCGACCTTGTAATTGCGAAAGATTTAATTCACGGAAATTGCATTCGCCGGCGCTTGATATTTTTGTGCAAGATTCAGGATTTCCTTCGCAATAGTCGTTTATTTTTGTTTGCGAAAATTCATCGCAGTCTTGATCATCTGGGCAATTTGTAATTTCCCAAACTTGGACTTCTTCTATGGTTACAGATATGCGAGATGATGCGCAATTTTTGACTGTGTCTGTGCCCATTTGCCACAGGTAATAAAGTTCGATGATGTTTTGGCATTGATCCAAAGACAATGTGTTATCAGCAGAGATTTTTGTCGAAAGATATTGATTCAACACCCCGACTTTTTTATTGTCTTGTAATTCGCGCAATAATTGTTCGCGCATAGATTTGTCTTTGCAATCAAATTGTTTGTCGCCATGACCCGCCAGTGCGCCGATTCCTGCACCGACCAGGGTTCCGCCACCAATACCCACAACCGCCGTTGTCTTGGTGTCGTTCATCAATGAAAACCCAAACAAGTCTTTGTTACAAGTAAATGTCGATCCCGCAGATTGCCATACTTCAGCAGGAGTTTCATCGCCGACCGCGCCAAACAACCAACTGTTTTTAATTGCATCGTCTTTGTTATATGCCGCAACACGCAGCAAGCATTGCGCTTTTTCTGCGTCCCAGCGTGCATAGTATCCGCGATTTCCATCAATTCCGGTGTCATTTACTTTTTCACCCATCGGATTTGCTTTGGTCAACGAATTGTTTTCTTGGCTGTTATATGCGCCAACAGTACGGTTATATTCCGATGTAACGCGATTGACATCGGATACTGCATCAAATGATAATCCGTATGTGTTGCGGTCCAACAACAGACATGTGTTTTCTGCCTGGGTCGGGGTTAAGCCTGTTTGTGCCAAAACAAAGCGATAGTATTCGGGTTGCACTTTGCGAGCATTAAAGTCAAGCCATACATCCGCCGATGTTTCATAAACATATTGGCAATTTTTGCGAACAGTTGAAATACAATATTCAACCTGGCTTAGACACAGTCCCATGCCGTTCACAATTGAATTGCGCAGGTCTTCATTGAACAAGGAATTGATTCCGTTTGGTAACGCACCACCATTGACACAACTTAGAACATCGTTCATACAGTTATCGACGCTGTATGTTGAATTAGCGATACCACCATCAGGACATGTCGGATCCACAGGAATATCAGGTCCCGGTTCTGGTGTTGGTGTTGGCGTTGGTGTCGGTGTTGGGTTAACATCGTCGCTGCTTATTGTCATGTTACCTGTGGCACTGACCGGTAATATCGGCATCGAAGGCATACGCGCAGACGTCACAGAACGATTACGTGCCCCAGTATTTGTTGTGCCACGCGATGTCTCGGCAATTGCCGCGCAAGTTACCAAAGCCGCGCAAACCGCGCCACATGTTAAATCGAAAAGACCCTTTTTCATAAAATACTCCCTCATTTTATTCTCTTTATTATACCACATAACCCACCCATAAAAAAGTTTTTTTGTGTTTTTTTATAAAATTTATTCAAATTTTAACAATATATTGACAGATTACAAAAAATGTCTATAATTAAAACAAATGACAAGTATTAAGAATCTTTGGGCTAAAATTTGGCGACCGACCATTTGGACGGTGTTTTATATGTTGGTTGTGTGGGCGGTTATGCGCGCTCTGTTTAATTTCAATATGTTTTCGGTGGCGGATTTGGCACGATTGGCCCGTATAGAATTGCATGGCTTTGCAGGCTTTGCGTTTGGAATTTTAGTGTTGGCGGCGGTGCCGCTTTATGTGGCGACAACGATTTTTACTGTGCGTAACAAGTCGATGCCAATCAGCATACCTTTACCAAACTGTTTTACACCCCCGGAACCAGAACCCGCCCCAGAACCGGTGCCTGTTGTTGTTGAACAAGAGGTTTTGCCTGATTTGCCACGTGGTGCGCCCGCCGAGATGCGTGAAAGTTTTATGCGTGCGCGTCGGAATTATGGTGTGCGACAAATATCGGTCTTTAATAAAATCAATGCGGGTTCGGCGGTTGTTGCGGGAAATTCGCCAGCACCAGAACAATCTGTCGCGACGAATGCGGCACCGGTTATGGTTGAAAGTGTGGCGGATGATGTACCACAATTTACATCAATCATAGATACTGCCATTGAGCAGAATGAATTGAATGATTTGGCGGCGGACGATGATGCGGAAGAGCCGATGTTTCCGATTCCCAAAGACTTTGATGTTCCGGCAAATGAATCATCGGACGATGTGCCAGTGTTTTCCGAGATAAACTTTGACGATGATTCTGATGATGATTCGGATGTGGAAAGTGTTGAAACAATCGAAACAGTTTGTGAATGTTTGAAATCGTCTGGTATTGATGCCGTGGTGGATGGAAATTTGGTTGTTGCGAATGGTGCGGCGATTGCGGTACACGCGGACAGTGATTTTTGGATTGCCGATGAACTTGATTGGTTTGCGCCCGGAAAACAAAAGCCTTCGCCGATTGTGGAATTGTTGACGGCGGCAAGAGATAAAGGTTTGCGACCGGTGTTGTATTTGGCATCGACCAGTATAATGGGTTTGGAAAAACTGGTGCCTCTGTGGCAAGAAAACGGAATAACGGTTGCCCAGAGTAGGGAAGAGTTAGTGAGCGTTGTTTAGTTCGTACAAGTAGTGCTTGATGGCTACTTTATTTCTTGTTTTTTTATCTTTACGATCTGGCTTTAAGGAATTTATTTACTGTATTGCGAAAATTCTGACCGGGTTGCATGTTTTCTGCACATGATTTCGCACAATGTTTTTCGCAAGTATTATTATTTCCGTCATCTTCAAGTGATATCCAAGATGATGTTTCAGAATTGGCTGTATTGGTCACTTTGCAATAACAAACGCCGCCTTTGTCTTCCAAAAATGCTTTTTCGTCTTCTTCTGGCACGGCCTGGCGTGTGTGGTTCTTGATCGGTCTTGATGAACAGAACGATTTTCCAAATATAAGACCAGTTTTAATGCACCAATCCCCTGGAGAAGTTATATTACATGCAGATAGATCTTTGGCGCTTTTATCCAAGTGATAATATCCATAGGTGGCATCGGCATATGCACTGCATCTGCTCCCGTAATTTGGTACATCACCGTCGCCACAATCGCATTTATTATTTTTCCATTTACCCCCAGAATCAAAGCAATCATCAATTAGTGGACATTCGAAAACCAGCGTTGAGCCAAATTCGGATGCTTTTTTTACTATTTTTACTATAACACCGATTTGGTTTGATGTGTCATAACATTCACTGGCGGTTACCGTGCATACTGAATCATAAGGAATATTATAAAACATTACCTGGTGGGTTTGTGAGTTTGTTTGTCCTCTGTCGGTAAATGATTGTCCATTAGAATCTTTATAAGTGCAGTTAATGCTCGAGTTCAGTATTACATTGTTTTTGGTTTTAACCTGGACTTTGATGTCAACATTTGACGTGTCATTGTTTCGTTTTTCGGAACAGTTTAGCTCAACATTCGGATTTGCGGTCAATGCCTGTGCTTGGAATGTTTGTGTTTCACAACCTTCGGCAGATATCGTGCATGTTGCATCCTTGGAAACGTTTTTCAACGTCAGAAGTTTTTCATTTCGGTTCAGCATAGTGCTAATATTTCTGCGACCTTGGTTGCCTTCACATTCTAATTTTGGGGTTGAATGATTTTTTGATGAAAAACTGACAAATACAGATATGTTTACATTCTTGTAATAGTCATCGCACCATTCGTCTGTATAGTATCGGCGGCATTCCCTTCCAGATTGGTCCAGGTCTAGTTCAGATTTTGTTGGTTTTGTTCCTTGTGCGTTCGGACGTTTAAAATCATCGTTTTCTTGATTGATTTCTGTGCTAGTGGAGGTAACTTCTTTACTCGGTTTTGTTTGGTTATTAATAGTGCTGTCACTACTAGTAGGAATACTGATGTTGTCAGCATTAACTTGTAATTGATTATTGTTGTCAACACATTGACCATTGCTGTATTCCTTGCCTTGGTCTTGGCATTCTTGTTCGGCTTTTGCTTGTTCTGCTTGTTGCAAAGCCTGTTTTGCGTTTTGCGTTTTGATTGCAAGTTGTGGGGCACCTGAAGCCCATAAACCTGCGGCGGTGCCAACACCCCCCGCCCACATTGCCGCCGATGCAGATTTTTGCGCACTTGTGCGACGATATGCATTTTCAAGGTATGTTGTAACATCAATACCAAACCAATCTGCATTACATTGGAAAGTGTCCCCAGCATAAAGTTTTTTTGATGCCATAGGCGTTGTCGCGTCTTGGCCCGCAAAGAAATTCACTGTGTATACGCAATCCAGTGTTCTTTCATCAAACATTGCACCAAGTCGGTTGCAACTTTCGCGCATTAAATTACGTAATTCATAAAGGCGTGCTTCATCATGGCTGACACGTTTGGTCGCAATTTGGCGCAAATCGCCGAATGTCGACATGGCGCGTGAAGCCAATCCGCTGTCTTGTTCGCGACAATTGTTCGCAATGGATGCACATTTTGATATCGCGCGGTCACCGTCTTTTTTTGCAAGACATTTTTTTAACGAGCTTCCACATTCATCAAATATGCATTTGTTATAATTGTCACCGCATTGAATCACTGCTTTGTAATATGAAGTCCGAACATTTGCGTCGCGATCCGCCAATATTTCGGGCGCAAGCGTTTCATATTCGTGCGCGGTACATTTTGTTTTGGCGCGACAAGATGCTATTTTATTGCCCCAAATAGTTGTGCTGTCGTTTTTGCATTTTGTAAAACCTTCGCCGCATTTATCCGTCATGCATTTGCGTAAGTCTGTATCGCATGTCAATGCAGATGACGCGTCTTGAACTTTGCCGTCTGGTTGATTGCCATTCTTTTCGTATGCGGCGCGTAATGCGGCGTATTGCGCTGCGCGGTCGGTTTCCGATGTGTCGACCCCGGGGGTCGACATGCTTGTTACGGCTTCTTGAAATCGCACTGATTGAGATGTCGCTGCGTTTGCAACATTCGCAACTATTGCGGTCAACATAATCATATTAAAAATTCCAATCGTCTTTTTCATTTTATTTCAACATTGTGCATGCAGTTTTGTGATATTTGCATAGTTCTTTGGCCATTGCTTTTTCTGTTTCGGCATATTCGTCCGTGCATTTGCCTTCTAATTTATTGCATATTTTTGTTTCGCAAGATGTAATTCCGATGTTGTTTTCACAATTTATAAACGCCGTATTTACATTTGTATCGCGTTCTTGTTGTTTTTTTTGTGCGATGGCGCGCAGTACGGCTTCGTTGTGTTCAATCAATGAATTGAGTTCCGATTTTGCCGTATCACGAATCCCGGAAATATATTCTTCACACCCCTTTGCATCAATCGCACATTCAGAAACACTGCGGTCAATGTCCGCATCGGTGCCACAAGATTCGTAACTTGCCCCGCATTTTTTCGTAATGCATGTTTTTATGTTTGTTTCGCACTTTTTCTGGGTCGGTTTTTCGCCCATAGATGCCGATGTTTTTGCAACTTGGATTGTCACACCCGCGGCGCGACAAGATTGTTCTATTAATGTATCATATGCCACCGCAACATCGTCTTGGGTGCAATCAGTAAGTTTTTTTATGCATTCATTTGTTGCCCAAATATAACGCTTTTCGGGGTCTGATGGTGCGTTAGCCAAATCGCGTGCCGCAATCGCATATTTAGTAGATTGACCCGCGGTTACATTTTTCATCTTGGGCGGCGTTCCGGCACTTGAAGTACCGCAATATTGACACCGTGCCGATGGATTTACCCCAATATTTATCGCGCAAGCCGAATCCATGCAACGTGTAAGGTTTGCCTTGGAGCATTTAGATGCCGCGGCACTTGCGGTAAAAATCGGCGCAATTACGCACAGTATAATAAAAATTATGCTTTTGGACTTCATTCTCTCGCCATATAAACTGAATTAATTATACCAGAAAATAAAACCCGTTGCAAAAAATATTTTTTAATTACCTATTGACAATGATTATATTTTGTCTATAATATATCAAGAAATCCGAACAAAGGAGTGAAATATGAAGAAAAATATGAGAAATTTGATCAATGTAAAGACATTGTCTTTGCTTACATTGATGATGTTGGCGACTTCTTGTGACAAGTCTTGTGGTTGCGGTTGTGGTGAAACAACCCGTATTGAAGTAAACGGCAATAACAATATTATCAATCGCGATGGTGTCGTAAATTATGAAGATATCGAGATTTCGAACAGTGGTTCGGGAAATGTTGACTTTAACAAAAGCACCGATATCAACAATAACAATTGCGGCGAACAGACCGTAAATGTAAAACCAAAGCCGAAGCCGAAACCAAAGCCGAAGCCGGTTGTTATACCAGAACCAATTGTTGAACCGAAACCGGAGCCAAAACCGGAACCCAAACCAGAACCGGATTGCAAGACCGTGACAAAAACAACTTATAAACGGATTACTATTGAAGGTACTCCGGATGAAGTTGCAAGGATTATGCATGAAATGGGGTATTGTCGGTAAATCGATACGTAAAATATTGTCGGGGCGAAAAGCCCCGATATTTTTTTCTGGACACATTTGCGCAATATATGATAAAATAAGACTTGCGATAAAGTGAGAGAGAAATGAAGTTTATCCGCCTTTTGGTGTTCGCGTTGTTTTTTGCGCCGATTGCGTCTTTTGCGGCGCCGAATGATTTTGCAATGGCGGCACAATTGTTGGCGGCAGCAAAAAATTTGGATGTACAACAAGTCCAAGTTTTGGTGAATAATGGCGCAAATGTAAATTATGTTGATAATACTGGCTTGTCTTTGGTTTGCACTGCGTTGATGAATAATGATTATCGTGCGGCACAAATATTGCAAATGTATGGTGCCGATGCTTCTGCATGTGATCGTCAAATAAGGAATTATCGTTCCCGAACTGTTCCCGAACGAACGGGTGGTGTGTTTGGTGGGCTGTCCACCGCCCAGGGCATGACATTGGCGGCGGCAGGTGCCGCCGTTGTCGTAGGTGGCCTGTTTTTATTGACTGATGTTTTTAAGCCTGATGATGATAATTATCATGGTGGTGGTTCTTCGGGTGGTGGCTCTTCGGGTGGTGGTGGTGGCTCTTCAAGTTCGGGGACGGCGTTATTTTCATCGGCATTGCCAGATGGGCCCAAGTCGTTAATGCCCAATTATAATTATGCCGAAGAATTGGGAGTTTGGTATTTGGGTGATGTTTGGTCACAAAATTTTTCTTTTATGAACGATAATTCGTTTAACTATCCGAACTATTTGTTGATGATGCATGGATATTCGCCTTTTGCACGGGGATATTTGGGTCAAAAAACTTTGCGAAGTTCAACTTATGTACCACTTGCATTGGATGAAGATGTAACAGGTGGACGACCGGTTAATGTTGCTTTGGTAACCGCAAATGGTGTGAATGCGGCCCCGGGAACGTCGATTCGTGATAATGTGTATGTGAATTGGTTGGATGCAACAAGCGCCACGCCAAACGGAACTTCTAATAAATATTACAATAATAATTGGACTTTTGATGGCGGCGCATATTCTGAAACCGAAGATTTATCGGGTGGTTTTGATTTGTCGAATTCTGGGACGGCGATACATAATTCTTTGGTTGTTTCGGTCAATATTGGCGACAGTGATGTTTTGGTTACGCAAAGTGACGATATTGTGGCGGCGGTTGTTGGCGGATATACCGATGGGGCATTGGGTGGTGACTTTGTTGGATTTATGCCTAATGGACAGATGACAATTTACCGTACCGGCGGGGGCAGTGCGATGGTGGTACTTGGGACACCGGTATCTGTGGGTTCTTGTGTGATGGCCGGGGATTCATTAGCCACAGGCGACAGTTTGACTTTGACGGCATTGGATGAAAATTTTGCTGTAAAGGTTGGAGACGATGTTATTACCGGTGCAGATAGTAATATGGTTTTGTTAACCGGAACAAACGCGTCTTATTATGGCTATATTGGTTCGGATGGTTTGTTGTATTTAGATTTAAATAATGACGGAACGGTCGATGTTGCGTATGAATTAGCCGATGGTTTTGTTACCCAAACCAAACAGTTAGAAACTTCGGTATATAATAATTACGCGGCACTTTTGCATGCCAAGAATTTACGCACGAATTCTGTCGATGGTTATGGTCGTTCCAAAACAGATGTTATTGCGAATACCGATGTAATTGAACCGTTACATAATCGTTTATCAGGGACTGTAAATTCTGTGACATCGGTTGGGGCGGAAAATTATGGAACAAAGTTTTATGAATTGATAACGCAATACTATGATTTAGAAACTCCTACGGATACACCGATGACACAGGCCCAGGCGTTCTTTGAAGAATTAAATACTGCATCAGTTTACAAGAAAACAAACAGTATGGACGGAACGTCGTCGGCACCATTGGTTGTGTTTTCGACGGGCGGATCTTTGCAATCGTCAAGCAGTTGCCAAGATGAATTACAATGGGCAAGTTTCGAAAATGCCGCGCCTTTGGTTTATCCAAATCTTGAACATTTGTTTATGTCGGTTGTTGCCGTAACTTCAAACACAAGCGAAGCGACAACAATTGCACCGAATTCGGATTCTTTGCCAACCAATACTACCCAATATCGGTTGTCAACATGGATGGAAGATGGCAATTATTATAAGTCGCGTATATGTGGAATTACAGGCACCGGTAGTGAAACAATTGATCCATGGTGTTTTGCGGGTGTTGGTGCGAACGATGAAATGGCAACTGCGGCTGTGGCGGGGGCGGCGGGAGTTTTGACGTCGGCATTTCACTATATGACCCCAGAACAGATATTTATGTTGTTGGCTTTGACCGCAGATGGACCTTATTTGGGACGTCTTACCTCATCGTCCCAGACCAGTGGCAAGATAAGCGAATCTGATTTAATTTCGCATTTACAGTCTTTGTATCAAATGCCCCAGGGCTATGAAAGTCTGGTTGGTGTGAATACTTCATATTTGGACGCGTTCAAACAGATTTTTGGATATGGAGTTATCAATCTTGAACGTGCGACAATGCCGGGGACGAATTTATATTACTATACTAATGGCAAGATTGTGTCTGCGCCGTATAATGCTTATTGGCGGGCGGCGGTAAATACTGGTTTTCATGGCTCTGGTGCGTTGAACATTGGGCGCGGTGCGGTAAATATTGTGGCGTATGATATTGTCGAAAGTTTTGATGGAACTTTGTCGGTCCCGCGCATTTGGGAAAACAGTTTTACTTTTGGGACAGAATCTGCGCGCGGGTTGTATATGGGGAATACTTTGCGTGATTTGGCGACGCGTGCGCCATCGGATAACAGTGTGCATATTGGAAATATGTCGTTCAGTGTTTCGCGTGGCGAATATGATTATTATGATAACCTTGGTGGATTGGATAATATGCGTTTTGCATACGACAAAGGCAATATAAATTTGACAGCTGGTTTTCAAAGGTATTTAACTGATGGTGAATCACGATTCTTTGGTATGTCTAATCCGATTATGGGTTTGGCAACAAATGCGATGACGGTGGGCGGGTCATATAAAGTTGGTAATTGGTCGTTTGGTGCGCGCGGATTTTCTGGGGCAATTACGGACGAAGGTCTGTTGGAAAATGACCCGTCGATTTCAGAAATGTTTGAACCGGCGCGCCTTGGCAATGTTTCTGGCGCAGCAACAAGTATTAGTTGGAACGGTGAAAAATTTGGTTTGACATCCTCTATTGGTACAGCACACGAAAGCGATACTATTTTGGGTGCGTATTCGACCGGAATGATGGGTATTGGTTCGGCGGATACGAATTATGTCGACTTTGGTGTCGTTATGCAACCAATCGATTCTGTGCGGTTGCGTGCACATGCGACATTTGCACATACGGTACCAACGGCGGCTTTGGGTGCAATGTTTAACTTTTCCGAATTGGATTCTAATGCATTTGCATTAGGGGCAGATTTTGAAAATTTTGCGGTTGGTGTGTCGATGCCGCTTTCTGTGGTGCGCGGTGCATTACGGTATGATTATGCTGATTATGAAATTGTTGATTCTGAAAATGGCGGTTATAAATTGAACATTTCAGACACAGGTGTGCACAGCATAGATGTTTCAAACAATACGCGCGAAGTCCGATTGAATGCGTCTTATCGTCACGCGTTTGGTGAATTTACCGATGGTGCAATTGGGTTTATATACCGTATAAATCCGAATAATACGCGGGACTTTGGTGATGAGTCGATATTTATGATGAAATTGTCGCATCGAATTGGGATTTAAATTTCTTGACTTATTTAAAGTACGATATATCATAAGAGCTTGGCATAAAAAACAGGGCGGTTAGTCATGGGATATATGAAGTATTTATTATATAAAACGGGGCATTTCCCGAAATATGAACCGGCGGTGTCCGATGTCTTGGAAGCCGCGATTAAGACATATAGGCTTGAAAAGGTTATTGTTTCAAATGGTCGGCATTATTTCTATGTTTTTCCAATGCACCGGGATTGGACACATTTGTCGGAATTGATGCGAATTTTTCGTTCAAATGGTGTGTTTTTGTTGCCGCACAAAAGTCGTCATTATGCTGAATGGGTTTTGCGTGTGCCAAACCATAACCAAGAATTTATGAAAAATGTTATGAATGTCAGCAACAATAAAGACGAATTTCAAAAGTTGTTGTTGCAAAAGTACGGCAAAGAAAAACAAGGTTAAAAATTGAATTTTATTCCGCCGAATAATGGCGGATTTTTATTTTTAAAAACTTTTGCACCGTTAAGATTCTGTACCCCGTGTTGGGGTGCCGATGGCTATAATGCTTATGCAAAAGGCCTTGGGAATCAATGCTTTGTATGATTTGTGAACACCCCGACATGTCGATTCGACATGTTTGTTTAATGGTTAGTGCGGGCGGCAAATGTCACCCGTTTTTTTAATTTCCATATATGATAATATTCCAAAGAATTGCCATGGTGGACGGGCGTTTGGTGCGTTTTTTCCGCATATAAAGTGGTCTAAATTAAACCAAGGTTTAAAGTCAACCACTTTTTTCAACATTTTAAAAATCAAATTTTGCCAATAAAAACAATACACAAACCGCAAATGGCGGATTTCAGAAACAAGGTAGAAAAAAAACCTTGGTTTTTTATACACTTAAACCCAAGGAAGGTTTCAAATAAATACATTGATATATGGGGGAAAACATGAAAAAAGTTTCAGTTTTATTTGCCACTAATTCCCCTCTGACCAAAGGGATGTCCGCAGGACGGGGTGTCGCAAAAAAAATGATAATTGCAATTATGTTGGTATTTTGTGCCACGACCGTGCGTGCAGAAAATACGAATATATCAACATCGCAATATTATGTCGATACCAATGCCGCAACAAGGCAAGATGCGGCGCCGGCAAATAATGCGAATACGGTTATGACTTATGATTCCACGTCCCCCGATGGCATCGGTGCAAAAGCAATTTATGATACGACCGCCACATACGGCGAACAAAAGTCCGCCTTGGTGACGGCGGCAACGGCAAACGCCGCAATCCAAAACGGAATAAACAGCGAATTTGTATGCGCGAACCCACCAAAGTGCAATTTGTGGAACTTGGCGGGATTGTACGGCAGAGTGCCATCGGGGTATACAGAGTTGGAGTATCTGGAAAGTACCGGTGAACAGTATATTAATACGGGAATTCGGGTAAATATTGATAATCATAATATGCGTTTGCTTGTAAAAAGAACAACATTTTCTGTTGGAAACGGGTGGAAGTGGATGTTAGACGGCGCGGCTAATCTTGCACTAGATGCGGTTTATGTGGGAATCAATAAACAAAATCGTTATTTTTATGGTATAGGAAATGATAGTGATACATCCACCGTTGCAATTTACGATGTGCCATTGATATATGATTTGAATATTCCTGAAAATTATTATCATGTTATCAATGATAATGGCACATATCTTGTAAATATTCAGTCGCTTGATGCAAATCACACATATTATACAGATGAAGGTTTGCCATTATATTTGTTCGGATACAGTGGAGAACATGTCTTGTATTGGGGACGCATTTATTATGCGAAAATTTGGGATAATAGTACACTGGTTCGCAATTTTATTCCTGCGAAACGCAATAGTGACGGCACATTAGGAATGTATGACACCGTCACAAACACATTCTTTACAAATGCGGGAACCGGTGGTGATTTTATTGCGGGACCGGTGGCAAGTTATGTGCCGCAAAATCAACAATAAAAACACGGGCGGCATTTGCCGCCCGCACTAATCACTAACCACTAACACTTACACTAATTTGTGTATCACCAGACCGCTGCGCAGTTTGGGTTCAAACCACGTTGTTTTCGGTGGCATAATGTTGCCAGTGTCGGCGATGTCTATAATTTGGCGCATTGTCACGGGATACAGTGCGAATGCAACCGCCATTTCGCCACTGTCAACGCGTTTCTGTAATTCACCAAGTCCGCGGATTCCACCAACGAAATCGATTCGCTTGCTGGTGCGCAGGTCGCCAAGGTTCAATATTTTATCGAACACTAAATTCGACAGAACCGTCACGTCCAAAACGCCAATCGGGTCGTTGTCGTTATATGTGCCCGGGCGCGCGGTCAATGAATACCATTTGCCGCCCAAATACATTCCAAAGTTGTGCAATTTTGTTGGCTTGTAAATTTCCGTACCCATCTCGGTCACTTCGAACGACTTTTCTAATTCCGCCAAGAACTGTTCTGGTGTCAACCCGTTAAGGTCGCGCACAACGCGGTTATAGTCAATAACCTTTAATTGACTTTCAGGGAAAATCACCGCAAGGAAATAGTTATATTCTTCATTGCCGGTGTGGTTCGGATTTTGTTCGCGCTTTTCCGCGCCAACGCGTGCCGCCGCCGCCGTGCGATGGTGACCGTCTGCAACATACATGGCGGGAATATCACGAAAGATTTCGGTTATCCGCGCATTGATTGCATCATCACGAATGACCCAAAATTTATGGCCAAAACCATCGGCTGCGGTAAAGTCATATTCGGGTTCGTTGTTCGCAACAAAGTTTGCGACAATCTCGTTCATTTCGGCGACATCCGGGTATGCAAAGAACACTGGTTCAATATTCGCGTTTTGAATACGAACATGAATCATACGATCGTCTTCTTTGTCTTTGCGGGTCAATTCGTGCTTTTTAATTTTGCCCGTCATATAGTCATCGACATTCGCCGCCGCGACCAGTCCATATTGTGTCCGACCGTCCATCGTTTGCGCATAGATGTAATACATTTCTTTGTCATCTTGGACCAGCCAACCGTTTTCCTGCCATTTTTTGAAGTTTTCAACGGCTTTGTCATAGGTTTTCTGTTCGTGTTCATCGGCGATTGGATCAAAATCTATTTCTGGTTTAATGATGTGCAGTAATGATTTTTCACCGGCTTCGGCTTTGGCTTCAACAGAATTCAAAACATCGTATGGACGCGAAGCAACTTCGGATGCCAGTTCACGTGGTGGGCGCACGCCTGCAAATGGTTTAATCTTCATAATACTTCCTTTTTTTGTTTGTTTACGGTTAAATCGGTTGCGATTATAACATAAAAAAAATAGTTTTCCATTTTATATTTTTATTGGGTTATGTGCGCGGATGTAGTAATATAAATTTATGAAAAAAATTTTTGCAATTTTGTTTTTGCTGGGTGCGTGTGCAACACGGGGTGGGGCACAACTGGACGATTTTACCTATGTCCCGATTGACGCGGGGGACTATGAAATTGCAAGTTGGCAAAAAATAAACAATCCAAACGATTCGCATATTCATATTTACATAGAGGGCGACGGTTATGCCTTTGATGCGTATGGTCAACCGACCGATGATCCGACCCCGCGTGGCCGTTTAGTGCGTGATTTGGTG